>JBEKYC010000019.1:0-98366 GCA_049511415.1 Bryobacteraceae bacterium | reverse complement strand
CGCTGGTGCGCGACCTGGATTGCGCTGTCGTCGCCATGCGCTATCCGGTGGGCGATGCCTTCGCCATTGACCTCGCCGAGAACCTGTACGGCGGCGTCCTGGAGCAGGGCCAGACTTTACCAAGCGCTTTGCAAACCGCGCTCAACGAAGCCGCCGGGGACGATGACGGCCCGCTCTCCATTGCGACGCCGGCGCTGTTTGGCCGGCAATGCGCCGAGTTGAGCTTGCAGGCGCCGGTCATGCAGGATGTCCCGCCGGATGCCGAGCGCCCCGGAATGGCGTTCTTCGCGATGCGGCCCGGTGAGCACTTCGTGGGAAGGGTCGGGGTTCTCTCCGAGGCCAGCCGTGCGTTGGCTCCGAAGAGCCGTCACACCGGCGTGCTGTTCCACGGCATGGCGGGCGGTGGCAAAACGGCCTGCGCCCTGGAACTGGCGTTCCACTACGAGGACTTGCAGCGGTTCACGCATTTCGTCTGGTACAAGGCGCCGGAAGAAGGCCACGAGATCGTCGGCGCACTGGCCGCTTTTGCCTCCGCGTGGGAGACACAGTTGGAGGAACTCAAGCCGCCTCCGCTGCTGATTGCGGCATCGGCTGAGACGGCGAAATTCGAGGCGTTCCTGCCGCGCGTGACCGAATTCCTCCGCAAGCACAGCGTCCTCTTCGTGCTCGATAATCTGGAATCGCTGCTGCGCCCTACTAGTGGCGAGTGGCGCGATGAGCGCTGGGCGAAGCTGATCGCGGCCATGCTCGATCATGACGGCCAATCGCGGCTGCTGCTGACCTCGCGCGTCCGGCCGGTGCCCGCCAACCGCCATCTGCTGGAATTGGCGGTGCATTCGCTATCGCTCGACGAGGCTGCACTGCTGGCGCGCCAGTTGCCGAATCTCGGGCGGCTGTTGCGGGACGATCGGAGCCGGCCTTTGGTCAGGCGCACGCTGGAGGTTGTACAGGGGCATCCGAAGCTGATCGATTTTGCCGAAAAGCAGGCGGCTAGCGCGGAGGCGCTGAAAGGGCATCTGGAACGCGCGGAGTCTGCAAGCCCGGTGGGTAAGGCCACGTTGGCTGCGTTCTTTGACGAGGGTCAATCGGCGTTGGGCGCGCCGGAGTTTCTGGCGACTCTCGGCGCGTGGACCGCTTCGCTGGTGGACTCGCTGGCGCCCGACGCGCGGGAGTTCTTCTATTTCCTTTGCTGTCTGGAGGAGGGAGACAGGGAAGGGCCGATCATAGAGGCCAACTGGTCCGACTATTGGAAGCGGCTTAGCAAGCCCGGCGAGGCACCCGCTTTTGATGCTCTCACGGACGCGGCAGGCGAAACAGGCCTGCTCGAGGTCGTCACGCAAGGCGCGGAATATCATATTCATCCAGGCGTCGCTGAGGCAGGACGAGCGCAAGCGGGCGAGGCTCGCCAGGCCGCTACAGATGAGGAACTGGCGGCGTTCTGGCAGGCTGTATTTGTGCGTAGTCAGGAAAGGGAAATGAGCGGCGGCGGACCGATGATCCTGCGGGGCGGCCGCAGCGCGGTTCCCTACCTTATGCGCCGCAGCGAATGGGATCGAGCGTCCGCGCTGTTGGAGGAGGTCACGTCCCGCGACACATCACCCGAGACCCTCGCCGCCGTCGTGCCGCTCCTCCGGCGAATAGCGCAAGCCACCGAACGGACTCCGAAAGGTCTGGAGGACGCGGGTGTGCTCGCTGGCACGCTAGCCGGATTGGGCCAGGTTGAAGAGGCCGAGCGGATCACGCGGCGTGTGCTGGCCGATGCCGAGCACACTGGCCAATTCAGGGCCGCTTCTTGTGCTGCGCACGATCTGATCAAGCTGTTGTGGAAAACGGGGCGGGCCAAGGAAGCCCTCGGCGAGGTGGAGGACTTAAGGAACCTAACGCGGCGGGCGGGCCTCGGCCCCTGGACACAGCTTTTGGTCGAGGCGGTGCGCCCGCAGATCCTGGTAGACCTAGGCAGGTACGATGAAGTGCTGGAAGCCGTGAAGGGCCTACGGGAACAGATGCAAGGAATGCGCGAATCTGGAGAGGCAGAGGAGTCGGTCAGCCCGTGGAACGTTAGGGAGACCATACTGGACACGGGGCGCGAAGCCGCCCTGAGGGATCGCAGGTGGCAAGAGGCGCTGGACTTCAACAGGGAGATCATCGAGATTAAAAAAGCCCGCGGCGCAACAGCCCACGAGATCGCCCGTAAACGTTTCAATGACAACGGACCTTTGAGACACTTGCAGCGGTACTCAGAAGCCCAGCGGTTGCTCCTGGAGTGTCGGCGGCAGTTCGAGGACCCTCCTGATGCTGCCCTGTTAGGCAGGGTTTTCATTGGGCTCGCGAACTTGGAGGCTGAGATCGGCCACCTAGGGGAGGCGGTTGCCTACGAACACACAGCGCTTCGTTATGTCTATTATTCGGGCGCGCTTTGCGAATGCGCCGCGTGCCACTTTAACCTCGCCAACATCATGGGATCCCGGAGCGATCCGCAAACAGCGCTTGCCCACCGGCTGGCCAGCGCCGTGATCTGGCTTCAGACGAGTGACGGGTTCCTGGCCAACGCCGTTCAGGCGCTATCCCTCGATCTTTCAGGATTCTCCCCTAGCCCGCCGCCACTGCCCGCCAACTTCGAGCAGCTTTGCGAAATCGTCGAACGCGTCGAAGGCGTGCGCTTCCGCGAGTTATTCTCGCGTCTCCCAACCGAAAATGCCGCTACCGGCGACGAAGCCCTGCAAAAAGTTTTGGACATGGCCCGCGCGCAGGAAACCGATGCACCGGAGATGCCGGAGGAACTGAAGCAGTTGATTGCGCCGGTATTCGAAGCTGCATCTACGGGCCAGGATATCGAGCCGCCTCTCGCCGCCTTGCACGAAAGGCTATCCGCCGCTATGCCGGACCAACAGAAGGCGGTCGACGAGTTCGTCGCCCAAATCCGCAAGGCCGCGGCAGGCTCGCAACAGTAACCTACTCCACCGTAACCCGCGTGCCCTTGGCCTCATGCTGCGCCATGTGACTAATTCGCTCGTCGATGATGCTGCGCAGGCCCTTCAAAAACTCCACCCGCGAATTGCGGAAATGATCCTTCGTCGCTTCCGACCACACGTGCCGGACGAACGGCTTCACGTTCAAACAATAAAAGCAACCCGGAGCATCGGCGGCTTTCGTTTCGTTTCCCATAGTTAAGTCTCCCTCATCTCCACGGTCAATACTTTATTCTCCAACTTTGCGCGCGCCGGCGAAAGGGCCGCCATCGAAGTCGGCAGGCCGATGTGCCGGCGCAGCGTCCCGATCTGCACCACCAGTTCGTCGCCCTTCTTGAACAGCCCCACCTCGCCCTTGATCGCGAACGGCAGCATCAGGCGCACTTCGTAATGCTCGTCGCGCTTGGCGAAAGTGTAGGGCGCTTCCGTGCGCGTGACGGCGGAAGGGTCCTCGTTGTCGCCATAAAGCGACGTCGCCAGTTCGTTCAACCGCTCGGCGCCCAGCACTTCGTGCGTGAACAGCGGCACGCGCTTCACCGGCACCGGCGAAAAATACGCGTCGATCTCCTGCAGGATGCGCTGCTGCGATTCGCGCCATTCCGAAAAAAAAGCGTCGGTGACGGTCTCCGGCAGCACGCGGTTCACGATCACGCTATCCACCGTCAAGCCGTGCAGCGAGAAGTACACGAACGCGCGTTGCGTCTCGCGCAGCACCATCTTCTCCGGATTGGTCACCAGGCGCACGCTGGTCAGGCGCGGATCCTCCAGCAGTTCGTCGATGCCGTCCAGCTTTCCGAACAGATCCTGGATATTGGCGAAGTAACTGTCGGTGGGCAGTTCCACCGGCGATACCCGGTTGGCGAGCGGCCGCACCGCTTTCAGCACGGTGCGCTGGAACGGAAAGATGTGCTTCATGTACCAGTCGAGAGTGGTTGGCATACTGACGAAGCGCATGGATTCGGCCGTGGGCGCGCAATCGAGCACAATGACGTCGTAGCGTTGCTCGCGCCGGAACTGGTTCACCCACATCATGGCGCTGAGTTCTTCCATGCCCGGCAGGATGGCCAACTCCTCGGCTTCCACGTCGCTGATGCCGGTGGTGCGCAGCACCGAAATCACGTACGCGGAGATCTCGCGCCAGTGCCGCTTGATCTCCTTCTGGATATTCACTTCGTGAATCGCCAGCTTGTCGCTGATCGGGTACGGATCGCCGGTTTTCTCGTGGAACAGGCTGGTTTCCAGATCGAAGGAATCGGCCAGGCTGTGCGCCGGGTCGACGCTCATCACCAGCGTGCGATAACCCAGGCGCGCCAGTTGCACGCCGGTCGCGGCGGCCAGGCTGGTCTTGCCCACGCCTCCCTTGCCGCTGAACAGCAGAATCCGCATATCACCATTGTCTCATCACGCCCGCCGCGTCGTATCCTGTCTGCATGACGGAAGAATGGCGGCAAGGCGAGTACACCATCAGCACCGACCCGGCGCGCCTGGACGTGGCATTGATCCACCAATATTTGAGCACCGTATCTTACTGGGCGGCAGGGCGGCCGCGCGACATAGTTCAGCGGTCCATAGATAACTCGCTGGCGTTCGGCATGTACCGCGGCGGCGCGCAGATCGGATTCGCGCGCGTGGTAACGGACTATGCCACCTTTGCCTGGCTGGCGGATGTGTTCGTGCTGCCGGAGTTTCAGGGACAGGGTCTTGGCAAGTGGCTCATCGGGGTCGTCACCGGCCATCCACGCCTGCCGTCGCTCCGCCGCTGGATACTGGCCACCAAGGACGCCCAAGGTCTCTACGCCGGGTACGGATTCACTCCGCTGAGCGCGCCCGAGCGTTTTATGGAACGCTTCGTCCACCGGCCCGATTACGGGGCAAGCTAATTTACTTCCAGGTAGCCGAAGCGCAGCGGTTCGCTTTCCAAATTCTCCAATGTCACCTGGATCTCCGGCCCGGCGCCGGCGGGGAATACCAACTCGGTCAACTCGCCGCCCCGGTGCGAGATCTCCGCGGTCACCGGCACGCCATTGAAGCGCACCAGAAGCTGAAACGGGGTGGTGCGAAATATACCGACATGCAGGCGCTCGCCGGCTTGGCGCGCGCCGCCGATCCTTACCGTGCCGGTGCCGCGCAGCCACCGGTATCCCTGCGCGCACGGCTCCCATCCCGCGCCCAGATACGCCGCGAAAGCATCGTCGCCGAGGTTGATGAAGCGGGGCGTCTCCGGTTTCCAAACAGCGCCGGCCATCGTACGGTAGCGGGAGGTGACGTTACGCAGGGCGCCGTCGCCGGCCTGGTACACCGCCAAGCGGCCATCCTGCAGCGCACGCCACGCCGGCGCCTCCGGCAGAACGTATTTGACGACCAGATCGGCCGGCGCCTGGATGCGCGCTTCCGACCCCGGCGACAGGTACACATGCGGGATCTCCATGGCGCGGAACGGCAGGTCCGCGATGCCCGACCAGAATAGGTCCGAATCGACACCATCGAGCAAAATGTATTGGCCAGGCTGCGCCTCGTGGATCTGCGCCACGCCTAAGACCATGTCTTCCACGCGTGTGCCGCGCGCGTGATTCCACTGCACGATCGACCAGGCATGCGGCACGCACGCCGTCAGATAGATCGCCGCGCCTATCAGCGCCGGCCGCCAGACGCGCGCCATGGCCCAACCCCCCAATATGGCGATGCCGATCGCCGGCACCGTCAGGTAATAATCCATCTTGTGCTCGCTGAGCTGCAGATACGGGCCGATGGTGATCGCAAACCATGCGATCCCAAAGATGCCGAGCCATTGCCTCTTCACCGTGCACCACACCAGCAGTGCCAGGACTGCGCCGGTGAGCAGCCATGCTATCGAACGCGAGGGACCCAAGGCCCACATCCAATACGTCCACAAAGTGCCGAAAATTCCGCCGTCCCAGTGCAAGGCATAGACGCCAGCGCCGGGCGCCGGCGCGAAGTGGAAGTGCGCGCCGATCGCCAGCGCGGAGACCGCGAACGTCGGCAGTGCCTTCTTCAAATGCGCGCGCGCGAATAGCAGCGCGTACGCCGCCGCAATCGCCGGATACACCACGTTGATCTCCAGCGCGCCCAGACCCAATACAAATGCCGCCCAGTGACCGGCGGCGTCCCGTGCCGCGCCGCTTTCGATGTGCCGCAGGAAAAACCAGAACGCCAGTAAGAAGAAGAATCCGCTCAGGATCTGGTTGAAGATGGACGTCCAGCACATAGCCGCGGCCAGCCCGGAGTCGGCCATCCACAATATCTGGGCGCAGAACCCGGCCGCGCGCGATTTGGTGAGCCGCGCCACGATGCTGCCCAGCAGCAGCAGGCTGGCCATTTGAAAACCAAACGCGCAGATGCGGAAGGGCAGCGCATCCACGCCGAACAGCGACGACAGCACCAGAAAGTAGGCGTTCTCGCCCAGGGGCCGGATGTTGCCGTGCGCTTTGGGCGCGAACAGCGCGGGCCCCAGATCGCGCAGCGATTGTACATCGTGCCGCAGATTCAGCCAGCCGAAATCGTCCTGATAAAACCAGTTGGTCAGGCCCGGCCAATAGAAGGCCAGCAACAGCAGTAACGGCAGGACGCGCCAGGCATAGCGGCGCACCAGAAGCATACACCCGATGCTAACTTACCGGCGCCGGCGCCGGAAGTTCGCGCAAGTGGCGCACCGGCGAGAAGATCAGCCACAAGTTCGAAAGCAGGAATCCCGCCGCGCCTGCCAGCAAGGCGGGGCGCAGCCCCACGTACTCGGCCAGCGCGCCGCCGGCCAACGCTCCCAAGGGCAGGACGCCGCGGAAAGTCAGATGCATCGCGGAATTCACGCGACCCAAAACATGCTTCGGTGCGATCGCCTGGCGCACGCTCAGTTCGCTGATACTGTAAATCGACCAGGCCATGTCGCCGAGTTGCGCCAGCGCCAGGATCGCGGCACACGTCCAGACCGGCCCGCGCGCCAGCGGGGGCAGCAGTGAGGCGACACCCGTGACCAGCGCCGCGCCGATCAGGGCATTCCCCACGCCCAGACGCCGCACGGCCCGCTGGGCGATCAGCGCGCCGAAGGTGTCGCTGGCGCCGCCCACCGCGATGACCGCGCTCAGCAGCAAGGCGCTCAGCTTAAGTTCTCGCACCGCGAAGAGCACGTATAGGCTGCTCGCGAAACCGAGGAACACGGACCCCGTTGCCGTCCGCAACAGAATGGCGCGCAGAACCGGCTCCCGCCAGCAAGCGCGCAGACCCTCCTGAATCTCCCGTCCGATATGTGGCGACGCGGCGGGCCGGGGCGCCGGCTCGGGCTTGCGGATCAGACCGACCGATAGCGCGGACACGACGAATGAAACCGCATCGAACAAAATGGCTACCGGCGCCGTGATGGTTTGGATCAGCACGCCCGTGAGTCCCGGTCCTACGACTCCGGCCAGCGATGCGGAAAGCGCCATCTTACTGTTGCCTTCCAATATTCTTTCCGCGCTCACCAGCGACGGCAGATAGGCCTGGTAGCTCACATCGAAGAAAACGGTGAACACGCCCGTTACGGCCGCCGCCGCCACCAGGTGGCCCATGCTCAGGCGATGAAGCGCCGCGGCGATGGGAATGGTGGCCAGCACGGCCGCGCGTCCCAGGTCCGCCCAGATCAGAATAGGACGGCGGCGCAAACGATCGGCCCACACGCCGGCAAACAATCCGAAGACCAGGACGGCCGCCGCGCTGGCGCCGCTCAAGATGCCCATCTGCATCGGCGTAGCTTTCAGCAGAATGGCAGCCGTCAACGGCAGCCCCACCAATGTGATCCACGATCCAATCTGAGAAATGGTGTGACCGGCCCACAACTTCAGGAAATCCGAGTTGCGCCAGAGGCCGCCGAAATGCACCATCTTAGAATGGCACAACCCGGCCGGCTACCTGCGGAACCATTGAAAACGATCGATGTTGCGGGATGGCTTACACGTGGGCAGGTAGACGCCTGCCCACGTTTGGCAGGCGCTACTAGTTCTTGGGTGCGGGGCTGGTGGTGCTCTTGGTGGCCGAAGTCTTCTTGCTGCTGTGCTTGGCGGACTTGGTGGTCTTCTTGGTGGTCGCCGTGCTCTTCTGATCCGGTTGGGTGGCCGGCGCGGGGGTTTGCGCGGCAAAGGTCAGAGGCAGCGTGGCAGCGGCCAAAGTAATCGCGAGTAAGGTCTTTTTCATTTTCGTTTCTCCTTGCGGGATCTTTTCCCGTCAACTCCATCTTCCGGCAATGGGCAAAACAATACGATAGACTCGACAGGCTAACGCGACGACTAAAGCACAGGCCATCCGCGCCGAAACGTAGCCCACATCCGTAGCCGTTATTAGCCCCGATAGGGGATATCCGGCTTGCCCGCCATCGCGCCATCATGGACTTGGGGGATTGTGAAGGAACATTCACCGGCGCGCCGTAATCTGCTCCGCCTGCTGATGGCCGGCTTCGCCCTGGTGATCCTCTTGATGCTGGCCGGGGCCTTTATCGGCGTCGGCAATATCCAGAGCATCCGGGAGAGCGCGGCTCATCTGGTCGGCGAACAGCAGGCTACCAACCGGCTGCTGGAAGAGGTGCATCGCCAGCAGGCCAGTCTGACCGAGGTGTTTTCCACTTTGTCGCGCGACCCGGACTCACTCGATTCCGGGCAAATTCTCGCCCAGTTGGCCGCCGCGGATCAGAATATCGACCGCCTGGTGGCGGAGGGCGAACAGACGCCGCAGCGGCGGCTCTTCGACCAACTCCGGCAAACTTCCGCGGCCTTCTCGGGCGAGGCGCGGCGGCTGTTGAGCGTGGACGAACCTGAGACATTCTCGTCCCAGGCCCTGTTTCGCGACCACGAAGCTTTCATCTCGGTGGTCGCCAAGCTGATCGAGGCGAACTACCGGCGGGCGGTCGCCGCTCAGAATCAAATCGACCAGCGCTCCGAGCGGCTGGTCAAACAGTCGGCTGCATTCCTGGTGGCCTTTTTCTCTCTCGCGTTGGTCTGTTCTGCGTTCACCGTGCGCTTGACCGCCCAATTGCTGCACCGCATGGAATGGCAGGAGAGCGAATTGGGCCGCGTCTCCTGGCATATGCTGGAAGATCAGGAGAGCACCGCGCGCCGGTTTTCCCACGAACTGCACGACGAACTGGGGCAGTCGCTCACCGCGATCAAGGCCAACCTCTCGGCGCTGCGCCTGGAAGGTTCGCCCGCCGCGCGCATTGAGGACTGCGTGCGCCTGGTGGACGAATCCATCGGCAACGTGCGGCAGATGTCGCAATTGCTGCGCCCCACGATCCTGGACGACTTCGGCCTGGAAGCGGGCCTGCGCTGGCTTTGCGAAGGCTTCGCGCATCGCACCGGAATTCAGACGGAGTTTAGATCCACCTTCTCGGGACGACTGCCCGACGAAACTGAGACGCACCTGTTTCGCCTGGCGCAGGAGGCGCTCACCAACGTGGCGCGGCATTCCGGGGCGCATACGGCCGTCGTCACGCTCGATACCCGCGGCGGCCAGGTGTGCCTTTCCATTCGCGATGACGGGAGCGGTCTGCCGGGCCCTGGCGCGGCGGCGGGTGGCATGGGTATGATCGGAATGCGAGCGCGTGCGCGCAGTGTGGGCGGCGATCTGACCGTCGATTCCCAACCCGGCGCGGGCGTTGCGATCGAGGTCCGCGTGCCCGCGCGTGGTGCAACCGATGAGAGACAAGATCCGCATTCTGCTGGCTGACGATCATGCCGTGGTGCGGCAGGGATTCAAAATGATCCTGGCCGCGCAGGCCGATATGGAAATCGTAGGCGAGGCCGGCAATGGCCGCGAAGCCCTCGATCTGGCCGGCCAACTGCAGCCCGACCTGGTGGTGATGGACGTGGCCATGCCGGAGTTGAACGGCATCGAAGCCACCCGCCGCCTGGCGGACCTGTCGCCGCGCACGCGCGTGCTGGCGCTCAGCATGCACAAGGACTCCGTTTATGTGCGCGAGATCCTGCGTGCCGGCGCGCGCGGCTATTTACTGAAGGACTCCATCGCCAGCGATTTGCTGGCCGCGGTGCGCGCGGTGGCCCGCGGCGAAGGCTATTTGAGCCCCGGCGTTTCCGATGCGGTGCTCAACGATTACCGCCGCCATGTGACGAATCCCATCGATCTGCTCACCAGCCGCGAGCGCGAGGTGTTGCAGATGATCGCGGAGGGCAAGACCAACAAGGAAATCGCTACCATATTGAACCTCAGCGTCTACACCGTGGACGCGCACCGCGGCCGCATCATGGAGAAGCTGAATCTGCACAGCGTGAACGAACTGGTGCGGTTCGCCGTGCGCAACGGTTTGGTGGATTAGACCATCGCGGCAATCACCGCATCGGTGAATTCCGCCGTCCCCGCCGTGCCGCCCACATCCCGCGTCAGATGTTCCCCGGCGGCGTACACCCGTTCCACCGCGCGCTGCAGCTTCGCCGCGGCCTCGCGCTCCCGCACGTGCGCCAGCATCAGCGCGGCCGACTGCATCAGCGCCGTTGGATTGGCCATTCCCTTGCCGGCGATGTCCGGCGCGGTGCCGTGTACAGCTTCGAAGATCGCATGCCGGTCGCCGACGTTAGCCCCCGGCACGATGCCCAGCCCGCCCACCAACCCCGCCGCCAGGTCCGACACGATATCGCCATACAGGTTCGGCAACACCAGCACATCGAACGTCTCCGGCCGCATCACCAGTTGCATGCAGGCGTTGTCCACGATCAATTCGTTGTATTGGATCTCGCCGAACTCCGCCGCCACCGCGCGGCAGCATTTCAGAAACAGGCCATCGCTCATCTTCATGATGTTGGCCTTGTGGATGGCCGTCACCTTGTGCCGCCTCTCCCGCCGGGCGTATTCGAAGGCCGCCCGCGCAATCCTCATAGAGGCCGTCTTGGTGATGATTTTCAGGCTCTCCACCACATCCGGCACCACTTCATGCTCCAGGCCGGAATACAGATCCTCTGTGTTCTCGCGGAAGATCGCCAGGTCCAACGCCAGATCGCTGAAGCGGGTCTTCAAGCCGGGCAGCATGCGCACCGGCCGGAAGTTCACGTACAGTCCCAACTTTTTGCGCAAGGCCACGTTGATGCTGGCGTGGCCGCCTCCGATGGGCGTGGCCGTGGGACCTTTCAGGCCCACGCGCGTCACCTCCAGCGAGGCGAACACATCGTCCGGGAGCAGTTGCCCCAGGTCTTCCAGGGCCTTCGCGCCGGCTTCCACGCGCTCCCATTCCACTTCCACCCCAGTCGCCTCCACCGCCCGTTGGGTGGCCTCGGCGACTTCGGGTCCAATGCCGTCCCCGGGTATCAGGGTGATTTGGCGCGCCATTACCGCTATTATAACGACGGGGCCTATATGATTCCCAATTGGCCATCCGAGCGCCGCCGTCTGGTGGAGCAGTTGCGCCAGCGCGGCATCCGCGACCAGCGCGTGCTGGACGCCATGGCTACCATTCCTCGCGAGGAGTTCGTGCCCGCCGACATCCGCGTCTGCAGCTATCGGGATGATGCCCTGCCCATCGGATACGGGCAAAGCATTTCGCAGCCGTACATGATTGCCCTCATGGCCGAACTGCTGGAGTTGCGCGGCGCCGAGACCGTCCTGGAAGTGGGCGGCGGCTGCGGATATCACGCCGCGGTGCTGGGGGCTTTGGCGGCCCGCGTCATCTCGATCGAACTGATCCCCGGACTGGCCCGTGAAGCTCAGCAGAATTTGCAGCGGACGGGCCTGGCCGGAAACATCACCGTAATTTGCAGCGATGGCTCGCAAGGCTGGCCCGAAGCCGCGCCATACGAGGGCATCTCCGTGCCCGCCGCCGCTCCCCAGATTCCGGATGCGTTACTGGATCAGCTTGCCGATCACGGCCGTCTGGTAATACCGGTGGGCGGTCCGCCGGATCAGGAATTGCGCGTAATCGCGAAATCCGGCGGGGTCATCCACGAGCGCGTGGCTACATTCTGCCGCTTCGTGCCGCTGCGCGGCGATCGCGGTTGGCGATGAGCAGGTCCAATTTCGGCCCATCAGGTGCGATAAACTGTGTCTTCTGTATGACCAAATTGATTTGCACCCTCACCCTGGCGGCCTCCGGGCTTCTGGCACAGACCCCGGCGCCGTCCCTGATGTACCTCTACGCGATGGCGCTCGATGCGGCCGGCCAGCCGGTCACCGACCTGACCAGCGCCGACTTCAAAATAACGGACCAAGGCAAGCCGCAGAACATCGTCTTCTTCCGCGGGCCGCACACGGAGAAGCCCGCCGCTCCAGGCAAACTCGAATTTTCCAATCGTCCGGGCGGCGCGGCGCCGCACGCCGTCGCCATCCTCTTCGATCTGATGAACGAAACCCAGCCCGACCGTTTGGAGACCTGGCACGCACTGGATAAGTCGCTCCCCAAACTCGAATCCGGCGATGGCGTGTATTTCTACCTGCTGAACCTGGAGGGCGAATTGGTGCCCATCCATCCCGCCGGTCCGCCCGCCGCCGATGATCACAACTGGCCGCAGCAAGTCGCCGACCCGCTCGACAAGGCCATGAAGGCCTATAGCCATGCGCGGCCCGCGCACCTGGGCCAGGAAGACCAGGTGAAAAAGACCTTCCACCAACTCGAAGTGCTCGCCACCACGCTGTCCACTTTGCCCGGCCGCAAGGACATTCTCTGGATCACGAGCGGTGTTCAGAATGTCTATAACACCAAGCTGCCCTGCAATGGCGACTGGGTGGATTGCGCCCTGTATGTGCCGCATCTGGCGGTGACGCTGGCGCACGCCGATGTGGCCGTGGATCCGGTGGCGAATAGCCGCGATCTGGTTTCCGGCGTGATGATGTACCAGGGCCAGTTCAATTCCTCCGGCGACATGCACGCCAAAGCCGGCGCCAACGATGTCTATGGCGACCAGAACGCGCGGCCCACAGGCGCCGCCGGCTCCGATCCGACCCGCGATCTGGAGCAGTTGGGTTTATTGACCGGCGGACGCGCCTATTTCAAACAGGAGATGCCGGCGGTAGTGCAGCAGGTGATCGGTAATACGGGCAATATGTACGAAATCGCCTACGCTCCCCCCGCGGATAACTGGGACAACAAGTTTCACACAATCCACATCACCTGCGAACGCAAGGGAATCCGGCTGATCAGCAAGGAACGCTACTACGCTATTGCGGAAACGCGCTCGGCCCAGGATCTGCAACGCGCCGCGGTGATGGCCGCTTATCAAAGCCCGGCCGACTTCGCCGATATCGGACTGAACGTAAAGCTGAACCCCGCCGCGTCAGGCGTTCATATGGACGTTCGCATCGATCCCGCCGACATCCTGCTTAGCGAACAGGGCGGAAAATTTGCCGGCGGATTGGTGTTTTTCGTTTCCGACCGCGGCGCATCCGGACCGTTGGGCGATCCGGCTGTGTCGCCCCTCAGCCTGGATCTGACCAAGGAACAGCATGACAAGGTCATGAAGGAAGGCATCCCCATTGCGCAGGATCACCCGCTCAACGATGCGGTGAAGTTGGTGCGCGTGATCGTATTGGACCTGACCACCAATAAGGTTGGCTCGCTCACATTCCCGGTGCGCTAATCTGGTGGCGCCATGTGGGGGCCCCGCGGAATGATGCTCGCGCCTGCTCTGGCGGCCGGGCTGTGGGCACAAGCCGGCGCGCCGCCCCAGTTGGTTTATCTATATCCGGTGGCCCTCGATCCCAATGGTCAGCCCGTTGACGATCTGAGCGCCGGCGATTTCAAGGTTGTGGATCAGGGCAGGTCGCAAACTGTCGTCCTGTTTCGCCGCCCCGCGCCGAGGGCGGCGGAGCCGGTGGGCCCCCACGAATACACAAACCGCCCTGGGGGACGCATGCCACGTTCGGTGGCGATACTCCTGGATCTGATGAACGAAGCCAGGCCCAACTGGCTCGACGTCCTGCATAAGCTCGCCAAATCGGTTCCGCTCATCGGGCCGGAAGAGCCCGTATATTTTTACGTGTTGAATCTGGATGGCGATTTGGTTCCGATCCACGCCATTGGCTCGCCAGGCGGCGATGACTGGCGCGCGACACTTGGCACGGATCTCGACAAAGTGATGAATGCCAACCTCGCCCGGCCGGCGGGCGTGGATCGCGAAGAGGGAACGAAGCGGGCCTACCATCAGCTCGAATTGCTGTCGAACCAGTTGGCCGGCCTGCCCGGCCGGCGGGACATCATTTGGATCACGAACGGAGTGCCGAGTATCACCAACTCGCTTCCCTGTAGCGGCGATTGGGTCGGGTGCGGGCTTTATGTCGCGCACACGGCGGTGACGCTGGAGCATGATGGCGTGGCGGTGAATCCGGACTTCCAGAGCGGAGTGCCGCAACCGACCACCAGCTACGACCTGGAACAGATGGCTCTACTGACCGGGGGCCGCTGCTTTTACCTCGAAGACATCCGCACGGTGTTGCAGGCAGTCGCTGAAAATGCCGCCCATACCTACGCGATCGCCTACGCTCCAGCGGCGGGCAATTGGGACAATAAGTTCCACAAGATTCGCATTACCTGTGAGCGGAAGGGTGTCAAGCTACAGGCGCGGGGGCGGTATTACGCCTTGCCGGATTCGCGCTCCGCGGAGGCGCGGCAGAAGGACGCGCTGATGTCGGCTTACGAGAAACCTTCCGACGCCGCGGATATCGGCCTGCGCATTGAAACGTCGCCAACCGGGACCGCCGTGCATGTGGTCATTCATGTGGAAGCATCGGATCTGCTGTTGCGCGAGGAGCATGGCAAATTTGTGGGCGCATTGACGTTGCTGCTCTCCGATCGCGGCTCCGCGGAGCAGGCGGGCGCGGGGCTGCGGCTGCGTCCGCCCGGTGATCCGAGTGTGTCGAGTGTGAACCTGGAACTGAATGGGGAGCAACACGACAAGGCTATGAAGGACGGCCTTTCCTTAGCATTGGACCACCCGCTCGCCACCGGCGTCGCGCGGATGCGTGTCGTAATCCTGGATCAAAATACGAACCAGGCAGGTTCGCTTACATTTCCGGTAAGGTAAGCCGCACCCGATCGAGCACGCGCGCCGGATCCGGATCGTCCACGCGGATCACTTGTCCACGCGGACGCCAGCGCTGGAACATGCGCTCGCAGGGGAAGCCGGCGAAGATGCTGACGAGCGGTATGCCGCAAGCGGCCGCCACGTGCTGGCCGGCGGAATCGTAGCCGACGTAGAGACCGCTGTTCGCGACGATCGATGCAAAGCCCGCGAACGTTCCGCGCCAGGTTTCCACCCGCGCACCGGAAGCCGCGATGGCCCGTTCCACGCGCGCGGCTTCTTCGCCGCCGGCGCCCAGATCGACAATCAAAGGCTTGCCGATACCAGAGAGAAGCTGCAGCAGTTCGGATTCGAAGGGATCGGCGATGCGTTTGGCGGGATTCTCGCCTACTCCAAGGCTGACTGCGATCCCGCCCGCGGGCATGGCGGATGGCGGCACGGCTACGAACGCGGCTGCGTCCGCTATGCCGAATGTCTGCTCGGCCCAGTGCCGGGTCACCATCGGCAGGGGATCTCCGCCGGCGCCGCCGAACCCGCGGCTCTCGAAGAAGTAATAGCGTTCCTCCGGGCACACCGGCAGCAGGCCAAGCTGCGTGAGGCGCGAATCCGGATCCACCACGATGCTATCGGGCTGCGCTAGAGCTTCGCGCAGTTCCAGCCCGGCGGCCAGCCGTTCTCGTAACGTGCCGCGGCGATAGTTCACCGGCAGATGCAGAATGCGCGGATCGGCCGCGAAAAGCTCCCAGTTCTTGCGCGGGCCGGCCAGGTAGATGGAGGCCTGTGGAAAGCGGCGTTTGGCGGCATCCAGAAGCACGCTGGTAACCGCCACGTCGGCCCCCAGCGTCACGCGCGACAGCACGAAGATGACGCGCGGTTCGCCGGCTATTTGCCGGGGGATGCGCACGCGCCGGTAGCGATCGACAAGGGCCGCGCTCTCGCCGGGCGCGATCGCCTGCGCGAATAACTCGGCGTAGGTATCGCACAGCGCGGGATCAAAGCGATCCGCCAGGCCTTCCGCCACTACCCGGAACAGCGCGCCGGAACACTCGTCGGTCGCAAGCGAGCGCAGCAGCTCGCGCGGCCATGCTGTGCCTCGCAGGCAGAGGTCGAGCAACTGCGCGGCGCGCTCGTTACAGGAAGTACTTGCCAACGATCAGATCCAGTTTGCGCCGGGTAGTTTCCGGCACCAGTTGGCGGTCGGTAATGATGGCATGCGCCAGCGACGATCCGCACTTGCAGGTGCGCGCGGCGGGCATGGCCGCCACGGCGGCGGACACCACTTTGCGGGCGTTCTCGGCGTTCCTCGTCAGGTTGGCGATGATGTCGGTTACCGTGACGGCGTCGTGATCCGGATGCCAGCAATCGTAATCGGTGACCATGGCGATCGTAACGTAGCAGATCTCGGCCTCGCGCGCCAGCTTGGCCTCCTGCAGGTTGGTCATGCCGATGACGTCCATGCCCCAACCTCGGTAGAGGCTCGACTCGGCGCGCGTGGAGAACGCCGGGCCTTCCATGCAGAGGTACGTGCCACCCTTCTTGGCGGTAACCCCGGCTTCCGCGCACGCCAGGCTGACGACCTCGGCAAGCTGCGGACAGATGGGGTCGGCGAAGCCGATGTGGGCCACAAGTCCCTCACCGAAGAATGTGGAGATGCGGCCGCGAGTGCGGTCCACAAACTGATCGGGGATCACGAAATCGAGCGGCTGGTGTTCCTCTTTGAGCGAGCCGACGGCGCTGAGCGACAGGATGCGCTCCACGCCCAGCGATTTCATCGCGTAGATGTTGGCGCGAAAGTTCAGCTCCGAGGGTGAGATGCGATGGCCGCGGCCATGCCGCGCCAGAAACGCGACGTGGCGTCCGGCCAGCTTGCCGGTAACCAGGTTATCCGAAGGCGCGCCGAACGGCGTCTCGATGACCAATTCCTCTTCCGCGTCAAAACCCGCCATCGAGTAGAGGCCGCTGCCGCCGATGATTCCAATTTCTGCTGTCAAATGGGTAACTCCTTTGGGTGCGCGGGCGAATTTAGCGCGTCGATCAGGGCCGGCACGCCGGCGCCGTTCGCCGCGATGGTACGGATGATTTTGGGCCGGGGTCCATTTTGCGACAGGCCCAGCATGGCTTGGATCTCGTGTTCGGTTTGCGCCGCGCCCGGCTGGTCGGATTTGTTGATCACGAAGATGTCGGCGATCTCCATGATGCCGGCTTTGAGGGCTTGTACGTCGTCGCCCATGCCGGGCACCAGCACGACTACGGTGACCTGCGCTACAGCTGCGATTTCAATTTCATCCTGACCCACGCCGACGGTTTCGATTATGACGTAATCCTTGCCCGCGGCGTCCAGCAGCGTCGCCAGATCGCGCGTGGCGGCGGCCAGTCCGCCGGATGTGCCGCGCGTGGCCATGGAGCGTATGAAGATGCCGGGATCGGCATGATGATCCAGCATGCGGATGCGATCTCCGAGGATAGCGCCACCGGTGCGGCGACTGCTGGGGTCTACGGCGATGATGCCGGCGGTGCGTCCCTGGCGGCGAATCTCACGCGCCAGCGCGTCGACCAGCGTGCTCTTGCCCGCGCCTGGCGCGCCCGTGATTCCGACCACCACGGCGTGCCCGGCGCGCGGGCGTACTTCGTCCAACACAGCCAGCGCCTGCGGATCGCGATTCTCGATCCCCGTGGCGGCGCGGGCCAGCGCGCGCGCATCGCCTTCCGCAATCTTGCGCGCCCAATCGGTCATCAGCTTTTCAGAAGTTGCCGTGCAATCACCAGGCGCTGGATCTCGCTGGTGCCTTCGCCGATCGTGCAAAGCTTCACGTCGCGATAGAACTTCTCCACCGGATAGTCCTTGATGAAACCATACCCGCCGTGAATTTGCACGGCTTCGTTGGCGATGCGCACGGCGGCCTCGGAAGCGAACAGCTTGGCCATGGCGGATTCCTTGGTGACGCGCCGGCCGTGATCCAGCATCCAGGCAGCGCGATAGTTCAGCAGGCGCGCGGCATCGATGTCGGTGGCCATATCAACCAGCTTGTGCTGGATGGCTTGAAACTCGGAGATCGGGCGGCTGAATTGGTGGCGCAATTTGGAGTAGTGCAGCGCGGCGTCGTAAGCGCCTTGCGCCATCCCGATGGACAGCGCGGCAATCGACACGCGCCCGCCATCGAGCACCTTCAGGCTATCGACGAAGCCTTCGCCGCGCTTGCCCAGCAGTTGCGTGGGCGGGATGCGGCAGTTTTCGAAGATCACTTCGCCGGTGGCGCTGGCGCGTAGGCCCAGCTTGTTTTCCTTTTTTCCTGGACGAAACCCGGCGCTGCCCTGCTCGATGATGAACGCGGAGATGCCGTGCTGCGCGGCGGTGCGATCGGTGACCGCCATGGCCACGCAGACGTTGGCGTAATGCGCGTTGGTGGTGAACGTCTTGGCGCCGTCGAGCACCCAGCAGCCGTTTTCGAGGCTGGCCTTGGTGCGGGTGCCGGCGGCGTCGGAGCCGGCCTCGGGCTCCGTCAGGGACCAGCAGCCGATCCATTCGCCGGACGCCAGGCGTGGAATATATCGCTGGCGCTGTTCCTCGGTGCCCGCCTTGTAGATGTGATTGCTGCACAGCGATGTGTGCGCGGCCAAGATAATCCCGACCGAGCCATCCACGCGCGAGAGTTCTTCGATGATGATGCTGTATTCGATATAGCCCAGCCCGGCGCCGCCCAGCTCCTCCGGAAAGATGGATCCCATGTAGCCAAGCTTGCCCAGCTTGCGGATCACCTCCATGGGGAAGATCTGTGCTTCGTCCCATTCCATGACGTGCGGCGTGATTTCCGCCTGGGCGAATTCGCGCACGGATTTGCGGAGTTGGATCTGCTCGGGCGTGTATTCGAAATCCATGAGTCGTTAAACGATCTCTTCGCTGGCTGCGTCCCAGCGGACGGGGCGCTGGTTACGGAAACTCTCAACCGCCATGCGGCAGGCGATGGAGACGCGGTAACCCAGTTCGAACGGGCAATTAGGTTCCTTGCCGTTACGGACGCAATCGAGGAAATTGGCCATGTGCGCGTTGGGCGCGGTGCGCGTGGATCCCATCATCTCCGCGCCGTCGGGACGGTTGACCTTTTGCGGCAGGTAGCGGATCTGCTGGCTCTTGGAGATGGTGCCGTCGGCGCCCAGCACGTCTTCGGTGCTGCCGAGCTGATTGTTACCGAAACCCGAATCCCAGGAAAACAGGATCTCCTCGGAATGTTCCAGGGTAACGTTCATGGTATCCGGCACCTCGCGGCCGTCTTTCCACAGATAGACGCCGCCCACCATGTTGGCCGTATGCGCGATCTTCAGCCCCAGCACCTTGTACCAAAAGGCCAGTTGATGGCACATGTTCTCGTAGACGTTGCCACCGGAATAATCCCAGAAGAAGCGCCAGTTGAGGTAGCGGTTGGGATCGAAGTCGTGCGCGGGAGCTTCGCCGAGGAAAGCCTTCCAGATGATATTTTCCGGAGTCATGTCCGGAAACAACGGCCGCGACCACTGCGGTTTGCCGTGGGGTGTGTTGCGGTACATGTGCGCGTGGATCGCCGTGATCTTGCCGACGTTGCCGGTTTGCAGGAAGTTGACCGCGTCAGCGACCTGGCCGGAGGAGCAGGCCTGATGGCCGATCTGCACGGTGCGGCGGCCGGCGTGCTGATAGGCGGCGCGCATGCGTTTGGCGTGGTCCACGCTGAACGCCATGGTCTTTTCCTGGTAGACGTGCTTGCCGGCATCCAGCGCGGCTGTGAAGTGCTCGCAGTGCAGATGTTGCGGCGTGGCGATCAGCACGGCGTCGATGGATTTATCGTCCAGCAGATGGCGGTAGTCGAGGTACGTTTTGGCGTCCGGCGCGATGGCGCGGGCGTCTTCCAGGCGGCGCGTGTAGATGTCGGCGATGCCCGCGAATTCGGTGTTAGGGCAGGCGATCGCCTCGCGCATGATCTGGCTGCCGCGGTCGCCCGCGCCGATGATGCCCAGGCGGATGCGGTCGCTGGCGGAAAGCATATTGGGCGCGGCGATGGCGCCCGCCAGACCGCTGGCCACTTTGCCGATGAAAATACGGCGAGACTGCATGGAAACTCCTTCGAAGCACACGTCACGCGCAGGCAGACGGGCGGAAGATGATGCTAAGGACAAGGATAGCAAAGGCCACGCATGGCTCGCTGCGGGCCGGGCGATCAGACTGGCGTTGGCGCCGGGGCGTTTTCGATGATCACGCGGGGCCGCGCGTTGGGGGCCGGCACAGGCATGCCTTGCTCCTCCAGAAGATGAACATGCTCGGCCATCCCCCACTTGGCCTGATACAGGCGCCACGCTTAATTCCCGCAGCTTTCAGAATGGCGTGACAGGTGCTGGTTGGCACTTCCTTTCGTCCGTGAAAGTCAAGGCGAACCAGCCGGCCGTGCCCAGTTTTGCCGTAATAGCAGCGGGGACCATGCTGACTCACTCCCTCACACGGAAGTCCGCGTTGCTAACGAGGGTACCGTTCGGAGTCGTGACGGTGACCTTGCCAGTGGTCGCGGCTGGCGGCACGTAGGTCGAGATTTCGGTGGCTGAGATTACGGTGTAGGGAGCGGCGATCCCGTTGAAGGTAACCGCTGTGGCGCCTGTCAAATCGGTCCCCAATATCTTCACAGGTTCGCCAACCGAGCCGACGCCGGGCACGCTGGTGACGAACGGCCCAAGACCCATAGCGAGGCTGTAAATAGTGCCGTACGGGCGCGTAGACGGGCCCCCAATGTTGGTCGTGCCATAAAACTTGCCGTCGGTTGCCTGGACTAAGCCGCCGTACGGCAAGGATCCGTCAGTTCCGTTGAAGCCGTGCATGAACGTGACCTCCCCGTTGGGAGTCATCCGGAAGATCGCGCCATATGGGGGAGGCGCGCCGAAGGGTGGGACAGTGGTGCCGTAGAAGTTCCCGTCCGTGCCTTGGACGAGACCGGACACGGGGGCGCCCCCGGCGCTACAGAGGTCGCAGAAAGTGTAGAGTGTGGTCATTGTGCCACTGGTCGTTATGCGAAAGGCGGTGCCCCCACCGGTGCCGCCAACCACAGTAGTGCCGTAGAGGTTCCCGTCGCTGCCCTCGACCAGCGGCGAGTGAGGCGCGTAGCCATCGGTGCATTCGGGCTGGCTGCAGAAACTATACAGCGTTGTAATTCCGCCACCGGGCGTCATCTTAAAAACCGTACCGTAGTTATAGGCGCCTCCAACCAGCGTTGTCCCATAGAAGTTGCCGTCTCTGGCCTGCACTAGCCCGGCATAGGGAGCCTCTCCATCGGCGCAGCCGGTTTGGGCGCAGAAACTATATAACGTCGTAAAGACACCACGCAACGTGATCTTGAAGGCCGTGCCAAAACCGTTGGCTCCTCCGCCCGGGGTAACCCCATAGAGACTTCCGTCGGTACCCTGGACGAGCACGGAATACTCTCCCACACCGTCGGCTCCGTTGAAGCTATGCAGCGTGGTCCATTTACCGGCTGGCGTAATCCTGTAGATCACGCCGTAGTTGTAGACGCCCCCGTCCTCGGTGAAACCGTAGAAGTTGCCGTCCGTGGCCAGGGCTAACCCGCTGGAGAGCCCATACCCTTGCAGGCAACCTAGCTGCGGACAAGCGTTATACACGGTGGTCAGCGACCCCTCGGGGGTGACTTTGAAGACGATGCCGCCGTACTTTGGACCGCCGCCCGACGTCGTGCCGTAGAGGTTGCCATCGAGCCCTTGTACCATCGACATATAAAACGGCTCCGCGCCGTTCGTACCAACAAAGTCATCCAACACCGTGAAGGTCTGTGCACGGGCTACCGCGGCCGCCGTGAACAGAATCATCATACCGGCGTGTCGCAGCTCGATTCCATTAAGCATGTGGTTTCCCCAGGCGAGAAGACTCAAGGGCATTCTAGCAGGCCGGCTGTCGCTTGTAACTTCACTACCATGGCTTGATACCCGGTCAGTTCCACGAAGGGATCGGGCTTGCCGCGAAAGAAGTCCGCAATGGCTTTCACCACTCCGGCGGCGGACGGATAATCGTGGCACAACATCATGCCGCCTGGCGAGAGACGCGGATAGAAGAATTCGAAGGCGGCCAGCGTGCTTTCGTAGAGGTCCGCATCCAGGTGCACGAACGAGAAAGTGTGTCCCGTCAGAGATGCCGCGGTGCCCGGAAACAGGCCGGGATAGTAATGCACGCGATCCGACCCGACGTACTGGCGCACCTGGTCGAGGTTCGAGCGGAATTCGCCGGCCTAAAAGCGGACGCCATCCGCCGCGGTGGTCTGCGGAAGGCCTGCGAAGGTATCGAACAGGTGCAGCAATTTGCCCGCCGCGAGATGCGTGGCCAGCAGTTTCGCGGAAGCCCCATAGGCCACACCCAGTTCGGCAACTTCGCCGGGTACGGCTTCCGTGGCCGCCAGACAGGCGAGCAACTGGCAGGCTTCGCCGGGGCTCAGCAGGAGCGTGCGTTCGCCGGCGACGCGCTGGACTTCCGCCAGGCGCCGGCGGCGATAGGGCTCGGCGTAACGCGCCAGCAGAATCCCCCGGCGGGCGGCAGCGGCTTTGGCGGCATCCATCAGGCGGTCGCGGAGTTGGGACATCGTCATCACCTGACGCCTATGAAAGAGAGCATGCGGCCGGAATGCTCTTTGTCGCGGCGGAAGGAGTGGAAGTCCACCGCGCCACACTTGGTGCATAAACCCGCCACGTAGATGCGCGCCGCGGGAATGCCCGCGTCCAGCAACTGGGTGCGGTTGGCCTCCACCAGGTCGATGTGGCAAGGTCCAATTTCGCCGAAGCGCGCGGCCACTTCGGCGCCCACTTCGTAGCAGCACTTGCCGATACCCGGCCCGATGGCCGCATGCATGTGGGCGGGATCGGAGCCGAATTCTTGGTGCATGGCGCGCACGGCGCGTCCCGCGATGCCTTGGACCGTGCCGCGCCATCCGGCGTGCACACCAGCCACCGCGCGGCGTTTTTCATCGGCCAACAGTATCGGGATGCAATCCGCGGTCTTGACGGCCACCAGGTGTCCCGGCAGTTTTTCGAGCAACGCGTCGCCTTCGCCCAGTTGACCGGTGCGGCCCTGCGCGTTGATGTACACATCCGAGTGGACCTGATGCAGCGTGGCCAAGCGCGGGTCGCGGGCCAAATCCACGGCATGGCGCGTACCGAAGCCGTGCTCCAGCCACGGAAGCTCGTCCAGCGGCCGGACGCGGTAGATATTCTGGGAATCCTTGTAGAACACTACACTGGCTTCTGGATCTGGGCGATCATGACCTGCTCTTTGAACTGCTCCAGCATGGATTCGTCGAGCCGGACTTCCGTAGGCCGCTTCACCAGCGTGGTCATCTGGTCGATTTTGTCCTGGAGCTTGAGCAGGGCGTAGAATAGGTTCTCCGGACGCGGCGGGCAGCCGATGACGTACACATCCACAGGCACGATCTTGTCGACGCCCTGCAGGACGGCGTACGTGTTGAACGGGCCGCCCACGCTGGAGCAGGCGCCCATGGAGATGCACCACTTGGGATCGGGCATCTGGTCCCAAATGCGCTTCAGGACCGGGGCCATTTTGAGAGTGACCGTGCCGGCCACGATCATGAGGTCCGACTGCCGCGGACTGGGGCGAAACACCTCCGCGCCGAAGCGCGCGATGTCGAAGCGCGACGTGCTGGAGGCGATCATTTCGATGGCGCAACAGGCCAAGCCGAAGGTCAGCGGCCACAGCGCGGATTTGCGCGCCCAGTTGAAGACGTAGTCGACCGAGGTGGTGACGATGTTACGGTCGAACTGGTTCTGTATCAGCACCGGAACCCTCCCAGGTTTCTGAACCGCTATTCTACCACCGCAAATCGGTCGCGCAGGACCGCGGCGTATTCGGCTTCGCCCCCGAGCAGCGTTTCCACGCGGCCGGCGGCGGTGGTAACGATCAGGCGCATGTTGCTTAGCGAAACGCGGCCGTCGGGCGTGGCCCGCGTGCAGATGCGTCCTTGCGTGAAGTGAGATTCGGGTGAGGTCTGGTGGAAGCGGCAGCGCGCGGCATATTCCGCGAGCGCGTGGATATCGAGCGTAAAGCGATATTGCGGCGTCCAGTCGCCGCTCGATTCGCGGCGCATCAACACGCGGTATGGGCCATCGGCGAGGATCAGATAGACGGAGCCGCCCTGCGGCTGGTCATCGGTTTCGTGCATTCGCAATGGCTCGCGGAAACCGTCGCCAAAGCCGACGTCGGCCAGCCAGGGTTCGTCGAGTTCGACGCGCAGGGCCAGGTGATCGTAGGGCGGGCTGAAGCCGCCAGCCTGCCGGGCGACTTCCGCGGAAAGAAGTGACACTTCGAAGCCGAGCGCGCCCAGAAGCGCGGCGAACAGGCCGTTAAGTTCGTAGCAAAAGCCGCCGCGGCGGCGCGTGACTATTTTGTGGAACAGCGCGGCTTCGTCCAGAACAATCGGGCGACCCAAGTGGATATCGAGATTCTCGAAGGGGACGGCGTAGAGATGCGCCAGGTGCAATTGGCGCAGCGTTTCAGGGCATACGTCGAGCGGGCCGTCGTAGGCGATACGCGCCAGATAGGCTGGGACATCCAAGGCGTCAGGGTAGCACAGTAAGATGGAAGCAGATGCGAACCCTGATCGTGTTATTGTGCGCGGCTTGCGCGGGCGCTTTCGCGCAGGAGCAGCAACCCCTCGCCAGTTTTGCCGGAACCGTGAAGGAGATCAAATCGATCAGCCTGACGCTGATTCGGGAAGACCAGGGGGAGATGGAGATCTCGTGCACGCACAAGACGCGCTATTATGCGGGCGCCAAGAAGATCAAACGCGAGGAGATCAAGCCGGGCGACCGGGTGAACGTAGAGACGAAGCTGGATCTGTATTTGAAACCTGAGGCGGTGAATGTGCGGCTGCTGCCGCCGGAAAAGCCTTAGATGCCGGCGTACGCGGACCAGAGGTCGGCAAGATTCACGGTGACGTTTGGCAGAAGCTGGGCGGTGACGACGCCCTGACTGATCGACTGCGACTCGCGCAGCGCGCCGGATTCATAGCGATACGCCGTGAACTGGGGCGCCACGGGATCGAGCAGCCACACTTCGGGCGCGGCGATTTGCGCGTAGTCGGACAGAAGGTCGCGCACCGAGCTTTTGCGGTTAGACGCGGAAAGACATTCGACGAGTAAGTCCGGGGCGGTCCAGATGTATGGATCGTTTGCGGCTGACTGGGCCCGGGAGCGGCGTAAAGATTCGGTCTGAAATACCATCAGGTCGGGGATGCGGCAGGTCAGCGGCGCGCGCTCGATTCCGAGGCCGGCGCCTCCGCCGAACAGGATGTACTCGTCAGCATCCAGTTGCGCTTCCAGTATCCGGGATAGCTTACGAAGCAGATAAGCATGGAAGAAAGTGGCGGGCGGCATGATCCTACTTTCACCATGTAGGATCTCTTCGAGCTTATTCTCCGGCATCGTCAGGGAATCTTCGTAAGTGATCAGGCTCATTTCAGCCTCCCGTGGAAGGCGGCCCACAATTCGTCGAGGTCCACGGTCATGTTGGGCAAGAGTAGGGGGGAGACTGCGCCGTGGTCCTGCGAGTGGAATTCAAGCGGGGCAGCGGACTCGTAGCGGTACGAAGTGAACTGGGGAATGGCGGGATCGAGCAGCCAGACTTCGGGCACCGCGATCTGGGCGTAATCGGCCAGCAGTTCGCGAACCGATCCTTTGCGATTGGACGGCGAGAGGCATTCGACGAGCAGTTCGGGTACGGTCCAGATGTACGGATCGTTGTCGGCCGCGCCGGCTTCATCCTGGCGCAGAACCTCCGTGCGAAACACCATGAGGTCGGGAATACGGTAGGTGAGAGGATCGCGCTCGATCCCTAGCCCCGCCCCAGCGATGATGACAGTCGAATCGCGTTCGTCAAGAAGCGAGCGGAGCATAGCACCTAGCTTCTCAACCACGTTGACGTGTCTTCGGGTGGCGGGCGGCATAATCCTACTTTCACCATGTAGGATCTCTTCGAGTTTATTCTCCGGCATGGCCAGAGAATCTTCGTAAGTGATCAGGCTCATTTCAGCCTCCCGTGGAAGGCGGCCCACAATTCATCGAGGTCCACGGTTACATTTGGCAGGAGCAGCGGAATAGCTACGCCGTGCCCCTGCGACTTCCATTCGCGCAGGGCATCGTTTTCGTAGCGGTGGGAGGTGAACTGGGGAACGGCGGGATCGAGCAGCCAGACTTCGGGCACGGCGATCTGCGCGTAATCGGACAGAAGGTCGCGCACCGATCCTTTGCGATTGGATGGCGAGAGGCATTCGACGAGTAAGTCGGGCGGCGTCCAGAGGTATGGGTCGTGTCTTCCGGCCCGGTCCGGAGGCCGCTGACGAGCTTCCTGGCGAAGAACCATTAAGTCGGGGATACGGTAAGTTAATGGAGTCCGCTCAATTCCCAGACCGCGGCCCGATATGGTGACGTGATATTCGCGCGAGTCTAATTGGGATTTCAGAATATCGAACAACTCTTCAATGAGGTCAGCGTGTTCCTGGTCGGCTGGCGGCATAATTCTACTCTCACCATGTACGATTTCCTCCAGGCGATTCTCCGGCAGTGTCAGAGAATCTTCGTAGGTGATCAACCGGGTGGGAGTGCCCATTATGCCTTATGCCCGCGCGGGGTCGATTTTCTCCGGATTGACGCCGAGTTCGCCGAATGCCGCGGCGGCGCGGTCCATGGGGAACTGGCCGTCGCGCGCCAGGCGTGAGAGCGCGGCGGCGGCGATGGATTCCGCGTTGATTTCGAAATGACGCCGCAGATACTCGCGGTTGTCGCTGCGACCGAAACCGTCGGCGCCCAGGGTTTCCATGCGGCCGGGGAGCCAGGGCGCGATTTGATCTGCCACTACTTTCATGTAGTCCGTGGCAGCCACGATCGGTCCATCGGCGCCCGCGAGCGCTTCGCGAATATACGGGTGGCGCTGGGGCTGATCGGGATGCAAGCGGTTCCAGCGCTCGATGCGGAGGGCGTCGCGGCGCAGTTCGTTGTAACTGGTCACGCTCCACACATCCGCCGGGATGCCGTACTTTTCAGCCAGCATGCCTTGCGCGCGCAACGCCTCGTTCAGAATCGGACCGCTACCGAAGAGCTGTAATTTAGCTTTGCCTTCCGGCGCGGCCTGATAACGATAAATACCCTTCAAAATGCCGTCGGTCACGCCTTCCGGCATGGCGGGCATGGGATAGTTTTCGTTGTACAGCGTAAGGTAATAGAATAGGTCTTCCTGCTCCTGATACATGCGGCGAATGCCGTCCTGCACGATGACGGCGATTTCGTAGGCAAAGGCCGGATCGTAGGTGGCGCAGGTGGGGACGGTGCTGGCCAGCACGATGCTATGGCCGTCCTGATGCTGCAAGCCTTCGCCCGATAAAGTGGTGCGGCCGGCGGTGCCGCCCATCAGGAAGCCCTTGCCGCGCGCGTCGGCAAAAGCCCAAATCAAGTCGCCGATGCGCTGGAAACCGAACATGGAGTAATACACGAAGAAGGGAATCATCTCCGTGCGGTAATTCGTGTAGGCCAGGCCGGCGGCGGTGAAGGACGCCATGGACCCGGCTTCCGTGATGCCTTCTTCCAGAATCTGGCCGTCCTTGGATTCCTTGTAATAAAGGAACATTTCGGCGTCGTGCGGTTTATAGAGCTGGCCCTGACTGGCGTAAATGCCGAACTGGCGGAACAGCGACTCCATACCGAACGTGCGCGCCTCATCGGGGATGATGGGCACGACGCGCCGGCCAAGTTCCTGGTGCTTCAGGAGCAGGGTCAGGATGCGGACGAAAGCCATGGTGGTGGAGACTTCGCGGCCTTGCGAGCCGGACAGCGATTCGGCCAGATAATCGAGCGGCGGCGCCTGTATCTTGGTGGCGGGCGTGGAGCGGCTGGGCATATAGCCGCCCATCACGCGGCGGCGCTCATGCAAATAGGCGATCTCGGGACTATCGTCCGGCGGACGGTAGAACGATGCATTGCGCGCGGCTTCGTCGGGTATGGGAATTTCAAAACGCGAGCGGAAGGTGGCGATTTCCTGTTCGTTCAGTTTTTTCTGCTGGTGAGTGATGTTGCGGCCCTCGCCGGCTTCACCCAGGCCATAGCCTTTGATGGTCTGGGCCAGGATCAGGGTCGGCCTACCGATGGTTTCGACGGCCGTCTTATAAGCGTTGTAGACCTTCTTGGGATCGTGCCCGCCGCGGCGCAGGCGCAGCAGTTGCTCGTCGCTCAGGTGGCCCACGAGGTCGAGCAATTCGGGATACTTGCCGAAGAAGTTCTTGCGGAAATACCCGCCGTCTTTGGTGACGTAGGTCTGCCACTCGCCATCCACGACTTCGTTCATACGCTTTTGGAGCAGGCCGTTGGCATCGCGGGCCAGGAGCGGATCCCAATCCTCGCCCCAGAGAACCTTGAGGACGTTCCAGCCGGCGCCGCGGAAGGCGGCTTCCAGTTCCTGGATGATTTTGCCGTTGCCGCGCACCGGACCGTCGAGGCGCTGCAGGTTGCAGTTGATGACGAAGATGAGGTTGTCGAGCTTCTCGCGGCAGGCGAGCGTGAGCGATCCCATGGATTCGGGCTCATCCATTTCGCCATCGCCCAGGAAGGCCCAGACTTTGCGGGGGGTGACCGGAATCAGTTCGCGATTTTCGAGGTAGCGCATAAAGCGCGCCTGGTAGATGGAGTTGATGGGACCGAGACCCATGGAGACGGTGGGGAAGCTCCAGAAATCCGGCATCAGCCAGGGGTGGGGATAGGAGGAGAGGCCGGGCTGTTCGCGCAATTCGTGGCGGAAGTTACGCAGGTGCTGTTCGCTGAGGCGGCCTTCGAGGAAGGCGCGGGCGTAGATGCCGGGAGAAGCGTGGCCCTGGAAGTAGATCAGGTCTCCGGGTTGATCGCCGTAGCTGGCATGAAAAAAATGATGGAAACCGACTTCGAGGAGGGTGGCGAGGGAGGCGTACGTGGAAATGTGCCCGCCGATGCCGGCGTCGTACTTGTTCTGGCGCACCACCATGGCCATGGCGTTCCAGCGGATGAGGCTCTTGAGGCGGCGCTCCATGGCACGGTCGCCGGGGTAGGCAACCTCGTCATCGAGCCGGATGGTGTTCACGTACGGCGTATTGAGAACGATAGGGATGTCCGCGCCGGAACCGCGGGCGCGTTCGGAGAGGCGCTGCAACAGGAAGGCCGCGCGATCGGGTCCCTCCTGGTCCAAGATCTGATCCAGCGCTTCCATCCATTCGGAGGTTTCGTGCGGATTCAGGTCCACAACACGTTCGGTGAGTTTCTGGTGCATGGGTTCTTTTTATTATAGTGAACACCGGACATTATTGGCGGCGGTTGCATTCGGGCGGAGGGACAAAAACCCGGAAAATTACGAACGAAGCCAATAGGTGGTTTAGTTTCAATCATATCCAAAAGTGTCAAAGCCAATTGTGAACATAGGGTTGCATCCGGGCGGGAGAGGTATGCGGCATGCGGCTAGGTCGTTTTCCGAATACCAGTAGCGGGGGCGGGCGGGGATTCTCAGACGATTTGTGGAGGGGACGGGATCGGGCGCTGTGACCGAGTAGACCCTGCGAGCCGAGTCTGCTCTTAGCGCAAACTGGTAGTCTGGTTAATAACTATGATCCAGCGCATAGAGGCCAGCGGATACCGGTGTTTGCGCTCAGTCAATCAGCCAATCGACGCTTTCGAGATTTTGATCGGCGCTAACGCCAGCGGCAAGTCCACGTTTCTCGACCTTGTTGCGTTTCTCGGAGATCTTATCTCTCAAGGGCTGGAGGCTGCCGTGGAGAAGCGGACGGCGAACTTTCACGACCTCGTGTGGGGGCGGGAGGCAGATCACTTCGAACTGGCTATCGAGGCACGGATACCGGACCAAAAGCGTGTACAGGTTCCGATGGCCGGGAGCGCGGACAAGGTGGACACAATCCGGTACAACGTAGGCATCCGGCTCGATACGCTGACGGAAAAGCTGCACATCGTTGAGGAGCGCGTCGCCATTTACTGCTCCGATGCAGGCTTACAATCTAGCGGTCTGGTAGTCAGCCGCTCGGACGAACTACATTTCATCAACGAAGTCAACCTTCAGCGCTATGAGCGGGAGCCGCCTCATCGGAATTACTCCGCTCTCAACATGCTGCCGGTGGATGCGGAGTTTCCGGCTAGCGCGTGGCTGAGAGAACAACTGCGCGTAGGCATCAAGCCTGTAATGCTCGATATCGTCGAATTGCGCAAGCCCAGCCCTCCCGCCACAAGCGATGTAAGCGAATCGAGCGGCGCGTTTCTAGCTCGTTCGATCTCGCAACTCAAGGCTCGCAACCGGGGCCAATTCGACGCTTGGCTGGCACATGTCCAGACGGTATTGCCGGAGGTTAAGGATGTTCGAACAGTCTTGAACGAAGCAGACCGGCATCGCTACGTTGTCATCGACTATGACATCGGCGATAGAAGGATCTCGGTGCCGTCTTGGATGGCTTCCGATGGAACCTTGCGCCTATTTGCGCTCACGTTACTCGGTTATGCCCCGGGCTTCAGTGGCGTATACCTCGTGAAGGAACCCGAGAACGGTGTACGCCCGACGGCGCTGCAGGCGATTTACGAGTCCCTGTCATCCGTTCACGAAGGACAAGTCCTGGTTGCCAGCCACTCGCCGGTGCTGTTAGGAATGGCGAAGCCCGAACAACTGTTGTGCTTCCTCAAGACGGCGGAGGGGATCCGGATCGTACGCGGGTCTCAGCATGAGGCCCTTCGAGACTGGCGAGGAGAAGTAAGCCTCGGCGTCTTGGCGGCGTCCGGGATATTGGGATGACGGGAGAGGAAGGTCCCAGCGAGTTGGTCGTCCTGGCAGCCGATGGATCCATGGCCGCGGCTCTTGAAGAAGTGCTGAAGCGGCATGGGGCTTTGGGCATCCGCCAGATTACCTACGACATCGTTATTCATCCGTACAGAGACCCCGGCGTGCTGAACGGCGCGGCGGCGTTCTTGCAGGCGCAGGCCAGAAACTTACCGCCACGCCGTGGCAATCTGCGATCGGCATGGCTGCGGTAAGGAGGAGCTGTCACGCGAAAAACTCGAGGTAATCATCGAAGAGCACCTCCATGCGCGTTGGACTGATCGTGGCGCCGCCATTGTAATCGATCCGGAACTGGAGAACTGGTTTTGGAGTGAGTCTCCTCACGTAGCGCAGGCGATCAACTGGCCAGGAGGAATGCCTGCGCTACGCGCTTGGCTGCTGACGGAAGGCCTTCTAAAGGAAGGGCACGCCAAGCCTGCCGATCCAAAGGGGGCGCTCGAAGCCGCCCGACGGCGCACACGTATTCCAAAATCGAGAGCGATCTTCAGGACACTGGCGGCCAAGGTCAGCCTGGAAAAATGCGGCGATCCGGCGTTTCTGAAATTCAAAGCTGTGCTGCGCGCTTGGTTTCCCGCACGCAGCGCCACAACCCAGAGCTAGAACGTGTACAGCGGCACGCCGGGCACCGGCTCGGCTGGGGCGTCGCCGGCAGCGACGGGCTGCTCGGCGTTTAGCGCGCGGTAATAGATGCCGGTGTCGCCCAGGTAGACCTCCAGATCCGCGGGGCGCGGCAGCGAGCCTTGGATCAGGGCTTCCGAGAGCGGGTCCTCGATAAACTTCTGCAAGGCGCGGCGGAGCGGCCGCGCGCCGTAGCTGCGGTCGGCGCAGGTTTTCTCCAGCACGTACTTGGCGGCGTCCGGCGTGAGCGAGATCTTGATCTGCTTGGCTTCCAGGTTCACGTTGATCATCCCCACCATCAGTTCGATGATCTTCAGCAGGTCCTCGTCGTTCAGCGAGGTGAACAGGATAATGTCGTCCAGGCGGTTCAGGAATTCGGGGTTGAAGGCGCGCTTCACTTCGCCGCGCACCATGTCCTCGATCTTGGAGGGGATGCCCTCGCCCGCCGGGGCGGAGAAGCCCAGGTGGCCGCGCTTTTCCAGGAAGCGGGCGCCCAGGTTCGAAGTCATGATAATGATGGTGTTCTTGAAGTCCACCTGGTTGCCCAAGCCATCGGTCAACTGGCCGTCTTCAAATACCTGGAGCAGGATATTGTAAATGTCCGGGTGGGCCTTTTCGATTTCATCCAGCAGGATGATCGAGTAAGGCGACCGTTTCACGCGCTCGGTCAACTGCCCACCCTCTTCATAACCCACGTATCCGGGAGGCGAACCGATCAGCTTCGAGACCGAATGCTTCTCCATGAACTCCGACATGTCGAAGCGGATGAGCGATTTTTCGCTGCCGAACAGGAAGGAAGCCAAGGCGCGGGCGACTTCGGTCTTGCCGACGCCGGTGGGGCCCAGGAACAGGAACGATCCGGCCGGCCGAGCGCTGGCCTTCAGCCCCGCGCGCGAGCGGCGAATAGCGCGGGCGAGCACGGAAATGGCCTTCTCCTGGCTGATGATGCGCTTGTGCAACTCTTCTTCGATGCGCAGCAGCTTGGTGATCTCTTCTTCCTTGATGGCGGTCATGGGCACGCCGGTCCAGCGCGCCACCACATCTTCGATATCGTCCTTGGTGACGATGCCGGTGGAAGTGTCGTCCAGGTTGTACTTCTCGCGCAACTGGCGCATGTTCTCGCGCTCTTTGCGCTCCTCGTCGGAGTAGAAGCGGGCCTTCTCGAACTCGTGGTTCGCGATGGCGTTCTCCATGCGATGGACGATGAACTTGATGCGCTTTTGAATGTCGGCCAAATCGCTGGGCAGGGTGGTCTGGCGCAGCTTCACGCGCGCGCCGGCTTCATCGATCAGATCGATAGCTTTGTCGGGCAGGAAGCGATCGGGAATGTAGCGGCTGGAGGTGAACACGGCCGTCTCGATGGCATCGTCGGTGTAGCCCACCGCGTGGAATTTCTCGTAGCGATCCTTGATGCCGAACAGGATCTTGACGGCATCCTGCTCGCTGGGCGGCGGCACTTTCACGGCCTGGAAGCGGCGTTCGAGGGACCGGTCTTTTTCGATGGACTTGCGGAACTCGGCGGGGGTAGTGGCGCCGATGCACTGGATTTCGCCGCGGGAAAGCGCGGGTTTCAAAATGTTGGCGGCGTCGAGCGAGCCTTCGGCCGATCCAGCGCCTACCAAGGTGTGCAATTCGTCGATGAAGATGATGGCGTTCTGATTCTCCATCAACTCCTTCATGATGGTCTTGAGGCGCTCTTCGAACTGGCCGCGATACTTCGTGCCGGCCACGATCAGGGATAGGTCCAGCGCCAGGATGCGCTTGTCGGCCAGGAACGAGGGCACGTCGCCTTCCGCGATGCGCTGCGCGAGGCCTTCCACGATGGCCGTCTTGCCGACGCCGGGCTCGCCGATCAGAACCGGGTTGTTCTTGGTGCGGCGGCACAGGATCTGCACGACGCGCTCCAGCTCGAAATCGCGGCCGATCAGCGGATCGAGCGAATTGTCCATGGCCGCCTGGGTCAGATCGCGGCTGAACTCGGCCAGCAAGGAGCTTTCCTTGGGACGGTTGGCAGCTACCTTTTCGGATTGCGAACGCGCTAGTTCTTCGCGAATAGTGGAGAGGCGCAGGCCGCGTTCATGCAGGATCTCGGCGGCGAAGCACTTCTCCTCGCGGAGCAGCCCCAGCAGCAGATGCTCGGTGCCGATGTGCTTGTGGTTCAGGCGCTCCGCCTCTTCGGCGCCGTACGCCAGCACGCGCTTGCACTCATGGCTCAACGGCAGATCGACGGAGGTGGACACTTTTTCGCGGATCTGGGTGTGGCCTTCGATCTGCTTGCGGATGGACTCCACGGCGGCGTGCGAACGGAGGAACCGGTTGGCGAGCGCCTTATCCTCCCGTAGCAATCCGAGGAGCAGGTGCTCTGTTTCGATATAAGGACTGCCGAACTGGCTGGCCTCGTAACGGGCGAAGAAGATTACCCGGCGGGCCTTTTCGGTATAACGTTCAAACATGACCGTGACGCTCCCTACTATTAAAGATACTATTCATCGGACTGCGGATGCGCGGTATTGCCGGGACCCGTTACCAGGGCCCCGCTTTCGATCGTCAGAATCCGGTCGCATCTTCTGGCGAATGACAGGTTGTGGGTGACGAGGACCGAAGTGAGCGTATGAGACCGATGCAGGCTTTCCAGAAGATCGAAGATCATTTCGCCGGTCCTGAAATCGAGGTTTCCGGTGGGTTCGTCGGCAAGCAGCAGAGAAGGTTTTCCGACCAGGGCCCGCGCCAGCACAACACGCTGCTGCTCCCCCCCGGATAGTTCGCCCGCGCGATGCGTGGCACGCGCCTGAAGCCCGACTTCATCCAACCTCTCCAGCGAATCCGCCGCCGCCTGACCATGCGGCACCCCCCGGATCAGCAAAGGCATCATCACATTTTCGAGCGCCGTAAACTCCGGCAGCAGGTAGTGAATCTGCCAAACGAACCCGATCTCGCGATTCCGGAAACAGGCAAGTTCGGAGTCCGCGAGCCGTGAAATGTCTGTCGAACCGTAGTATATCGTACCGCTCGTAGGCCTGTCCAGACCGCCCAACAAATGTAATAACGTAGATTTCCCGGCGCCGGATTCACCGACGAGGGCGAGCATTTCGCCGCGATGCACTTCGAAGTCGAGGTTGTCGAAGATGACGAGGTCGGCGTTGCCGGAGCGGTAGATTTTGGAGAGTTTTTCGGCGCGGAGGACGGGTTCGGAGGAAGCACCGGACATAGTGGTAGGTTAGCAGGGAGGCAGGAACGGAGGGCGGATGCAGGATGTTGCGTGCGGCGAGGTCATCGCGGTCGCGAAGGTCCATGCGGGTGAAGGGCCTTGCCTCATATGCACCTTTTAAAGTACAATGTACTAAATAAGGTGCAGGGAGGTCCGCACGGACCTCTCGACGAAACTGGCGGCGCGGGTGTTGCTTTGCCTTTACCGTGAGCACCTGGTTGCGTTGCACGGTTCATTAAGGAGACGCGGGCTACGCCGGATGAGGATTTAGCAACGGCGCGCCAGCGCCAGAAGGAGTTGGAGCGATGCGCAAGCGGCATATGGGTTCCAGCCTGGATGACTTCCTCAAGGAAGAAGGCATCTTTGAAGAGGCGCAAGCGCAGGCGGTCAAAGAAGTCGTCGCGTGGCAACTCGCCGAGGCCATGAGGAAACAGAAAATCTCCAAGAACAAGATGGCCACGCTTCTGAAGACAAGCCGCACACAAGTGGACCGGCTCCTCAGTGCGAAGGACGACATTACGCTGTCGAGTCTGCAACGGGCGGCGGCCATCGTGGGCCGCCGCGTCACGATCGAGCTAATTTAGGGCGTGATTTCACCCCGCGGCGGCCACTATTGGAGTGATGGCCTCGCAACCTCTTCCGGACAATCCCCCTGGCACGCTCGATCCGGCCGATTGGGCGGGCTTCCGGCTCCAGGCGCGCCGGATGCTCGATGACATACTCGACTATGTCGAGAACATTCGCGACCGGCCCGTGCATGCGGAATTCATGCGCTACATTCTGCCGTTTGCCGGCGGGAACGTGCATCCCGCGTTTATCGGATGGGTGCAGGGCGCCGGCACACCGCTAGGGCTGCTGGCGTAAATGCTGGCGGCGGGGCTGAATGCCAACCTGGGAGGGCGACGTACTTGAATTGCGCGCTACCGCTCACCTTCTCCGTTTCGTAGTAGCCAGTTCAGAGGAGGGACGCGGACGTTACGATCCAAAAGATAGCGGCGCGCTAAGGTAACAGCGTATTCTGAAAGAAAGGAGCGCAAAACATGGCAGCCCTCGATTGGTCCCAATGCCCTGCTGTTGAAAGCGTGCCGGGGCGATTAAGCGGTGCATGGGTGTTTCGCGGTACCCGGATGCCCGTGTCGGCGGTGTTTGAAAACCTTGAAGCCGGAGCCAGCATAGAGGAAATCATCGAGCAGTTCGACGTCACGCGGGAACAAATCAACGCCGTACTTGAATTCGCCGCCCGCAGCCTTGACCCGGCTGCTTTCACAGTCCCCGCTCACAACCCACCCGTGGATGCGCATACTTTTTGATCACGTAACGCCGAGTGGTGTTGCCCGCTTCCTTCCGGACCACGCTGTGACCAAGGCTAAAGACCGGGGATGGGACACGCTGACCAACGGCGACTTGCTGGCCCAAGCCGAGCGGGCCGGTTTTGATGTGCTGCTTACCGCCGACAAGAACATGCGCTATCAACAGAACCTTGAAGGCCGTCGCATCGCTCTAGTGGTGTTGAGTACGCCGTAGTGGCCGCTTGTCCGCTTGCACCTCGACAGAATTGCCGCCGCTGTCAACGCGGCAACGCCAGGCAGTTTTACTGAAGTGGACATTCCTTACCGGTAAGCCAGAAACACGGCGGGGGCGGTCGGGGCGAGAGCGGATGGGCATGTGCAAATGCCCGTCGCCTGCGGGGCCGTCACAATTGAAACCAATTTAGGGCGTGATTTCACCCTGCGGCGGCCACTATTGAAGTGATGGCCTCGCAACCTCTTCCGGACAATCCCCCTGGCACGCTCGATCCGGCCGATTGGGCGGGCTTCCGGCTCCAGGCGCGCCGGATGCTCGATGACATACTCGACTATGTCGAAAACATTCGCGAACGCCCCGTCTGGCAGCCGATTCCCCCAGCCGTGCGCCAGCGCTTCCGCGGCGACCTGCCCATGGCGCCCTCGGATTTGGCCGCCGTGCATGCGGAATTCATGCGCTACATTCTGCCGTTTGGCGGTGGGAACGTGCATCCCGCATTTATGGGATGGGTGCAGGGCGCCGGCACACCGGTAGGGCTGCTGGCGGAAATGCTGGCGGCCGGGCTGAATGCCAACCTGGGAGGGCGCGATCACATTCCCATCGAAGTCGAACGCCAGGTCACGGAGTGGATGCGGAAGCTGTTCGGTTTTCCGGCGAGCGCCAGCGGACTTTTCGTGACCGGGGCATCGCTCGGAAACCTGATCGGCGTGCTGGTGGCGCGGGACACGGCGCTGGGTTTTGAGTCGCGCCGCGTGGGGATTGGCGCGGGCGGCAAGCGGCTGGCGGCGTACGCCTCGACGGCGGTTCACGCCTCGATCGCGCGGGCCATGGATATCGCCGGCATGGGCAGCGATGGGCTACGCCCGATCGCCGTGGATGGCCGCTATCGCATCGACCTGAACGCCTTGCGCGCGGCCCTGGATGCGGACCGCCGCGCGGGTCTCACCCCGTTCCTGTTGGTGGGGACGGCGGGGACGGTGGATACCGGATCCATCGACGACCTGGATGCATTGGCCGATCTGGCCCGCGCCGAGGGTCTCTGGTTTCACGTGGACGGCGCTTGCGGCGCACTGGCCATGCTCGCGCCCCAGTTGGCCCCGCGGCTGAAGGGTATCGAACGCGCCGACTCGCTGGCCTTCGACTTTCACAAATGGGGGCAAGTGCCCTACGATGCCGGCTTCGTACTGGTGCGGGATGGCGTGCTGCACCGCCAGACCTTCGAAGAGCCGGCAGCGTACCTAAGGCGCGAAGCGCGCGGACTGGCCGCGGGCTCGCCCTGGCCCTGCGATTTCGGCCCGGATCTGTCGCGCGGCTTTCGCGCGCTGAAGACCTGGTTCACGTTCATGGTGTACGGCGCCGAGGCCTTGGGGTCCTCCATCGCGCGCACCTGCGAACTGGCGCGCTACCTGGAAAGCCGCATCGCGCAGACGCCGGAACTGGAGCTGGCGGCGCCGGTGGAGTTGAACATCGTCTGCTTCCGCTACCGCGCGGAGGAGACGGATGGCGTGAATGCGCGCATCGCCGTGGAACTGCAGGAATCCGGCGTGGCTGCGCCATCCACCACGGTGATCGGCGGCCGGCTGGCGTTGCGCGCGGCGATTGTGAATCACCGCACCCGGGAAGCCGATTTAGACGTTCTGGTTGAGCGCACGGTGGCCTTGGGGCGGCGGGAGCGGGCTGATCTATTGATGCAAATGGGCCGCACGCGGGAAGCGCGGGATGCCTATCTGGAGGTGCTGGCGCGGGCGCCGGACGACCGCCGGGCGCTCAACAATCTGGGCACGCTGCTGCATTCGACCGGGTATCGCACGGCGGCGCGCACTGCCTATATGCAGGCGGCCGCGCGGCATCCGCATGACGCGATGAGCCACATCAACCTGGCCAACGTGCTTTACGAAAACGGCGAACTGACGACGGCGCGCGAACACTACGAAGCTGCTTTGCGCGCCGACCCGGATTCGCCGGAAGCGCACCAGGGGCTGGCCTGCGTACTGGCGGAAGCGGGAGAAGCGGAGCGCGCGGGATGGCATCGCCGCAAGGGGTTCGAGTACCGCGCGGCGGTCACCTTGCCCTATCGCGGCGAGGGTCCGCCGGCGCCGCTGCTGCTGCTGATCTCCACGACTGGCGGCAACATCCCGGTGCGTCATTTCCTGGATGATCGCGTGTTCGAGACCACCGTAGTCGCGCCGGAATTCTACGATCTCAGCCAGCCGCTGCCACGTCACGGGTTGATCTTGAACTCCATCGGCGATGTGGATCGGGCGGGAGAGGCGCTGGCCGCGGCGCAATCGCTGGCGGCTCTGAGCGGCGCGCCTATGCTCAACGCACCGGCGGCGGTGATGGCCACCGGCCGCGCGGACAATGCGCGGCGGTTGGCGGGCGTGCCGGGCGTGATCACACCGGTTACGGTGACACTGCCGCGCGATTTGCTGCGGGCGCCCAATGCGGCGGCCACCCTGGCCCGCCACGGTTTGCAGTTTCCGCTGCTGCTGCGCACGCCGGGATTTCATACCGGCCGCCATTTCGTGCGCGTGGCGGGCGTGGACATGTTGGCGGACGCCGTGGCAGGGCTGCCTGGGGCGGAGTTGACGGCGATTCAATATCTGGATTCCCGCGGGGCCGACGGTAAAGCCCGCAAGTACCGGGTGATGATGATCGATGGCCAACTCTATCCCCTGCACGCGGCCATATCGAGCGACTGGAAAATCCATTACTTCACGGCGGAGATGGCTGACAGTGCGGCGCATCGCGCGGAAGACGCCGAGTTCCTGGACAACATGCCCAAGGTGCTCGGCGCGCGCGCGATGGCCGCGCTCGCAGGGATCCAGAGTGCGCTCGGCCTGGACTATGCGGGCGCCGATTTCGGCTTGACCCCCGCCGGCGAACTGCTGCTCTACGAAGCGAACGCCACCATGGTGGTGAATCGGCCCGAGCCCGACGCGCGATGGGCTTACAGGCGTCCGGCAGTCGAGAGAATCTTCTCCGCGGTCCGTGCTCTGCTGCTGGCGAAGGCGTCGTCGGGTGAGGTTGCCACGCGGTGAGATGGGCGAGTAAGACTTGATCGTGGTCGCCACATTAGAGCCCGACGGTCGGATCCCGAGTTGGGAGAAACTGACAGCGGCGATCCGCAAAACAAACCGCGAGAGAAAAGGCGGCAGGGCCTTCGGCTGGTCCGAGGCCCAAATCCGGGTCGTAGCCACTAGCGCCCACCTGGCGGGAGCCGTAACAGGCTTTCGACGACCTACAGAATCAATCCCGCGGGCTGCGCGAGCGGAGCGCGCAGATGACGATAACTCTGACCGAGCAGGAAATTCAGCCCAACATGAGGCACGTTGCCCACGCGATTGCGCAGCAGGAGCTTGAGGGCCTCAAGGTGACGGATGCCACCATTGCCGATTTACACCGCGTAGCGCGGAACGAAATCGACACGGACGAAATCATCCGGAACATCCAAAGCCGCGTCCAGAATGTCGCTCTACTCGGACAATGGTCCTTGCCTCGATCCGGCAACTGGGGTCTTAAGTAACCGTCTCGGCGTCACCGACGAAGCCACCCTCCAGCAAACCGAAGCGGACATGGTGGCGGCACGATCTCAGGAGCTTTCGCAAAGGCCGCTTAAAGGGAATTTCGATCTTACACACCTGCGGGCAATTCACGGGCGTCTGTTCGGCGATGTGTACGAATGGGCGGGAGCAGGTTCGCCCATTACGGCCACATCGAAAGCACCGCCGCGCCAATCTTCAAACAGCTTGCGGAAGAAAAGACGCTGGCAGGTTTGGCCCCGAACACTTTAATACGCCGCGCGGGCGCTGTCCATTCCGTGAAGGCAACGGCAGGGCTAATCGCGAATTCATCAGCCATGTGGCCCAGGCGAACGGATATTACATCGCGTGGGAAAACATCAGCCAGCAGCGGATGCTCGCAGCATCGATCCGATATTTAACGGCGATACATCACAACTGGCCCGGCGGACCCGTGAAAATGTCAGCATGGGTTCCCCGGTGGCCGTGGGGCGTTACGCGTTCGGGTCCGATGCGAGTGATGGCCGGCGGCGGGCGGCCAGTTCGCCTTGCATGGCGTGGACGGTGCGGCGATTCAGGCGGTAGGGAATAATGCATGCGATGGAACAGAGCAGCAGCACGGCCGGAACGGCGCCATACAGCACGCCGAGGTAGGGCGTAGCGGCGGGCGCGCCCGGAGGCGCCCCGTGGGAGATCTTGCCGAAGACGGAGAGCAGCGCGCCGGCCAGTCCCAGCGCTCCGCCGGCGGCGATCTTCTCGCCGAAATTAGCGATGCCGAAGAAGATGCCTTCGCGGCGCAGACCGGTTTTCAATTCGTCGGTATCGGCGACGTCGGCGACCATGGACGGCGGTATGACCCAGACGGCGCTGGCGAACATCCCGCCGATGATGCTGCCGACGATCAGCGGCATGGTGTGGCCCGTGCCGAAGAGGTGGCCTTCGCCGATCACCAGCCAAGCCATCAGCAGCAATACGGCCGTGGCCGCCATGGCGATCATCGAGAGCGTGCGCTTCTCGGTGCGGCGGGCCAGGGCCAGCCATTGAAATACGCCCAGCAGCGCGCCCACGTAGAAGCACGTCTGAATGCCGCTCATGCTGGCGCTACTGCCGATGCGCGCGTACCAGGTGAAGTATTGAATCGCCATGCTGGCGTTGAGGACCACGGCCAGGAAGAAGATGGTGGAGGACGCCCAGATCTTGCGGAACTCGGTGTTCTGCATGGAGATTCTGAAGGCGGAGAAGAACGACGGCGAGCCCGAGGTTGGGGCGGCGCCGGAAGTACGATGCTTCAGCGTGCCGAAGAAGCAGACCAGCCCGCTGACGGTCATGAGCGCGCCGAAGGCGAGTCCTAAGTGCGGGTAACCGTCGTAACGCAGCCTGGGTTCGGAGCCATCGGCGGTGGCGGGGAAGAACAGCAGGAAAGACAGGCCGGCGGCGGCCAAGGTTCCCACCAATCCAAAGAGCGCGCGGACGGCCATGGTGCGGGTGCGGTCGTCATAGTCGCGGCTCAATTCCGCGCCGAGGCCAAGATATGGGATGCGGTAGATGGCGCTGGTAGCGCGCAAGGCGACCATGGAGCCGATTAACCACAAGAAAAGTCCGGTGTGACCCAGGTGGCGGGGCGGGCTGAAGAGCAGATAGAAGCACGGACCCATGCCGATGGCGCCGGGCAGCATGAAGGCGTGGCGGCGGCCCAGGCGGGAGCGCGTGCGGTCGGAGAGGTGGCCGATCAGGGGGTCTGTGATGGCGTCGAGTGCCAGAGTGGCAAACAGTCCGGCGCCGACCAGGCTGGGCGGCAGACCCATCACGGAGTTGTAGAAGAACAGAATGAAAAGGCCGGAGAGGACCATCAGCACGGTGATGGGCATTTCGCCGATGCCGTAGAGGATCTTGGCGGAGAAGGCCAGCGGGCGTGGTTGCGCGTCGTCGAGGGCGGGAGTAATGGACGCGGTGACGCTCATCGGAGTACGGCTTATCCTATTAGAGCAAAGCCGGGGGGGAAGTCAATGTCGGGGGTACTGGCGGCAGGTTTTATCTGTGTTTATCTGTGTTCATCGGTGGCCTAAGATTACTTCTTGCACCGTGGTTAGTGCTGCCCCCTGGGCTGTAAATTCGGTTAAGGCCTTGGCGCCTTCATCCTGGTTTACGGCGGCGATGGCATCCATCACCACGGTTACGGATTTACCTGTTGTTAGAAGCCCGCTTACGGCGCAGCGCACGCAGTATTCGGTGGCTACGCCGTAGACTACGTAATGATCGGCTTGCAAGCGATCGAGGAGCGCGGGGAACTCGGGGTTGGTGAAGACATCCAGCGCCTGTTTTTCGACGATGGTCTGGCCCGCGCCCACCAGGGTCTCGGCGGGCTTCAACTGACCGGTGGTGCCGGCTACGCAGTGGGCCGGCCACTGGCGGAATTCGGGGTCGTTCTCGCCGTGCGCGTCGGCGGTGGAGATGAGCGGGATGCCGTGGGCCACGGCATAATGATTCAGGCGCAAGATGGCCGGCAGCAGGCGCTCGGCGCCGGGCACGTACAGGGCGCCGGCGGGAAAGAGGAAATCGATTTGCGTGTCGACGTCCACGAAGACCGTCTTCATGTCAGGTTCCTGCGAGTGCGTTCGATCAGGGCGAGCAGATCCTTGCTGTGGATGAGGGGCCAGGGTTCGGCGGGCTCCAGGCTACGCAAGGCCGGGGGCAGCGCCGCAATGGCCTCGGCGGCGCGGGCACGCGAGGTTTTCAGGTCCGGCAGCGGCTCAACCAGTTGGCCGTTCAAAATTACGGGACGGAGCATGGCTTTGCCGTTGCTGCATTCGCCGGAGCGCGCCAGCACGTCGCGATCCGGGAAGCGGAAGAGCTGCTTAGCGCCGGGCAGAGTGGTTTTGTCTTCGGCCATCTTGGCGGTGAAGCGCTTGATGCCGCAGCCAACGTCGAGTTCCACCAGCTTATAGATGGTGGCCATGGAAGGAGCATCGGCCGAGGTAGCCAGTTGCGTGCCGACGCCGAACGCATCGACCGGCGCGCCGCCGGAGACCAGATCGCGGATGCTGTATTCGTCCAGATCGCCGCTCACCATGATCTTGGCTTCGCGCATGCCGGCTTCGTCTAGAATGGCGCGGGCCTGGCGCGAAAGCTGCTGGAAATCGCCGCTATCGAGGCGAATGCCCCAGATGGGCAGGCCCATGGCCGCGACTTTCTTGACGGCCTCGAGGGTGTTGTAGGTATCCACCAGTTGCACGGTGGATGTGCCCATCAGGTTTTGCAGCTTGCGGAAAGCTTCGCCTTCGGCGCAGAAAGAGAGCACCCAGGAATGCGCGGCGGTGCCGTAGACGGGGACACCGTAGGTCAGGCCGGTCTGGGTATTGCTGGTGCCGTCGCAGCCTCCCAGGTAGGCGGCACGGGCGCCGAGCACTCCGGCTTCCGGCGTATGCGCGCGGCGGGTGCCGAACTCGACCACCGTGCGTCCTTCGGCAGCATCCACCATACGGGCGGCTTTGCTGGCGATGAGAGTTTGAAAGGTGAGCGCGGAGAGCAGGTAAGTTTCCGGGATTTGCGCTTCGATGATGGGCGCGCGGACGGTCAGCATGGGCTCGCCGGCGAATAATACGGCGCCTTCGGGAACGGCGAAGACGTCACCCGTGAAACGGAAATTGCGCAGGTATTCGAAGAAGCCGTCGGGACATTGGGCGAAGGCGGGAAGCGCGCGCAGGTAGGCGATCTCTTCGGCGCTGAAGCTGAGGTTCAGCAGGTACTCGATGGCCTGCGGCAGACCGGCCGCGATTATGTAGTTGCGGTGAGCGGGCAGGCGGCGGACAGTGAGTTCGAAGGTGGCCTTCTGTTGGACTTTGCCGGCCTGGTAGTAGCCGGCCGCCATGGTCAATTCGTAAAGGTCGGTTAGAAGGCCATTCACGCGATAGCTCTTAGGCATTTGCGGCAGGCCACAAAAAACGATGGCCTGCCCCACGCGGTTATTTCTTTTTGACCGGCGCGGCGGGTTTCACGTCGTTGACCGCTTTTTGCAGGTCCGTAACCGCCTTACCGTCTAATTCATAGATGCTGGGTTCATTCTCGCGCTTCGCAAAATATGAATCACCTTGCTTCGTGATGGAGACTTTTTCCACGCGTTTGCCGCTATTGGAGCTTACCGTGATCTCCAGCACGGGTTCGCCGCCGCCAGCTTCGGGGAATTTCGCGGCAGCCAAATCGCGCAGTTTGTCCACCACGCTCTGCACGGTGGCCGGGTCCATTTCCTTGCCGCCGCTCATCCATTTGTCGCCGGCTTTTTCGAACGAGGACTTGCCAAGGTCGATCTTGTTGGGATCGGTCCAGCCAAAATCGAAGAGTTTCTTGTTGCGGAAATCGTCGAGGGTTTTGTTGAGGCCATCGCCCAGGTCGGCCGTCACTTTATATATGCCGTCGACGGCGCTGCTCTTGGCGTAATAATTCTTGTCCTTATCTTTGCGGACGTCGAGGGTTTCGATGCCGCTCGAATCCGCGACGGTGACGTTTGCCACCTTGGTTCCGGAGGCGTAACCGCCGGCCGCCTTCTTAGAATCTTCGTCCGAAATGGTGGCGTCCATCTTGGCATCTTTAAGCTTGCGGATCAGTTCTTCCACCTGGGAACCGTCGGCGCGCAGCGGCTTCGGCTTCAGGATCTGCCAGTCATTCTGATTGTTCTTGCCGAATTCGATGGTGTCGCCCTTGGCGGCCTGCAAATCGACGCGCGTCAACTTGTCCTGATCGAACGTGAGGAGGCGCTTGTCGCGCAGATCGTTGGGAGTCTTGTCGAGGCTGTTCTTGACGTAGCTGAAGATGGTGTAGACTTTGGGATCGCCGGCGACCTTGGCATAGGAACCGCCGCCGGTGGGGGTATCGTCGCCGATCTGCAGCTCGGTCGACTTACCGTCTTTCTTCAAGACGGTGACTTCGATTGACGGAGTGTTCAGGCCGTACGGCGCGAGATCGGTGGCTTTGTCTTCGACGACTTTGTCGCCGTTGAGAGTAGTGGCCGAAGTGACCACGGTCTTAGCGGCATCCTGATCGGCGCGGATGGGCTTCGGCGCAGTCATCTGCCACTTGCCATCCGCGCCTTTGGCCAAGACTAAGGCATCCGCGCCGGCTTTTTTGATGGTGACCTGCTGGACTTGGTCTTCCGGGATACCGAGAATTTTGGGACTCGCGTCCGTCGTAGTAGTAGGCTTGGCGGCTTCAGCTTTCTGCTTGCGGTTTGACCAATAAAGCCCGCCCGCCAAGGCCGCCAGCACGATTACAGCCGCGAGGAGTCCGCGCGCTTTCATAAGCTATCTCCTGCGAAACCAGACCATCAGGCCCGCGCCGACCACGGTCAAGGGGAGCAGAACCACGCTCCACCAGAAGATCATATTCATGCGATTGCCGCTGATGTTCAAGCGGCGATCTTCGGGTTCTTTGGGACGGATGGAGATGAGATCTTCGTCGGAGGTGAGCCAGTTGAAGGTGTTCAACGCGAGATCGCGGTTGGCGACCTGGCGGGAGCCCAGAAAGTTGTTGGCGATCCACAGAGAGGAGCCGAACACCACAAAGCGGCCGTTACCGGCAGGCTTGCCGGTGGTGTAGGTTCCGGCCGCGGCCAATACCAGGGGACCTTTGACGCCTTTCTTGGGATCGACCGCGGCCCCGGAGATACTGCTGGTGGCAAAGCTGTTATCCGTAGTGGACATCAGCTTATCGACAGTCACTTTGGGGTTGCTATCGGTCTTCAAGGTGCGGGATAAAGGGATGGCAGTAGGCACACCTTCCTTGAAGTCGTGCACGATGGGCTGCGATTCGTAGTTGGTGACCATGGCGACTTCCGGCCCGAGACCGAAGATCTGGCCGATGCCGCTGGTGTCGAGCGCCAGATCGTTGTTCATGGTGACTCCCCAGGAGGCGACTAACTTAGTCAGCTCGGGATTCTCGGCGCCTTCCTGCTGGCCGATGCGCAAAGGCGTATCCATGAGGAACAGAGCGCTGCCGCCGTTTTCCACGTAGTCCTTGAGAGCGAGTGCCTCGGCGGGCGAGTAGCCGAACTTGGGTCCGGCGGAAACCAATACGGTGCAATCCTTGGGAATTTCGATCTTGGCGGGCGCCACCTGGCCGAGGACGGGGGCGGCGCCGGGAGTGGCCGGAGCGCCACTCTGCGCCAGATTGACGGCGCGCGTTTTATAGTTGTTGTGTTCCAGGCCCTCTTTGAGGATGGAGAGGCCGCTGCCGGTGGTTTCGTCGAGGCTGCGCTCGCCGCTGCCGGTAAGGAAGCAGGCGTTCCGCTCGCCGCCCTTGACCGCACGGATCAGCGCGCCGGTGATTTCCTCTTCACTCAGACTCTTGGCGTCTTCCTTGCGCGCCCCGTTATCGACCACGATGGTGCCTTCCTGGCGGACGCCGGCGGCACGGGCCAACTGCGGTTTCTTCACGGGGTCGACGTAATCGACTTTCAATTGGGGAGACAGGGCGGCATAGCGGCCCAGCAGGTCGCGGGCCTGGGGAAACTGAGTGGTCTCGCCGAAATATGTGACGCTGACGGTGTTCTTCAGATTTTTGACGGCTTTGACGGTCTGGTCGGAAAGACTGAACTGTTTGTTAGCCGTGGAGTCGTAGGACTTGTCGTAACGGTTGGCGAGGAAGTTAGCCACTCCCAATACAGCCAGGATCACCAGAATATAGAGGGTGACGTAAGCCGAGTACTTGGTCTGTCTTGTCTTAATCCAATCTGCTTTCATCTATGCTCTCCAGCGCAACGACTCCATCGCCCGGGAGGTGATAAAGAGTCCGAAGAAAATCATGGAAATGTAAAAGACCACGTCCTTGGAGTCGAGCACCCCTTTGGCGAATCCCTCGAAGTGAGTCACGATCGAGAGATAATTGACCACCTGTCCATAACCGGTGCTGTCGAAAGCCGTGAACCAGCTGAGTAGCCAGAGCAGCAGGCACACAAAGAAGGTGACGCCCCCGGCGATAATCTGATTCTTGGTGGTGGTGGAAATGAAGGCGCCGATGGCCAGCAGGGTGCCGCCTTGCAGGATCAGTCCGAGGTATCCGACCAGGATGGGCTTCCAGTCGGGCTTGCCGAAGGCGAACAACACCGCGATGTTCAGGGCCGACATAGACAGCACGCACAAGTAAAGCAGCATGGCCCCCAGCCACTTGCCGAGGATGATTTCGATATCGCGCACGGGCGAGGTCATCAGCAACTCGATGGTGCCGCTTTTTTTCTCTTCGGCGAAGAGGCGCATGGTGACCATGGGAATCAGGAACAGAGCCACGGTGCTGGCGAAGCCGAGCAGCGGGCGGATCACCATTTCATTGACGTTCATGGGCTGGGAGCGGCCCTGCATCTGGGACATGAAGCCGAAGCGCACGAAATCGCGCGTGGCCGTGAAGAAGCCGAAGCCGAAGATCAAGGCGAAGAACGCCATCAACAGATAGGCGATCGGGGAAGCGAAATAACTCTTTAATTCTTTGCGGCAGATGATCCAAATGTTGGTCATGTTAGTTAAGCAGCGCCCTCCTTCTTTTCGGCGGTCTTTTCGGCGGTGGTCTTTTCGGCGGCGGTCAGTTGCAGGAAGATATCTTCCAGGCTGAGGCCGACGGCGCGCAGTTCATGCAGATTCCAACCCGAGTTGACGACGGCGCGCGCCAGATCGGCGCGCACCTGGCGGCCCTGGAGGCTTTCGACCTCAAAGCCCAGGCGTCCGTCCTTGGCGTCGCGGGGCAGCACGCGGCTGACACCGCTAACCTGTTCCAGGCGCTGCTGGACAGCGGACTGGTCCAGCGGGCCGTCGCTCGAAGCCACCTCGAGAGCGATAGCTTCGGACCCGCGCAGGCGGTTCGTAAGATTCTCTACCGAGTCGGTGGCCACCAACTTACCCTTGTTGATAATGACAACGCGATCACAAGAGTGCTCGACTTCGGAGAGGATGTGGGTGCTGAGGATGATGGTGTGATCGCCCGCCAGGTGCCGGATCAGATCGCGGGTTTCGATGATCTGTTTGGGATCGAGGCCGGCGGTAGGTTCGTCGAGCACCAGCACGTCGGGGTTATGAATGATAGCCTGGGCCAAGCCGACGCGCTGGCGATATCCCTTGGAAAGCTTGCCGATCAGCTTGGCGCGGACATCACCGATGGCGCAGCGGCCGGTGACTTCGTCCACGCGCCGGGCGACGTCGGCGGCGCTGATACCTTTGAGGCGGCCGACAAAGGTAAGGTATTCCGCGACTTCCATTTCCGGGTAGAGCGGCGGGGTTTCGGGGAGATAGCCGATGTGCCGCTTCACTTCGAGCGGGTTTTCCATGACGTCGAAACCGGCCACGGAGGCGGTGCCCGTGGTGGGCGGGAGATAACAGGTCAGGACGCGCATGGTGGTGGTCTTGCCCGCCCCGTTGGGGCCGAGGAAGCCGACAATCTGGCCCTTTTCGACCTCGAAGGAGATGTTGTCGACAGCGACAGTGCGGGCGTACCGCTTGGTCAAGCCCTGTACTTTGATCATAGTTTGATTCCAGACTGGACGAACACGGAGGTAAGCGTGTGAAAGCCTATGATAAATAAGGAGCGGAAGGGTTGTCAAATGGCGAGGGGGCGAGCCGGCGAGTTGCGGTCACCGATCTCGGATCAGATCCATCCCTTTGAAAACAAAAGTCAGCCCGCGAATCGAATCGCCGCGCCCTTGGCACGCCTGTGCTAGATTGAACGGCGTAGAAGGAAGTCGTGTGCCGCGCCCTCTCGCGCAAGGCCGGCAAAAGTCCCAAAAACTGTCGCATTCTGTCGCATTTTGTCGCATTTTGTCGCTTTTGCCCTCCGCGAGGCCCGTTTTCGTACACCGCCAATTCCGCCGGTCACAAGCCCCGACCCGCCGGCGTCAGGCGCGCCACCGGATGCCGACGCCTAGTTTCTTTTTGGCATACTCCAGGCTGCGCTCCAGGTCGATGCGCTGCTGCTCTTTCAGAGCGGCTTCGAGGATCGGGGAATTGTCGGACCACTGTCCGATCACCATGTTGCCCAGGAACGGCCGGCCGCTCTTGGCCAGCGCCAGGAAGCGGGCGAATTCCCAGGCGGGGGTGTCGGGGAAAGCTTTCCAGTAATCCGGCTCCAGATACGGCAGGACCTCGGGCGGGCGGCCGGTGATGATCTCCAGTTGCATGGAGGCGCCGGGGCAGAGCTTATGGAACAGGCCGGCGAAGCGCACGAAATCCACCGAGCCATCGCCCAGGGCCACCCATTGGGCGGCGGCGCCGCGGGGATGCTCGAAGACGGCGCTATCGCGCACGTGCGAGGTGGCCACGTAAGGCGCGAGGGTTTCCAGGGTCACGAAGGGGTCTTCGGCGACCCACATGGGATTGCCGGTATCGAGCGTGGCTCCCACGAAATCCTTACCGGCGGCCTCGATGAGGCCGCGTAATTCGCGCGCCTGCATATCGCCGGCATGGTTTTCCACCGAGATGCGCACTCCGGCATCGAGCGCTTCGGAACGCACGGCCCGCAGCACCTTCACGGTATTGTCAATGTGCGCGGCGAGCGGCAGCGCGGTGCGGCGGTTGTCGCGCGTGCCCATGTAGCAGCGCATCACGTGGGATCCCAGGGCTTTGGAGACGCGCAGGCCGCGCGCCAGGTACTCCTCGGGCGTGCCGTCTTTCTTGTTGTAGGCGGGCGACGACGGGCAAATGCAGCCGATGCCGGCGTCGATTGCAATACCTACGCGCGCGGCGTGTTCTTTCACGCGCTGCAGGTAGGCGGGGTCGAGGCTTTCGTAATCGTCGAGGCTCGAAAGCTGGACCGTGTCGAGCTTCAGTTGCGCGGCATAGTCGAGCAGTTCGATGGCCTTCCAGCGGAAGGCGCGTATGGAATAGGAATCGAAGCCGAGCTTGATTGGTAAAGCTTCCGCCGATGAACTCATGGCTGCCAATGCCCCGGCGGAGGCTGCTTGTAAGAACGTGCGCCTGCGCATAGGAGATGTTGTATCACGGTTTGGAGAAGGCCATGCCGGCGAAGCTGACCACGCTGCGCGGATCGATGTTCCATTGCTCGTAGCGCAGGAGCTCGCCGCGCGCGCCCGGCAGGGCTTTAAGGAAAGTATAGAGGGGTGCGGAGCCGCACCATTTCAGATCGTCGTGTTTTTCCCGGACCAGATCCCAGAAACCGCCGGCATCCGATGCGAGGATGCGGGCGATGCGCCGGCGGTCGCGCTCGGCCACTTCGGCCATCAGGCCGCGGTCGGCGTGCGCTTCGAAATCGTCGTTATAACGCGCGCCCATGTGGGCCATATCGATGCCCAGAATCCAGAAGAGGCGGCGGCTTTCGCGAGCCTCGATCTCGGCCAGGGCGGCGAAGAAGCGGGCGACGGCGGCATCGGATTCGGGCGCGCCGCCGCCATACAGGCTGTGCGCGAACTGGCCGCACAAAATGGGAAGAATGCGGACACCGGGGCCATAAATATGTTGCAGGAAGATGACCTGCAGCTCGACGGTGTGCTCGAAGGAATGGCAGTAGTCTTCCATGCGGACGGCCGGGCCGCCGTGCGCTTCCAGCCAATCCACCAGGGCGGTGTCGGTAGTGGTTTCGCCGAGCGGCGTGACGAAGGGCTTGCGGGTCAGGCCGAAGCGCTCCGGTTCGCCGTAGTGGGAAGTAGCCAGAATCACGAAGGTGCGGTCGCGGAACTCCGGACCTAGCATTTGATAGGCGGCACGATAGGACTGCCAGCCGCCTTCCGGGCTGACGTGGGGTGCGGCGATGCCGAACAGACCGGGGGGCGGCGCGGGAGTTGCGGCGGCGCCATCCATATAGCGCGTCATGGTCTGGGTCAACTCGGCGAGTTGCAGAGGATAGGCGCCGCCGGCATGCGCCGGTTCGCGCTTGGGCGACGCGGCGAACTCGCCTTCGCGATCGGCCTTCATTTGGGCAAAGGCCTCGTTTTCCAAAAAACCCGCCGAACTCAAGGTTTCCACCAGATGCTGTTCGAGCGGACCTACCTGAAGATCGCCCGTGATTTGGACCAGCAACGAACGCAGGTCCAGATCCGTCTGCCGGCCATCGAAGCAGCGCAGCACCTCCACCAGGGGCGGGGGGATGATCAGCACGGCGTCGGAGTAGCGGTAGGGATCGCGGACGAGCAGTCCGGGGCGGTCCGGCGCAGGGGAGGGAAAAAGATCGAGAACCGGGCGAAGGCGAGGCAGTGGTTGCGCCACGCTTCATGTTAACAAAGGACCTGAGCGGGTCCAGCTTAATCAAAGTTATCGGGAGTCGCGATGGAAGACGCGCAACACCAATTCCAAGTCGGAGCGAAATAACTCCTGCTGCGCGGGGAGGGCGCCGCGCGGAACCAGCTTCGTGGACGGGACTTCCTGCATCCATTGGCGCAATGATTCCGGGCGATTACCCAGATGATGCAAAAGGTACTCCGCCAGATCCGCGGCTTGCTCTTCGAGGCCCAGGCACAACCACGCCTCAAAGGCTTCGCGGTGCTCGCGCAGCAAAAATTCGTCCACCTCGCCGCCGCTCTCCCGGTCGTGAAGAGCCGCCAGGTAGGCCAACCGGCCAAAAATCGATGGAATTGCGGCCACGGAATCCTTCAAAAGCCGGCGACGGCGCGCGTCATCCAACGCGGGCGCGGCCGGGGGTTCATCGTTCGCCTGGCACATGTTCGGCCACATAAATTACGGACATGAATTCATTGTGGAACAGACCGGCCAAAATACTCTATCCGTATTTATGCGGAGAATTGGCGATTGAAACGGTAGTCCCTTCCGTAGTTTTACGGATATCGCGTGGGCCCGAATTAGAGTTAAGACTTTGAAATGGCGATGGAGTCCGCGGGCCGGCGATATCGCGTGGTGGTGGCGGACGATCACGCAGGCATCCTGGAAGAAGTCTGTCAACTTCTGGCGCCGGATTTCGACGTAGTCGGCGCCGCGAACGACGGAATGGCTCTGATCGGAAAAACCATCGATTTACGCCCGGATGCAGTGGTATCGGACATCTACATGCCGGGGCGAAACGGCATTGAGTCGGCGGCGGAGATCATCCGTCAAGGGGCTTGTCAAGCCGTGGTGATCTTGAGCATGTACAACGAGCCTCATCTGGTGGAACAGGCACTCGGGGCTGGAATCCGGGGGTATGTACTCAAAGAAGACGCCAGTGCGGAGTTAATTCCCGCCCTGCGCGCGGCAATCGAGGGCCGGAAATATTATTCGCGCGGCTTAGATAAGTCCAGGAAAATAGTCCAGCCTGACGGAAACTTATAGTATTATGTTGTACGACCATGGGTGCCGGATATGCCCAGGACTCGCGTGCTGCTGGCCGACGATCATGCGGTGGTCGCCGAAGGCCTCCAGGCGCTCCTCAGAGACAGTTTTGACCTGATCGGCGTTGTACACGACGGACGCGCCTTGCTGGACGCCGCCGAGAAACTGCGTCCGGATGTAATCGTGACGGACATCTCCATGCCGCTCATGAACGGGTTGGAAGCGGTGCGGCAGATCCGCGCGCGCCGCCCGGAGGCCAAGGTGATCGTGCTCACGATGCATCGCGATACGCACCTGGCCGCGGAGGCGTTTCGCTCGGGTGTTTCCGGCTATCTACTCAAGGTATCTTCCACCGAGGAACTGATTCACGCGATTCGCGAGGTGGCGCACGGCAGGTCGTACGTTACGACTCTGCTGGCCAAGGATCTGATTACACTGCTGGTAGAAGCCGGGGGCCCGGTCCGGGAGAGCGGCGCGGCGCTGACGCCACGGCAGCGCGAAGTCCTGCAATTGGTGGCGGAAGGGCGCACCATGAAGGAAACCGCCGCGATTCTGAATATCTCGCAACGCACGGCCGAATCCCACAAGTACGAGATCATGCGCGTGCTGGGCATGCAGACAACCGCCGAATTGATTCAATACGCGATGCGGCTGAAGCTGATCGCGGAATGACGAACCAAGACGCGCGGAGCGTGCCGGCCGCCGATCCCATCGGAAATCGCCGGGGCCGCATCCTGATTGTCGCGCTGGTGTTCTGGTGCGTGGCGATCATCGCGGCGGTGCGGTGGTATTACGGCGTGGAGAAGAGCCAGACGGAAGATGCGGCCATGCGCGAGACGTTCGCGGTAGCCGCCGGGAAAGCCGTGCAAGTGGCCGCCTGGCGCCGGGAGAGGATCGGCAACGGCCACATGGTCATGTCGTCTCCTTTCGTTCGCACGGCCCTGCGGGCGCTGGCGAGCCGCACGGTGGCGGACGGCGATCGCGCGGATCTGCTGGAGCTGATGCGGGGGCTGGCAAGGGCTTTCGCATACGCGGATATTACCTTAGTGGATCTGGACGGCAACCAGCGCGTCAGGCTGCATGCGGACCGGACGGATGGCGCGGAGTTCGGCAAGACCGCGAGGAGCGGGCTGGCCCGCGAGGCGGTCCGCCGCAACGACGTGATTCTCTCGGATCTGACCCTGGAGACACGTACGCGAACCCCGCTGATGGCGCTCACCGTGCCGGTGAGCGATGCGGGCGCTTTCATTCTCGAAATCGATCCCTCGCTCTTTCTGTTTCCTTTCGTGGAAGCGTGGCCGGGATCCAGCCGGACGGCACTGTGTGAACTGGTGCGTCTGGAGGGGAACGAAGCGGTCTCGCTCAGCACCGCGCATCCGGGAATGGCGGCATTCTCGCGGCGGCCGAGAATTCTGACCCTTCCGCCAGACCGGGTGCTGGAGTCCGGCTGGTCGCTCAAAGGCGTGGACAACCGCGGCATCCTATCGATCGGCACGATGCGCCGGATTCCGGATTCGCCGTGGCTCTTGATCTGCAAGATGGCGATCGCGGAAGTGGACGCGCCGCTGCGGCGGCTGGCGTGGGAGATGGCGTTGATCACGGCGCTGATCGCCTTCGCCAGCGCCGCGGCGGCGGGACTGATCTGGAGGGGCCAACAAGCCCGCATCCACCGCGATCGGGAAGAATGGTTTTATGCGGTGGCCAACGATACGCCCGCCTATCTTTGGATGGCGTCGCGAGGCGAGGAGAACTCTTTTGTCAACAGGCCTCTGCAAAAATTTATGGGCGTGGACCGGCAGAGTCTGGCGGAGGCCTGGATCGACTCCGTACACCCGGATGACGCGGGCAGGGTGCACGCCGGCTACTTAAAGGCGATGTCGGAAAGGCGCGGTTCCATCGATGAATTCCGGATGCGGCGCGCCGACGGGGAGTATCGAACGGTCGCCGGTGAGGCGGTGCCGCGGTTCTCGGCGGCGGGACAGTTTCTGGGCTATGCGGGCTCCATCGTGGACATCACGGACCGCCGGCGCGCCGAAGAACAACTGCGCCAGACCAACGCCAGGTTGGAAACCGAACTGGCGGTGCGAATTCGCAAGGAACAGGAGATTCAGGCGTTGAGCGCCAGGCTGATGGGCGCACGCGAGGACGAGCGGACGCGGCTGGCGCGGGAACTGCACGACGACCTGAACCAGCAGATTGCCGCGGTGAGCATTGCGGTAGGCAATCTGAAGAGACACATCCCGGAAGAGCAAGTGGAGGCGCGCGCGCAGAGCGATCGGATTCATCAGAAGCTGGTGCAGCTTGCGGAGCGGGTGCGGCGGATGTCGCACGAGTTGCACCCGGCGATTCTGGAGTACCAGGGCATCGCCGTGGCGCTGCGGGCTTTTTGCAACGAATTCGAGACGCTCACACGCGTGCGAGTTTCTTTTACTTCGGAGGGGGCATTCGACAATGTGCCGGCGGCGACAGCTCTGTGTGTCTATCGGATTACGCAGGAGGCACTGCAGAATGTCGCCAAGCATGCGCACGCCGATGCGGCGCGGGTGGATCTGGTTCGAGCGGAAGGGACGTTGCGCCTTACCATCTCCGACGCAGGCGCGGGCATGGATCCGGCGAGCACTGAAATGAAGCCGGGGCTGGGTCTGCTCAGCATCAAGGAGCGGGTGCGGCTGGCCGGGGGAATGGTGGAGATCCGCAGCCAGCCGAACGAGGGCACTTTCGTTACGGTTACGATCCCGCTGTGAGGTACCCCGAATGCGCTACCTGGCCGGCGCGGAGACCGGCTTTAACATTACGACTTGCGCTTTGGCAGGGGCCGGTGTTTGCCGGGCGGGGACCTTCGGACGCGCGGCGTGGGCAGCGACGGGCTTGGATGATGGATGTGGGCCGGCATGCAGCGTGCTATCCCGCTGGATTTTACCGGTCAGGTCGGCCATCCGGACGTTCTCAAAGCCTTTGCGGCGGGCCATGATGCGATAGTCGAAGGCGATGCTGGAAGCGCCGCCGCCGAGCTCGTGTACCTCAAACGAATTGCCGGATTTTTGGGTGACGTAGAGGCCCTTGCAATCGCCATTGGGGGTCAGGAAGACATGATAGTCCATGCCCGTATTCACTGTTTGCGCGTACTCGGCGTCGAGTGTAACTAACGCCACGCCATTGTGTAACTGGCCGGAGCCGGCGTCTTCCATCCAGTTTTCGGCGGCCTGGACGGAGTAGAGGGCCACGTCTTTGGACCCGCCCACGACGGCGTGTCCGCCGACCGAACCGCTGCATTGCAGGTTGCCGCTCACGAAGATGTCGCAGAAGCCCCCGAAGGCGCTGAAGGTCGCGAAAACGATTGACGAATTGGTGCTGTCTTCCTGGTTTTCGACGAACATGGTGGCTACGTTGCTAGCGTTATTGTAGGCGGCAAGGGCTTCGTTGCCGTCCGCGGTGGCCAGCACCCCTACCGTGCCGTTGACCGTGTCACCCCACACACCGGAACCTGTGCCCGAGAGCGAAGTTCCAAGTCCGCTGATGTCGGCGTTGGAACCTGCGACTCCGTGGCCGCCGCCGCTCGAAGTGAAGCCCAGGACGCCATAGTTAAGACCACTGGTGGCGTTAGCCTGGCCCTGCACGCCGAAGCCGTCGGTGCTATTGTCGATCCCGTAGACGCCCCAATTCGTGCCGGTCGTGGCGTTAGAGGTGCCCAAGACACCGGTTCCACCATCGCTGGCCACGGTGCCGCTCACACCCCAGTTCGCGCCGGTGGTGGCGGTGTTTTCGCCGGACACGCCGGTTCCGTCAGAGCTGGCCGAGGTGCCGCGGACGCCATTTGTTTCGCCGGTCGCCGAACTGGCTTGTCCCAGTACGGCGGTGCCCGCGTCGCTGGCGTTGGTGCCGTTTACGCCTACGGTCGAGCCGCTGGTGGCGCCGGCTTGTCCCACTATAGCGGTTCCCGAGGTGCCGCTTAGGATGCCGACGACAGCCGTGCCTCCACCGCTGGTGTCGGTAGTCTGACCCTGAATGGCGATGCCCGCCGCGTCCGACGTGGAACCGACGATAGCGGCATTCGTCGAGCTGCTAAGAACGCTCAGCTTGGCGCTCGAAACAGTACCGATGCCCACAGCTCCGCTCTTCTGCTCTATGACGGAATCAGCCAGATTGCTGCTGCTGTTCCAAACGGGAATGAATCCGGCCGTGCCGGCGCCGGTGACGTCGGTGGCGGCCGGCGTGGCGTCAGACTTGATGCCCCGGGGCGTCAGGGACGTTGCGGCGGTCGCAATGGCGGCCGCACCACTCGCAGGCGCAGAGGGCGCCGCGGCAAGGGCGTATGCCGAAGCCGGCAGTCCACCTAAAGTCTGGGCGTCCACGGCTTTCAGGGCGTAGGGCACGCTCACCAGCAAGACGCGCTGCGCGGGCGGCTGTCCATCCACCTGCACTTCCAGCCAGCGGGCCTCGCCCGAGGCGAACAGCCCAATGGGCAGGCCCTCGGGATTGGTGGCGCCGATCTGCGCGCTGTAGCCGCCGGCGGAATCGAGCGTGACGTTTTGCGTCTCCATCCACAGCGGCGCGCCGCCCTGCTGGTCCTTATAGAGCGAGAAAGTGACACCGGCGGCTCCGGTTCTGGCTTTGCCATCCGGACCGGCGGAGGCGCCCCAGTAGGTGACTAATTGAGGGGGGGCCTGCGCCTTTTCCTGGGCTACGGCCGGCGGAATCGAGCTGGACAGGAAAAGGCCGGCCAGGCACAATACAGACAACCTCGTTGACATGTGAAATCCTCCTGACGGCGGGCGCCCTGGGTGGACGCGATGGGACCGTCTGGAGAAGGAGGCGCAGGAGGCGGGAGAAAACCCTCACTCCGCTCGCGTTTGGTGAGGGTTCTCCACCACAGGTAGACAGCGGGCGTAGATTCTCGGAGATGAATGCCGCGATTTTGCCGTGGTTTCCCCACAACGATCGGTAGCCTTCGCCTGCTTGGCTCGCACGCGGTCAATGACTGGCAAGAGGTCCTTCCTGACCGGTCCCAAGCCGCGGACTCCAGCGGCGCTTCGGCGATGCTCTTGAACTTTGGAGCAGGCGCCGCCTGCCAAGATGGCGATGCTCAACGCATGCGCAAGGCCCCCATTTCACGGTTACAGTCTCGACTTCGTCGGCCTCGCGGCGCTCCTTAGCTCGCCGGAGCTCGAGCCTTGACTACCGTGCCTCCAGCCTGGCGAGCCGCGCGGCTAGCTCGCGGATCTGCTCCTGCTGGCTCCGGATCTGTTCGGCTTGGGCGGCCATTGCGCCGTTCTGCTTTTGCAATTCGTTCAGCAGCATGGGGGCGAGTTCCTGATACTTCACGGTCTCGATCTGGCCGTTGGCGGATCGCACCACCATGTCCGGATAGACTTCCGCCACTTCCTCCGCGATCAGACCGTATTCAAGCGGTTTCGAGCCATCCGGGAAGGCCTGCTTGTAGCGGAAGGTTACCGGGCGCAGTTTCATCAGTCCGTCGCTGGCGTCGGCCATGTCCTGGATGTCTTCCTTGTAGCGCCGCGATGAGGATGTCACGCCAAGCTGTCCGGACGATGTGACCACCACTTGCGCGCCGCTCACGTTCACGCCCGAAATCCCCGCGATAAAAGTGGCGCTCTGAGTCCCCTGTGTGCCGATGTAGATCACGCCGTTGTCGCTGCTGGTTCCAGTATTGCCGATCTCGATGTTGTTGCTTCCGGTGGTGACGTTGTAGCCCGCCTGGTAGCCGATACCGATGTTGCCGTTTCCGGTGGTGGCATTCTCCAGCGCGCTGGCACCGGCCGCCGTGTTGTTGGTGGCGGTGGTGCTGTAGAGGGCTTTGTAGCCGTCCGCTGTGTTGCTGATTCCAGTAGCAGAGCTATACAGGGCCAGGGCGCCGGTTGCGGTGTTGTTATCCGACGTGGTGTTGTTGTACAACGCTTCGTAGCCGTTGGCCGTGTTCGAGGCGCCGGTGGTGTTGTTGAAGAGGGCGCTATAGCCAGCGGCCGTGTCGTTCCCGCCGGTGGTATTGTCGTACATCGCATGGGAACCTTGGGCCGTGTTGTTTGCGCCGGTGGTATTGCTGACCATCGCGTTGTAACCTTCGGCCGTGTTGTAACCGCCGGTCGTGTTGTTGAGCAGCGCTTCGGAGCCGTTGGCCGTGTTCCAGGCGCCGGTCGTGTTGGAAAACAGCGCTAGATAGCCGACCGCCACGTTCTGGTTCCCCATCGTGTTATTGAGCAGCGCCGCCTCGCCGACACCAACGTTAAGCCCACCGTAATACGAGCTCGTGGACATGGTGAAGTTCCCGGCTCCAGCGCCGAGAAAGACATTGGTGGCATAGCCGGGCACGTTAAACTCGTCTAACGGACCGTAGTCATGCAGGAACGGTATTTCGTTGAAGAATATGGCGCCCTGCGCACCAGCACTGGTGGTATTGGGAAAGTTGAGGACCGAGTTAATGGTCTGCGGCATGGTAAATGTGTTGGCCGAGGCCAGCAGCGGGACCAGGCCGGTGTTTAGCCCAAGCGTGGTGGAGGCCCCGAGAGCCACCTTGCCGCCGCCCGTCAGAGCCGTGCCGGCAGTCACCGTCACCGATGGATTGGCGATCATCGTATTGGTCACCCCGCCGTTGGCGATGCTCAACGTTCCCGTCGATTTAATCGGGCCGCCGGTCAAGCCGGCGCCACTGGCGACGCTGGTCACCGTGCCCGGAAACGTCTGGCCCGCGGCGAAGGTGACCACGCCGTTACTGGCGACGGAGAATCCGGTGTTGGCGGGCGTCGCGGTCCCCGAGGCGTACAGCAGATTCATGGATGCCGAGGGAGTGGCGGTATCGTTGCCGACCGGCTCCGCTTGCCACTCGAAGACCTGCGTCACGGCGGTGCTGGTGCCGCTGTTGAAGCTGGAGGCGTCCAAGCTGAGCGGGTACGAACGGAAGCCGCCGAGCGCGGTTGCGGCGCCTTCCGCGCTTAGGATCACGTCTCCATCCAGCGTGGATGTTCCTTTCACGTCCAGCGTGGTGGTGGGCAAACTGGTCCCGATACCTACTTTGCCGCCGCTCTCCACGACGGTGGAAGCCTCGATGTTGCAGTTAGTGGTAAACACCGCCAGGGAGTTGGCCGTGGCCGTTCCATCGCTGGTGACACTGGCGCAGGCTGTGCTCGGCGAAACCGCCGCCGCCGTCTCGCTGTGCGCGATCAGCTCCCCAGTCTGCGGCGCTGTCACTCCGGCCGCGTGAAGGAACGCTGAGGCTGGCAGACCGCCCAGCGTATCGGCATCCGCCGCTTTCAGCGCATAGGGCACGCCCACCAGCGGCACGCGCGGCTGCTCTCCGACGCCGGCCACTTGCGGCGTCACGCCCAGCCAGCGCGCCTTGCCGCTCACGAATAGATCCAGCGGCAATCCGGCGGCTTGCGCCGAACCGAGCAGGACCGTATAGCGGCCCTGCTCATCCAGCATGACGTTCTGGGTTTCCGACCACAGGGCCACGCCTCCCTGCTGTTCCTCGTACAGCGAGAAGGTGATGCCGATCGTGCCGGATTGCGCTTTGCCTGCCGCATCCGTCACGATGCCGTTGAAGTAGGTTACTCAGCAACAGGGTGCTCGTTTTCATGGGCCCTCCATTACGGGACTGCCGGTTGCGCCGAGCAGGTGTAAGTGGCCGGATTCGCCAAACTCACCGACTCCGGGATCGCCTGGATGGAGGTAATCGCAAAGCTAGCCGAATTCTCCACCTCAAAGACGATGGAGGTGATATTCGTCCAATCGATGGTATTAAACCCTGTGATTTGCGATTCGGGAAAGTCAACGGTAAACGCCGACGAATTGGGCGGCGTCGCGTAGTCCTCAGGAACGTTGATCCCGCAATCCGCCCAGATGCCGGGATTCCATACTTCGAAATTGAGATTAGCGCCCGCCTCCACGCCGTCGAAGAAGAGCCGTATTCCCCACGCCCCGGAGAGATTCAGGCTCATCGGCGCGCTGTCCCCGTAGACCCCTTGCAGCGCACCGAATGCCTTATAACCCAGTGAGGCGACCAATGCCGACGGCACGCCCGCGGTCTTGCTGGGGATTACCTGCACCTGGGCCGACTGGTTAAACTCATCGTTAGCCGGCGGCTCGCCCGAAGTGCCTAACGATAGAAGAAGCTGCCGGCTTCCACTAACCGCGCCGGCCGAGGTCTGCGTAACCTCCACATTGCCGGACGTGATCGGCCCGACCTTGCCGGCCTTGCCGCCGGGGGACGTGAAGTTGTCGATCAAACAGGTTTCAGTCGTGGCCGTGTTCGTGCAGAGGGGCACTCTCTGTCCCCAGATTGCGGACGGGGCCACAGCCATCGCCAGGGCTACGGATAGCACGCCTGAGCGTGTTCGCGTGTAGACAGACGCCGGCAGGCCCGGGAATGCAAAAACGTTTGTGTTGAGTTTCATGTTTGTAAGCTCCTTAGGTCTTACGAATCAGAATGCGCAGACCGGGAGCAAAACCCTTCATCGGCTTGTCAGGCCGCGGTCGCGTTGGGCGCCAGGGGCTGGAAGGAATGTAGTTTACTGGTTCGGCCAGGCAGCCAGACGGGCGGCGTTGTTCGCAGCCCATGTCGAGTTGACGGCAGCGGGGTGATGCCACGACGAACAAGCTTCGCCCGGGCGCCCCCAGTCTGGCGGAAGCCTCGCCTAATCCATTGAAACCCGGCTTCCGCCGGTGAGTATTCCTTAGGCTCGGCTCACTTCGCTTTCAGCGTTTGGCGCCACTGGGCGGCCTTCGCCGGCTTCGCCCAGCTTTCGTAGAGTTGAACGATCGATTGGCCGGCCTCCCGGACGGCCGGCCGCTCCCCGAACGGAATGGTGCCGGCCCGCTCCACCATGCCCTGGTACCCGGAAAGCAGCAGCGGTTCCGCCTCCGCGTAGTGCTTGTGGCCTGCCAGACTCGCGCCGAGCATGCTCTGGCAGTCGTACCGTTCCCAGCTTTCCGGCATGACCTTTTGGTATCCTCTCAGCGCGGCTTGGAGCATCGCATCCGCATCCCGGTACCTTTGCTCACGGAGCTGAAGCCTGCCTAAACGCAGCCGGGAATCGAGCGTTAAAGGATGCATCTCGCCCAAAACCCGAACCTGCGCCGGCAACACACTGGTGAACAGGGTCTCGGCCGCCGAATACTTTCCTTCGCCGGCGTAGAGGCTGGCCAAGCTGTTCTTGCCGGCCAGCGTATTGGGATGTTCCGGGCCGAGCGTGCGACTTTCGCGGTTCACAGCCTCTGCCAAACGCGGTTCGGCTTTCGAATACTCGCGCTTGTCGCCGTACAAGACCGCCAGATTCAGCATACTGATCAGCGTCTCGGGGTGTTCCTCACCCAGCACCCGGCGCTTGGTTTCCAGAACTCCGGTGAGAAGCGTTTCGGCTTGAGTCCACTTGCCTTCCGCTCTGTAAACAACACCGAGGTTATTCATGGTTTGCAACGTGTCCGGATGCTGGTCGCCCAGCACGCGGCGGCGAACTTCCAGGTTTTTTGCCCACAGCGACTCGGCCTTCGCATACTCCCTTTGGCGGTAATACACGATGGCGACATTATCGGTAACAATTAACGTAGCGGGGTGCTCCGGGCCCGATACACGCAGCCGAATTTCCAGCGCCTTACTGAGAATAGTCCCAGCCTGCGCGTACTTGCCTTCGGCCTGGTATACAAATCCGAGGCTATTCATGGCCCAAAGCGTGGCCGGATCATCCTGGCCCCCTCTCCGCCGCTGAATCTCCACCAACTGACTCAGGAGCGTCTCGGCCTGGGGGAACTTGCCTTCAAACCGGTACAGCAGGCCCAGGTTGTTCAGCGCCGTTAGCGTGAGGGGATGCTCCGGGCCCAATGAGCGCCGCCGGATTTCCAACACCCGGCTGGCCAGCGGCTCGGCTTGGGCGTATTTGCCCTGGTCCTCGTAGAGCCTGGCGAGATCGCTCATGGCGCTCACTGTGTCGGCGTGGTCCGGGCCGAGCAAATGGCGCCGGAGATCGAACGATCTCTCGAGATGCGGCTGCGCTTGCGGGTAGATGCCGAGGTCCATGTAGGCAGCGCCGATGGTTTGGCGAATGGAAGCCTCGACCAGAGGCTGTTTGGCAAACTCCTGCGGGATACCGGCGGCCGCCCGGTCGAGCGCGGTGCGCACTTTGAGATCCGGATCGGGCCTGGCGCCGGAGCCGGCCTGGGAGGTGGCGCCGGCCTGCGCCAACAGGTCGTATTGGAGGAAGTCATTTACGGCTTTGGCGGTGGCGGCTTCCTGGCTGGCGCGGTCGCGTTCGCGGTTGGCGATGTGCGCCTCGAGGGCCACGCCGGCAACGCCGGCCACCAAGAGGAACGCGGCGACTGCAATCGCCGCGGCTTGCGATCTGTGCCGGGCCACATATTTGCGTGCGAGATACGTGATGGAAAGGCCGCTGGCGCTCACCGGTTCGCCGGCCATGTAGCGCGCGAGGTCGCGGGAGAATTCCTCGACCGAGGCGTAGCGCTGTTCCGCGTCCTTGCGCATGGCCTTGCGAATGATCGCATCCAGGTCGCCGGCCAAGGCGCGGTTGAAGGAGACCGGGGGCGTTGGATCTTCCTCGCAGACCGCGCGAACGACCTCCTCCAGCGACTGGGATGCCAGCGAATACGGCTTGCGGCCGGCCAGTAACTCATACAGGATCACGCCGAGCGAATAGATATCGGAGCTGGCGCTGATGGGCATGCCCCGCACCTGCTCGGGGCTGGCATAGTCCGGCGTCATGGCAAGCAGGGTCTTAGTGGCGGGCCCTTCCGCATCCAGATCCGCGGCGCTCATCATCTTGGCGATTCCGAAATCCAGCAGCTTCGGAACTCCTTCGGCCGTTACCAGGATATTCTGCGGCTTGAGATCGCGGTGCACGACCAGGTGGCGGTGGGCATAGGACACCGCGCTGCAGACGGCCTGGAAGAGGGCCAGCCGGGCTTTGAGATCGAGCTGATGCGAGGCGGCATATTGATCGAGAGGGACGCCGTCGATGAAATCCATGACCAGATACGGCAGGTCATCGGGCGTGCGGCCGGCATCCAGCATGCGGGCGATGTTGGGATGTTCCAGCCGTGCCAGAATCTGGCGCTCCTGGTGAAAGCGCCACAGCATCTCGTCGTCCAGCAGAGCGCGGGGGATGATCTTAATGGCAACCTGTCGCCGGACGCCGTCATAATCGCGCTCGGCGACGTAGACGGCGCCCATGCCGCCCATTCCAATCCGCGAGAGAATCCGGTAGTCGCCAAGACGGTCGAACGGCAGGCTGGCTTCGACGGCCATGTGGCGCGCTTCTACGAATGCCGCCGACGAGCGCCAGAGGGGATCGAAACCAGGTTCCTGATCGGCGCGGAGTAGTGTTTCCACAGCCGCCCGCAGGGCCGGCTGGCCGGCGCAGGCCCGGTCAAGCAATTCTTTCCGGGCGCTGCCATCGAGTTCGCAGGCGTCGTCGAAAAGGTCGCGCAATTGGCGCGGATCGAAGGCGGATTCGGGCGCCTCGGGGTTCATCTGGTTCCGAGTTCCCCTTGCAGCCAGGCGCGCGAAAACCTCCAGTCACGCTCGATCGTGCTGAGCGAGACCGCGTCTCCGGAGCAACTCAGGGCGTCCACGGTTTCCTCCGCCGTGAGGCCGCCGAAGAAGCGCAGTTCCACCACAGCGGCCTGGCGGGGATGTTGCGCAGCCAGACGGCTCAAGGCGGCGTCCACCTCGATGATGTCCGGACCAGGGATACTCAAGGCCTCGCCGTGCATGGCGACGAAGTCGCTCGAGTTTCGCTTGGCAGCCATCCGTTTCCGCGCATGGTCCACCAGGATGCGGCGCATCAGCTTAGCGGCAATAGCGAAGAACTGGCCGCGGCATTTCCAGTCGATGGTGCGCGCCGCCGCCAGTTGAAGATAAAGTTCGTGCACTACGGCCGTGGGCTGCAGGGTATGCGCCTGGCGCTCATTTCGCATCAAGGCCGCGGCCATCCGCCGCAGTTCGATGTACACCAGGCCGGCAAGCTGGTCCAGAGCGTCTCCGTTGCCCTCGCTCCAGCGCACGAGTAACTCCGTGATCTGCGATAGGGAGCCGGGAAACCGGTTCTTGGCGTCGGCGCCGCTGTCGGTCGCCATAGCAAGTCTCTCACTGGAGTCTAGCACAAGCGTGCTCCTTCGCACGAACTGCTCGAAGAAGAGCGCTGTAATGCGATCATCTGTTCCGCGTCTCGCTTACCGCGCTCTCCATCGGCGCCGTGCTGCACGGCGTCTCCATCGTCGAAGAAGGCCTGTTGATGAATCACTGCCCCATCGCCAACTTCTACGAAACGTCGTCCATGTGCGCCTTCCTCATCACCATCTTGTTCCTGGCGGTTTATTGGCGCTACAAAACCGAGAGCCTGGGCGTCTTCATTTTCCCGCTGGCTCGACGTGCACACTACGCTCGTGCTGCTGGGCTTCGCGGCGCTGGCTTTCACCGCGGGCGCAGCACGCGATCACGCTGGCCCATGGTAAATTGGTTTCAGCCGATGGTTATTGAAATCAGGCCCGACCAACAGAGCGTCATTGAACTGGCTGTCCAGTCCGGCGCATACAAAGATACCGGCGCGGTGCTCGATCACGCGCTCGAGATCATTCGTGAACAGACGCGACTCCAGGGCTGGATGGCCGGCGATCGCGAGATGCTGGCGGCTCATATCGCCGAGGGTTACGGTCAAGCCGTGCACGGCGAAGCGGTCGATATGAGCGATGCCCTGGATATTCTGGGGAAACGGCGCGCCGCCAGATTGAAGTAATGACCAATGAACGCCGCGGTCGAGATTACACCGCGCGCGATCGAGGACATTGATCGCATATGGTCGTTCATCGCGGCCGATAGCCCACAGGCCGCGGATAGGGTTGAGGCCGCCATCGTCGCCGCTTGTCATCTGCTCGCGGCACATCCCCTGATAGGCTTGAAGCGACCGGATATTACGCATCTCCCGGTGCGTTTCTGGACCGTGACAAGATACCCGAATTACGTTATCGTCTATCGGCCCGATTCGGACCCCGTCAGATCGTTGCCGTGCTTCACGGACGGCGCGACCTGAAAGAAGTCCTCGAAGGCGGCGTTTAGCCTTCCTCCCAGGTCACCGGACGTCGCGGCCACCCCACGCTATACTATTGTTTAATCGCCCCCGGACAAACGCTCCCATGGCTGAAATGAGTGTCATCTGGCTGCGGGTAGCCGCCGCGCTATACTCGGTCGGCCTGCTGCACGCCATCCTAACCCTGGTCCGCAAACGCGAGCACCTGTTCCGTGTCTCACTGACCGCGCTCTCTATCGGCGCCGTACTGCACGGCGTTTCCATCGTCGAAGAAGGCCTGCTGATGAATCACTGCCCGATCGCCAACTTCTACGAAACGTCGTCCATGTGCGCCTTCCTCATCACCATATTGTTCCTGGCGGTTTATTGGCGCTACAAAACCGAGAGCCTGAGCGTTTTCATCTTCCCGCTGGTTTTCGTGATGACTTTGGTGGCTACCCTGGGCAATCCGGTAGACGCGTGGACCAGCCCGGTGATCCGCAATGCCTGGCTGGACGTACACATCACCCTGGTTCTGCTGGGGTTCGCGGCGCTGGCTTTTACCGCGGGCGCGTCGCTGCTTTACCTGTTTCAAGAGCGCGAATTGAAGCGCAAGAAGCCGCGCAAGCTTTATTACCGGCTGCCGGCGCTGGGCACCATGGACGAGCTGATCTCGCGCTCGATGGCCATCGGGTTCGTATTCATGACCCTGGCGGTGATCGCCGCCACCACCTGGGCGTTCATCGAGCACAAAACGCAATGGATCAGCCAGCCCGCCATCGGCATTTCGTTCATCACCTGGGGATGCTATCTGGCCATGGTTTTTCTGCGCATCACAGCCGGATGGCGGGGCCGTAAGGCGGCCATCATGGTGATTGTGGTGGTGGGCCTCTCGGCCATCACCTGGGTGGCACATGCACGACTGGGGAGCCTGTTGCTGAAGCAATGAAACTGCTGGTCACAGGCGTCAGCCACAAGACCGCACCCGTGGAAATACGGGAATGCCTGGCGTTTCCCGAGCCGGCTTTGCCCGGCGCACTCCATGCGCTCAAGTCGCGGCCCGGCATCTCGGAAGCTTGCATTCTCTCCACCTGCAACCGGGTGGAGATTACCGTCACCACCGAGGATTCGGCGGATCCGCAGCCGCTGGTGAACGAGTTTCTGCGGGAATCGCGCCTGGTGGCGACGGACAGCATCGAGCCTTATCTTTACCGGCACGAGGGACAAGAGGCCATCCATCACCTGTTTCGGGTGGCGGCCAGCCTGGATTCCATGGTGATCGGCGAACCGCAAATCCTGGGCCAGCTCAAGAACGCTTACGGCGTGGCCAAGACCGAAGGAACCTGCTGCGGATGGCTGGAAGGGCTGCTGACGCGAGCTTTCAGCGTAGCGAAGCGGGTGCGTTCGGAGACCGGCATCGGGCAGATGGCGGTGTCGGTGAGCTACGCGGCGGTGGAACTGGCGCGCAAGATTTTCGGATCGCTGAACAATCGCACGATCATGATCGTGGGCGCGGGAAAGATGTCGGAACTGGCCGCGCGGCACCTGCGGCGATCGGGCGCCACGCACGTCTTCGTCACCAATCGCACGCACGAGCGCGCGGTGGAGATGGCCAAGCTGTTTCAGGGCACGCCCGTGGAATACACACGCTTCGTGAGCATGCTGCCGGAGATCGACATTCTGGTGACTTCGAGCGGCGCGCCACACTACATCCTGCACAAGGACGAGATGCAGCGGGTGATCGGCGCGCGGCGCAACAAGCCCATGTTCCTGATCGATATCGCGGTACCGCGGAACATCGAGCCGGCGGTGAACGATCTGGCCAACGTGTTCCTGTACGATATCGACGATCTGCAGGAAGTGGTGAACGCCAATCTGCGGGAGCGCATGAAAGAGGCGGAGCGCGCCGAGGAGATCGTGAAGCAGGAGGTGGAGCGCATGATCGCCCGCCTCAAGGTGCAGGAGATTACGCCCACGATCGTGAGCCTGCAGGAAGAATTGGAACGCATCCGCCAGGCGGAGATCGAGAAGGTGCGGCGCAAGTATGGTCCGGCGACGAAGGAGCAGGAAGAGGCTTGGGACGCGCTGACACGCGGCATCATGAACAAAGTCGCGCACGGACCGATTTCCGAGCTGCGGCTGCAGGCGGGGCGGGAGGACGGCGCGCACGTCATCGCCGCCATTCGCAAGGTTTTTCACCTACAAGACTGATCACCATGCTGACCATCGCCTCCAGAGGATCGCAACTCGCTTTGTGGCAGGCCCATTGGGTACAACAGCAGCTCGCCGGACTGGGGCAGCCGAGCCGTATCGAGATCATCAAGACCACGGGCGATAAGATCACCGACGTGCCGCTGGCGCAGGTGGGCACGAAGGGACTGTTCACCAAGGAAATCGAAGAAGCCCTGCTGGAGGGGCGCGCAGACCTGGCGGTGCACAGCCTGAAGGATCTGCCGACCGAGTTGCCCGCCGGGCTGGTGCTGGCCGCCACGCCCGAGCGCGCGGATCCGCGCGATGCGATGGTAGGCCGGCGGCTGGCGGATCTGGCGCCCGGCGCCCGATTGGGCACGAGTTCCCTGCGGCGCGCCGCGCAGTTGCGGAAAGTGCGGCCGGATTTGCAGGTCGAGCCGGTGCGCGGGAATCTGGATACGCGCCTGCGCAAGCTGGCCGAAGGGCAGTACGACGCCATCGTGCTGGCGGCCGCGGGGCTGCGGCGATTGGGATGGGAGGATCGCATCGCGGAGATCCTGCCGCCGGACATCGTGTGTCCGGCGGTGGGCCAGGGCGCGTTGGGGATCGAGACCGCGGCGGGACATGAGGAACCGTGCGCGCCGCTCGATCACGCACCCACACGCGCGGCAGTGACTGCGGAGCGGGCGCTGCTGGGCGCGCTGGGAGGCGGTTGCCAGGTACCCATCGGGGCTTACGCGACGGTTTCGGGCGATCGGCTGCGCTTGCAGGCAGTGGTGGTCTCGCCGGACGGCGCGCAGCTCATCCGCCAAGAGGCCGAAGGACCAGCCGCGGAAGCCGCGCAGATCGGGCAACGGCTGGGCGAAGCGCTGCTGGCCGCGGGCGCCGATGAGATTCTTGAGAGCGTCTACGGATGAACAAGGTTTATCTGGTCGGCGCGGGACCGGGCGATCCGGATTTGATTACTTGCAAGGGGCGGCAGCTTCTGGAGCGCGCCGGGGCGGTGCTTTACGATCACCTGGCCAATGCGGCGCTGCTGGACCTGGCGCCGGAGAGCGCCGAGCGCATCTACGTCGGCAAGAAGAAGTCCGTACACGCGTTCAGCCAGGAAGAGATCTGCGCCATGATGATCGAGCGGGCGCGGCGGGGCTTGGACGTGGTGCGTCTGAAAGGCGGCGATCCGTTCATTTTCGGGCGGGGCGGTGAAGAGGCCGAGGCGCTGGCGGCCGCGGGTGTGCCGTTCGAGGTGGTGCCGGGCGTCACGTCTCCGTTGGGGATCGCGGCGTATACGGGCGTGCCGCTGACGCATCGCGAGCATACGAAAGTGGTGACGTTTATCACCGGGCACGATGTGGCGGCCATCGACTGGAGCCGGATCGGCACGAGTGAAACGCTGGTCATCTTCATGGGCATTTTCAATTTCGATGAGATCGCCCGCGAGTTGATGGCCCACGGGCGGGCCGCCGATACGCCTGCCATGGCCGTGCGCTGGGGCACGCGGCCCGATCAACAGACGATTGCCGGCACGCTGGCGACGCTGCCGGCGCTGCTCCACGAGGCCGATCTGAAACCGCCGGCGACCATCGTGATCGGCGAAGTGGTAGCGTTGCGCGACAGGCTGAACTGGTTCGAACGTCTGCCGCTTTTCGGGCAGCGCATTGTGGTGACGCGGGCGCGCGGCCAAGCGGATGCGCTTGCGAGCAAACTCCGCGCGCTGGGGGCGGACGTGATCGAAATGCCGACGATCGAGATTCAGCCGGCGCTGGACTATGAACCGCTGGATCGGGCCATCGCCAACCTGGGCTCGTACGATTGGCTGATCTTCACCAGCGCCAATGGCGTGCGCTTCTTTCTGGATCGCCTGGATCGCTCCGCGGCCGATCTGCGGGCGCTGCGGGCGCGCATCTGCGCCATCGGCCCGGCCACGCGCGCGGCCATCGAGGCGCTGCATCTGAAAGTGGATGTGATGGGCGACGATTACGTGGCCGAAGGGCTGCTGGCGGCGCTGGGCGGGCATGAACTGGCGGGGCAGCGCATCCTGCTGCCGCGGGCGGCCGTGGCGCGCGATCTGGTGCCGGTGGAACTGCGGCGCCGCGGCGCGCAGGTGGACGTGGTGGAAGCTTATCGCACCACGGCTCCCCAGCGCAGCATTGACCTGACGGACAAGCCGGACTGGATTACTTTCACCAGTTCCTCGACGGTGAGAAACTTCGTCGCCATGACGGGCGCCGAGGCGCTCGCGGGCGTGCGGGTGGCATCCATTGGGCCGGTGACCTCCGCCACGGCGCGCACGCTGGGCATTGCGGTAGACGCGGAAGCCAGCGTGTTCACCGTGGATGGCCTGGTCGAAGCGATTCTGTCTGCCCGCTAGGGATTACGGCTTCAGAGAGAACACCGTGCCATCGCTATTGGCGCCGCCCTCGTTGGTGGTGCCAAATAGCTTGCCACTCGACCCGATTACCAGGCCGCCATTGACCAGCAAGCCGTCGCTGCCCGTGAAATCTTGCAATACCTTGAGGGTCCACGCGCCACCGGGTGAAGCCGGCGGAGTCAGGGCAAAGACTGCCTCGCGGGACGCTCCATAGAGGACGCCGCTGCTGCCCAGGGTGACGGTGATGGGCCTTTCCGCATCGCCGGTGTTGACGTTGTACAGAATGTCTTCCGTCCACGAACCTCCGGGGGAAGCCGGCGGCGTTAGAGAGTAAACGGTGCCGCCGGTCAAAGTTCCGCCGCCTTGAGTGGCGCCGTACAGGACCCCTCCCGGACCTACAACCACGCCTCCTTTGATATTGGCTCCGTCGCCGGGTGTATCGGTGAACGCGTGCAGCACTGTTTCTGTCCAAGGGTTGCCCGGTGTCGCTGGCGGAGCCAACGAAAAGACCGTGCCACAGCCGAACTTGCAACTAGCCGCGCCGCCGCCCTGTTCCGTGGCTCCGTAGAGCACGCCGCCAGGGCCGACTACGATTCCCATCGGCAAAGCGCCATCGGCGCCGCCTTGAAAGCTGTAGAGGAGGGTATACGTCCAAGCGCCCCCTGGGCTTGCCGGGGGAGCCAATGAAAACACCGTCCCCTCATCGGCGGCGCCGCCTGAGTTCGCAATACCGTAAATCACTCCGCCGGTACCCATCGCCAAATAGGAGGGGGCAGCGCCGTCGCTAAGGCTGAAGTCATATAGCGCCGTGGGCGTCCATGCGCCGCCGGGTGCGGATGGGGGCGTCAGGGAAATAACTGCGCCCTCGCCGAAGGTGCCGCCATGTTCGGTCGTCGCGTAGAGCGTACCGCTGCTGTCGATCACCACATTCGCCACGGGTTCGGTTCCGAAGTTGCTGATCTCCGGGAAGACGTAGAGCACGGATTCGGTCCAGGCGCCACCCGCCGATGCGGGCGGCGTCAGCGAATAAATTGTGCCGCCGAGCAGGAAGTCAGTGTTCGCGCTGGTGGCACCATATAGTACACCGCCGTTCCCGATTGTGACGGGGCCGAAGGGAAAGCCGCCATCACCGTTCTTATCGGTGAAGCTATAGAGAGTAGTCAGCACCGGGCTGGCAGCCTGCGCGGGAAGCGCGGCAGCGACCGCCGCGGTAAAGAACAGGGCATACATTCGTTTTTTGGATCGGTTCAGATTCATAATCGTCTCTTTCGTTTTCTGGTCCCCTTAATCATGCGCAAAAGAGCGCCGGAACGGCTAAGGGTGTCTGGCTGCGAGGACACGGGGGATACCGGCGAGGTCCGGGACGATTTCGAGATCGTGCCAGCCGGTTACCATGGCGGCTACACGTTCGTGGGTATGGAAGCCCAGTTCTACGATCAGCCAGCCGCCGGGGCGCAGGACGCGCTCGGCATCGCGCACCAGGCGCTCGTAGATTTCGAGGCCGGTGGGTCCGGCGAAGAGGGCCTGGTGCGGCTCCCAATCGCGGACTTCGCGCTGCAGGCCGGGTTTGTCGCCTAGCGGCACATAGGGCGGATTGGAGACGATTAGGTCCATGGCGGCTGGGGCGACGGCTGACATCAGGTCACAGGCCAGGAAATTAACGGGTGCGCCAAGAGCCTCCGCGTTTTGGGCCGCCACACGGAGCGCGGCCAGCGAAATGTCGGTAGCATATGCCGCGGCGCCGGTTTCAAGCTGGAGCGTGACGGCCAGAATGCCGGAACCGGCGCCCACATCCAGGATGCGGCGGGCGTCGGGGGCAAGGCGCAGGGCGGTCTCGACCACATGTTCGGTTTCCGGCCGGGGGATCAGCGCGTCGGGTGTGACGCGGAAATCCCGGCCGTAGAACTCCTGGCGGCCGGTGATGTACTGGGTGGGTTTGCCCTGCATGCGCTCATGCAGATAGCGGCCGTAGTGGATCCATTCGAGTTCGGAGAGCTCGTGCTCGGGGTGGGCGAACAGGTAGGTGCGCTCGCGGCGCAGGGCGTGCATCAGCAGCACCTCGGCGGTCAGGCGGGGGACGGGGACAGCCGCTTCTTCCAGGAGCGCGGCGCCCTGGAGAAGAGCGGTTTGAAGGGTCATGCGGGCTTACGCCGCGACGCTGCCGGCTTCATTCTGCTGCTTGAGCTTTTCGGTCTGGTAGTGCGTGGTGAGGGCTTCGATGATGGGATCGAGGCGGCCGTCCATCACGATATCCAACTGATGCAGCGTCAGGCCGATGCGATGATCCGTGACGCGGTTTTGCGGGAAGTTGTAAGTGCGGATCTTCTCGCTACGGTCGCCGGTGCCGACCATGCTGCGGCGCTCGGCGCCGAGGGCGGACTGCTGCTTTTCCAGCTCAATTTCATAAAGCCGGGAACGCAGCACGCGTTCGGCCTTGGCGCGGTTCTTGATCTGGGATTTCTCGTCCTGGCAGGAGACAATCAGGCCAGTGGGCAAGTGCGTGATGCGCACCGCGGAATACGTGGTGTTGACGGACTGGCCGCCGGGTCCGGAGGAGCAAAACGTGTCGATGCGGATGTCCTTCGCATCGAGCTTCACTTCCACTTCGTCAGCTTCAGGTAAAACCGCGACCGTGATGGCGGAGGTATGCACGCGGCCCTGCTGCTCGGTGACCGGCACGCGCTGCACGCGATGCACGCCGCTTTCGTATTTCAGCTTGCTGTAGACGCGGTCGCCCGAGACCAGGGCGATGACTTCCTTCAATCCGCCCACGGAGGATTCCGAGGACGACGTAAGTTCAATGCGCCAGCGCTGCGATTCGGCGTAGCGCGAGTACATGCGGAAGATCTCGGCGGCGAACAGGGTGGCCTCGTCGCCGCCCGTGCCGGCGCGGATTTCGAGCACTACGTTCTTTTCGTCGTTGGGGTCCTTGGGCAGGAGCAGAACCTTCAGATCCGCCTCAATGCGAAGCAACTCCGGTTCCAGGCGGGCGACTTCGTCGGCAGCCATTTGCCGGAGTTCGTCATCCTGCTCCTGCAACATGCCGCGGGCCTGCTCCAGGTCGCCGGAGGCGCGTTTCCAGTCGCGATACTTTTCCACCATTTCCTGGAGATCGCTGCGGGCCTTGGCGGCCTTGCGGTACTCGGCGGCATCGGCGATGAGCGCGGGATCGGCGAGCTGCCGCTCCAAGTCTTCGAAGCGCAGCTCGATCTGGCGAAGTTTGGAGGCGAATTCCATGACGTCAGGCGATGACCAGTTCGCCGCCCTGGGATTGCTCCAGAGCCATGGCGCCTTCGAGCGCCTGGATGGCTACGGTGGCCTGTTCATCGGACGGCGGCTTGGTGGTGATGCGCTGCAGCCACAGGCCGGGCGCGGCGAGGGTGGCCAGGAAGGAGCCTTGGCGCCTGGCGGCGTAGCGGATCAGTTCGTAGCTGACGCCGGCGATCACGGGCAGCAGCAGCACGCGGCTGAGCAGTTTCATGCCGAAGCCGGAGAAAGGAATCAGCGTGTAGACCACCATGGACACTACCATGACGACCATCAGGAAGCTGGTGCCGCAGCGGGGATGGAAGGTGGTGAAGGATTGCGCGTTTTGCACGTTGACCGGCTTGCCGGATTCGAAGTTGAAGACCACTTTGTGTTCCGCGCCGTGATATTCGAAGACGCGGTGGATGTCTTTCATGCGCGAAATGATGAACAGAAACGCGAGGAAAATGGCGATGCGGATGATGCCGTCGGCGGCGTTGAAAGCGATGCGGCCTTTGAGGATCGGGTATACCTTTTCGAGCGAAGTGACGGCGAACAGGGGCACGAACTTATACATGAAGATGAAAAACGCCAGGGAGACGATCAGGTTGAGGCTGATGGCCCAGTTGGGGATTTCCTTCTTTTCGGCCTTTTCGGCTTTGGGGGCCTCGGTCTCGAGCATGGAATTGGCGGAGAATTTGAGGGCTTTGAGGCCCAGGGCCATGGCCTGATAGAGGGTCCCGACGCCGCGCACGACGGGGTATCTGAAAATGGGATGCGTCTCGGACATTCGCGCCAGAGGCTGTTGCTCGGTGACGATTTGCCCGTCGGGGCGGCGGACCGCCACGCAATAGCTGTGCGGCGCACGCATCATAACACCCTCGATGACGGCCTGGCCGCCGACGAGGGTCTCCTCGCCGCTTTCGAGGATGGGCATCAATTGGATATGGGTAAAAAGACGAACCAAAGTGCGTAGGGACAAGGTACCTCTCAGAGTGTTGCTTGTTACATAAGATAGTATACCGCAGGGGCGGGGACGGGCCGGGTAGCCAAAGGTTAACAGGGGCGGTGGGAAGCGGAGGAGTCCGAGGACTAAACTACAAACCCAGCGAAGTTCGCAGGGCACCGTTGACTTCTGTCATCCTGCTAAAAACCCCCAGCACTCGATCTATCTCGGAGTAGCGCACCGTGGCGAGATTATCGGTCATGATCACCGAATCCATAAGTAGGCCGGACATTGCTGCGCTCTGATCGTTTATCCTCACGGTCACTCGGGATGGATGGCCCGCGCGGGTCATGTTGCTGGTGATCATGGCTACGATGGTCTGGGCGAGTTCCGACGCCGACTCATCCGCTTGCACGACGAGCGCGGGCCGCCGCTTCGCGGTACGCAAGTTGGAGTCTGGAAAAAGAACCAGAACGATGTCACCGCGGCGGCAGTTCATCGTACACAGCCATTTCCGGCCGGTCCCAATCTTCGGCAAATGCGGCCAGGCGGCGGCGCAGATCGGCAGCCCCGCTCTCTGAGATGCCTCTTTCGCGAAGATCGACCGGCTCGCCGGGATGGAGCCACGTCACGATCACCCGGGAACCCTCGGCCTCGTCCAAAGGTTCAACGAGCTCGACTTTTCCATTGCGGTAGATCCCTTCGACCGACTTCACCATGACTTCAGTATGCCGCGCCGTGCGTCGCCGAGTCTAGGCGTACCGGCTCCGGAATGCGCTCAATCGCAGCAGCTACCGCCCGCTCATTGGGTCAGGCGCCCCTCGAGCCATCCTTGCCTGCTTTGCCGAGATCGTACTGGAACTGCTGGGAGAGCCAGCTTTCGGCGGTGGTATTGAAGGCGATGGAGAGGCGGACGGCCATTTCCGGACTGTATGAGCGCGCGGTTTTCAATGAGGCGTTCAAGGTGCTGATCGATGAGGACTTTAATGTACCAAACATGGAACCGTGTTGGCGAGCCAGTTGATGCCCTCGCGAAGTATGATCGCGGCCAATACGGCGGTATTCCGATCCCTTGATGAATACTGCGCGAGTCGGTTGGAACCGCTCTCGAATGCCGGCAAGCCTCGCTGGGTAAAGACCACCAGCTCGGGGAGGCAATTTCTGTTGCATGCCTCCCTCATTTCGGAGCTATCATTCTCGGCCTCGGTCAAAATTGCCCGCTTCGATATTCAAAACCGTGCCTTCTTCATGACGTCGGGCCTTGACGCCCCGGCCTGCCCGGCGCCGCTCCAAACGGAAGATCTGGACGGAGGACGCCTCACTGCCTTCCTGTACGAGGTTGCCCCTGCTCCCGCGGCTTCGCCGGCCCAAATAAGGAATATCGTGGAGTTCGAGGATCGGGTGTCAACTCCTAATTACGATGGTCATGATTGCTTCCTGCTGTCTGGCCTTTACCCCAAGATTCAGGTGTTTTCTGCTGCTGACCTGCCTGCCGACGAGTCGTCCAGGATATTTTTCCTGATATGTCTTTCGGACCGGCGAAGGATGGACCAGTGGGTCGACGAGCAGCTTGCCAGAATACTGGATCTAGTGGCTGACCTGAGCCCGAGATCGATACCATATGAGATTCTATGCCGCGCCATCCTTGATATGGACCCCAGCGCTCTCTTTCTGGCGTTGTACCGGTGCTTGGAGGCGCTGTACGCGCACAGTAAGGCCCAGGGCCTGATGAGTGCCCTTGGGATTTCACGGCCTTGGGCTGAAATGGCGTTTACGCTAGAGGCAACCCTGGGCTGGTATCCTCGGGAGGAGCCTAGCCGCAGTGGCGATTGGCGAGGCGATTCCGAAGGGTGCTAGGAGCGAGACGTTTGTGGCCAGAAAGATATACCAGCTCAGGAACGCTCTCGTGCACTATCGGCCCTTCCACCAGCGAATCTCGCTCAAGCAGATTGACTGGAACCGATTGTGCGAGTCTATGGCACTCCTCGCCCTCCACGTGTACGGAGAAATCGGGACGGGATTCGAGCGGTTACTTGGCCAAAAACTGTCTGTTCTGGTTTGGTGGTTTGGCAGGCGGCTGCCTTCTACCTGTATAAGCCTCTTTGACGAAGATCGACCAGTTTGGCTGAGTCAAGCGGCGCCGTGTTGGAATACGCGGCAAAAATGCCCTATGCCTTCAGCCGGGGGCGATTGCGCCGCACCGCCCCCGTATCCTGCACCGGCTCCGCATCGCACTCGATCGCCAGCACGGTCACAGGATCGTCCGGGGCGGTCTTCGGCAGGCCGGTAAACCGCACGCGGAATTCTTCCTGCGTGAACTTGACGGGCGTCCCGCCGGCCAGCAGCTTCGCGGACAGCACCTTGGTTTTCAGTCCTCCCAGCGCGACCGTCTCCCCCGGCCAGAAATGCACGTGCATGTACAGCGTGTTGCCTTTGCGCGTGAAGCCGGCGCATTCGGAGGAATGCACGCGGCACGGCTCGGCTTGGTAGATGGTCTGGCCGTTGCGGTCCATCCAATGACCTACGGCCGTGAGGATGCGCACGGAATCGGAAGGAATGGAGCCGTCGCCGCGGGGTCCGATGTTCAGCAGGTAATTGCCGCCATCGCGCGCGCACAGCCCCAGATTACGCACGATCTGCTTAGGCGTCTTCCAGGCGTCGTCGGCGGCCTGATAGCCCCAGCTATCGTTCATGGTCATGCAGGATTCCCAGGCGATGCCGCCTTTGGCGGCGCTGATCTCCTGCTCGGGCGTGGAGAAGTCGCCGGGTAGCTGATTCCGATTGTTGACGATGATGTCGGGCTGCAGCTCGAACACCATCTTGTTCATCTTTTCGGACTCCCAGGCGGCGGCGTCGAGCGGCCAGGCCACGTCGTACCAGAGCACGTCGATCTTGCCGTAGTTGGTCATCAACTCGCGGATTTCGCCGTGCACATAGTCGACGAAGCGGCGGCGGGCAGCCTCGTCGTTCATGCAACGCGCGCCGTCCGGATGGTGCCAGTCCATCAAGGAATGATAGAAGCCCACGCGCAGGCCCTCACCGCGGGCGGCTTCCACGAACTCCTTGACCAGGTCGCGGCCGCAGGCCTGTTTGGGCGCGCAGTAATCCGTGTACTGGGTGTTGAAAAGGCAGAAGCCTTCATGATGCTTGGTGGTCATCACCATGTACTTCTGGCCGGCCCGCTTGGCCAGCCGCGCCCAATCGCGCGCGGCATTGGGCTTGGGCGTGAAGCGGTCGGCCAGAAGCTGGTATTCCGCCACGGGGATGCCTTCCTCCTCCATGGCCCATTCATGCCGGCCCAGGACGCTGTACAGGCCCCAGTGGATGAACATGCCGAACTTGGCCTCGTGCCACCATTTCATGCGGCGTTCGCGATCGGCGTCGCTGCCGGGCGCGGCGGCCATGGCGGCGCCGGCGCCCAGAAGGGTCAGACAGTGTCTGCGGGAAAGTTGCATGGTTGGCTCCCTATGGAACAGACCATATATTACATCCGTGGCGGGCGGAACGCCTGGGTCAGAAACCGGTGGGCGAAATCCAGAAGCTCTCGCGCCATTCCGCTCCGGGCGCGATACTCTGCAGATCCTTGTAGATTCCGGCGTGCGCCAGGTTGAAACCGTCGGTGATGGTGGACATGGGCTCAAAGCAGATGAACGCGCGGCCCTTTGGCGCATAAACCACCGCGACGGTGTACTTCGGGCCGTACTTTACGGTGATCTTCTCGCGCAAGCCTTCGACCGAGAACGCCGCGTCCGGCGGCAGGCCGCTGAACACATCGTCGAGGAAGACGCCCGCCAGCGGCAGCGGATCGGCGAACTCGACCGGCTTACTCTCACCGGTGGGAATCACTTTCGGCGAAAGTATCAGGTGGTCGCGGGCCGCCAAGTGCACCTTCCACTGTTCGCGCGGCGCGTCGTGAAGCTGGAAGTACGGATGGAAGCCGATACCCACGGGCATGGGATCGGTGGAGAGATTGTGGATTGTGGTGCGCACTTCCAGCACGCCTTCGCGCAGGCAGTGGGTCATTTCGACGGTGTGCGCGAACGGGAACTGGGCCATCAGGTCGGGATGCTTCCAGAAATCCAGACGGCTGGTGACACAGGCGGAATCGGAACCGGGATCGAGGGCGGTCACCTGCCAATCGGGCGAAACCGTAAGCAACCCGTGTATGGGATTTTGATTCTGATCGGGGCGCAGGTTGCCGAGGTCGCGGTTGAGCTGGTACTTCTTGCCATTGGCCCAAAAGGCGTACTCGCTGAGGCGATTGGCCCAGGGCGCCAGAAACGGAATGCCGCCGAACTGCGGCTTGGCCTGCATCTCGGCCAGGGTTTTGTAGGGCAGCCAGAATACGTTCTTGCCATTCACCTGGAACTCGTAGGCCAGGTTGCCCAGCGAGGGCACGATGGTCACTTCCGCATGGCGCGCGGCATCGGCCAGGCGCACGACCTCCACGCCGTCGACGACGGCTTTAGCGGCGGTATAGTTGGCGGCGAATGACATAAGAGGAAACAGAAGAGCGGCGGTGAATTTCATTGCAGATCCTGGTCGGGATCGCGGAGATCGAGCAGAGTCTCCTTTTGGCAGCACCAGCATGGCCCGGGCGTGTAGGTGCGGATGGAGCAGACGTCACACCAGTAAGTGATCACCTTAACATGGCCATCCTTATGGATGAACATCGCCTTGGTGTGGATGGGGTCCACCAGGAACTGGTCCGGCGCGGTGAAGTGGCCCTTGGCTTCCAGATCGAAGCCGGCCAGGCGTTTGTCGTTGAGGACGCCTTTGGTGGGTTCGTCGCCATCGAGCGAGACGAGGCCATGATCGGCGATCTGGATGGCGGGGGGATGGTCGGGGCGTTGCACGAGCGTGCCGCGAATGGTGGCGGGAACTGGCCCGGCTAGACAAACAGCGGCAAGACAAGCGGACAGGAAAATCGCCCTCGCGTGCATTTGATCCTATTGTACGTTAGCGGTTGTATCGCGAGGTTGATCGCGGCCCGCGCCACGTTATTCAGCCTACGGAGCGTTGCTGATATCCAGCCCCAGGTAATTGATTATCTGCACCGCGGCACATGAGCCGGTCCCGCCGGTGAGGCCGAAGTACGCCTGGCCGCCGAAAGCCGTGGAAAGATCTTGCGGCAACACCCTCTCCAGCAGCGGCGTGGATGGCATTGTAGGCGTCGCACTGTAATAAACCCGCATCAGGCTGGTGGCGTTCTTATAGATCACCCAGACATAACGCGACGGACTCGGAACGGGCTGGTATGGCGGCGGGTCCGGTGTCGTCCAGCTCAAGTCCATGCCGATCGGCACCGCGATGCCCGCAGTATTCGGCGGCGTGCCCGTATAGGCGTTGGAGTAATAGTCGAACGTGATGCCTATTGCAGGCGCGTCCGTTAAGGTAAAGAATCCCAAGCCCGAGCCACCAAGTCCCAGGTAACTCGCGCCTGCGCTAGTGTTCTGCGCGACGAAGGCCAGCCCATCGCCAACGCACACATCGTGCACGGACCGCGCTTCATATTCAAAGGTGGCCACAAATTCGCCGGTCGGTCCCAACGTAAACGCCGTGGGAATGAAAGCAGCGGATTCCTGGCCGGTAGTGCTGGTCAGCTCGATGGCGCCTTCCGATTGGAGAAAAGTGGCGGAGCCGTTTAGTTGTAAGGAACTCAGTGGAACGCGGCCAGGAGTGGCGGCCGCACACAACGAAACGAAAACCACCGGGGAACAGACAAGGCTGCGGATGGTCTTATGCATGCGCCCAATTGTCCCACCGATACGGCGCGGCGCTAAAGAAACATAGTGATGTTACTTACGTTCTTAGAAGGCATTCACTGAAAACGGGACCAGACGCAGCAGGCCGCCTTGAGTCCAGATTTCCGGCGGCCATGCTTTGAGCAGACGCCGCAGGCGCGATTCCAGCAAGCTGTCCGTCGAACGGCCAAACAGCACGTCCAGAATGCTGCGCCGGGCGGGATACATGACAATGGTCACATTTTCGGACGCCGGGATGTGCGCCTTCTGTTTCACCAATTCCAATGCGCGGTCGATGCCGCCCAAATGGTCTATCAGACCGTTGGAGGCGGCTTGCGCGCCGAGCCATACGCGCCCTTGCGCCAGCGCGTCGATCTGATCGAATGGGCGGCGGCGGGCTTGCGCGACTTTGGCGACGAAGTCGTGATAATTGGCGTCGATGCCTTCTTTCAGTTTGGCCAGCTCGACGGGAGACAGGGGATGGTAATCGGAATCGATGCCGGCAAAGGCACCGCGCTGCAAGCTGTCCTTGGTGATGCCCAGTTTGTCGTAAAGGCCGTGCAGATCGGGTTTGCCGAAGACCACGCCGATGGATCCGGTTTCGGTTCCGGGATACGCCACGATGGGATCGCCGGTCATGGCCATGTAATATCCGCCGGAAGCGGCCACGTCGGACATCGAAATCACGGTGGGCTTCTTCTTGCTCAGGAGATTCATTTCGCGCCAGATTTCGTCGGAGGCTACCGCGTCGCCGCCGGGCGAATCAATGCGGACAATCACGCCGTCGAGCGACGAGTCAGCGGCTACCCGCCGCACCAGCTTGTTGAAGCCGGAGGCCTGGATGCCGTCATCGGAGACGCCGTCGTCATCCGATCCGCCGCGCGTGATGGCGCCGTCGCCCACCAGCATGGCGATCTTGTGGCGGCCTTCCAGTCCCAGGGAATCGGCGGGGATCTTCAGATAGTGGCCGGTAGACAGCCGGTTCAGCTTGCCGAGCGCGACCTGCCGCTCCAGGTCGCCGAACATCTGGTCTTCGTAGCGCAAATCGTCAACCAGGCCATCCGAGAGGGCCGCGGCAGACAGAAAGGGCCCTTTGTCGATCAGGGCGCGCACCGCTTCGGGAGTTTTCTTACGGCCGGCGGCGATGCCATCGACCAGATTGCCATACAGGCCATCCAGCACGCTTTCCATCACTTCGTGAGTTTCCGGACTCATGGAAGTGCGCGTGAACATATCCCCGAAATCTTTGTACTTGCCGTCGTGCTCCACCTGCACGTCGACGCCGATCTTTTCCAGCGTCTTCTTGAAGTACATCAGTTCGACCCGCATTCCCTTGAGATTGATCCAGTCGGAAGGGCCAAGATAGACGCGGTTGGCGACCGAGGCCAGGTAATACTCGCGCGCGCCGGGGGTTTTGAGATAGGCGAACAGGGGCTTGCCGGATTTCTTGAATTGCTCCAGGTCGGCGCGGAATTCCTGCAGCTTACCCCAGCCCACGCCGAGCGATTGCGGCTGTAATACGACGGCTTTGACACGCGAATCGGCCGCCGCTTTGCGCAGCAGCATCCAGACGTTCGTGACGGTGGGAGTGGAGCGGTCAGCCAGCGCGCCGAAAGGCACGTCCATCGGCGGGCGCTCCGGAATGTCGCCTTCCAGCCGCAGTTCGAGCACCGAATTTTGCGCCACGGCGGGGGGAGTTTCGCGAAACATGCGCGCCAATGCGAAGATCAGCACGAAGCCGCCGACCACACACAAGAGGACACCGGCGATCAGGCCAAAGAAGAATTTCGCCATGCTACTTTCGACAGTAGCATAGAGGTCTTGGGAACGAATGCACTCATCACCACCGTTCGTGGTTATCGGATTTATGATGATGGCGCTGGGCGTGACCTTCGGAGTCTATTCCTTTCTCACACGCGGACAACGGCGAGTGACCCGCGAGATTCGCAGCGGGGCATTGGCGCGGGGTTGGAAATACCGGCGTCAATGGTGGCAGGGGAACCCCATGGCATTTCGCCTCGACGGACGGAGTAATGGGGGGCTTGAGTGGATACTGACCTCCGGAAATAGCAGCTCGAATGAATCGCGTTGGAGCGCGGAGCTTTCGCTGCGTTTTCCGAATCTGGGCGGCGAGACGGATTTCGTGGTATCGCCCCGCGACTTGACGCTTCCACAGGCTAGTCCCGCGAGCACTGGTTCTGCTTTTGCGCGCCTCAGCGGTGCGCTTGCCGAAGTGTCCCGGGAATACCCAACGGGGCTGGCGGCTTTTGACGCGGAATACGAGGTGTTGGGTAAGCCGCTCGATCCGGCCTTAGCCGCCAGCCTTCTCGCGTGGCCGGCGGAGGTTATCGCGCCGCAGTCCTGGCTGGCATGGCGCGATCCATCGGGCTTGCATTTCCACGTGCGGCTGAAGGCGCCGCCCAATTGGGCCACGGTTACCTATGCGGCGGGGCTGGGCGAGAAACTGGCGGTATGGTAGGGATCAGTAAAGCAGATACTTTTCCCGCAGCTTGACGAACTCCGCCACGCGGTCGGCCATCTTCTGCTGTATGGTGCGCGGATCGTCTCCGGCGGTCAACTCATCGGCTACCTCTGCGCTGCCGATCAGCTTCGGGTCGGCGTGAAAATCGATCTGGCCTGGATACAGCTTCTGCAGCGCCGCGGCGATTTCCAGGCCCAGCCGCGACGAATCGAAAGCGTCGCGGTCGGTGATCACGAAGCGTACGCCCTCCATGCCGTTGAAACGTGTCGCGTACACGCGCACGCCGGGGACGCGGCGTCCGTTCAGATAAGCCGCCAGTTCCGGGCCGTGAACGAAGGCCGCGCCGATCTGCTCGAAGGGCGCATCCGTGCCGCGGCCGACCGAGTAGTTTTTGGAATATTCGAGCATGGCTACGCCCGGATAAAGCAACGCCGCGTTCAAGCCGCGCATGTTCGGCGACGGATTGATCCACAGCAGGCCGCCGGTGTCGAACCAGTCGCCGCGCTGCCAGCCCTCGATGGGCACGACCGTCAGCTTGGCGTCGATGTGATTCTCGGCGTTGAACAGTTTCGCCAGTTCGCCCATGGTCATGCCATGGCGCAGGGGCAGCGGGAAATAGCCCACGAACGAAAGCTGGCTGGGATCGAGCATGGGCCCTTCCACGTGCACGCCCGTGATGGGGTTGGGGCGGTCCAGAACATAATAGGCGATCCCTGCTTTAGCGGCGGCTTCCATGGCGTAGGCCATGGTGGTTTCGTAGGTATAAAAGTGCACACCCACATCCTGGATGTCGAACAACAGGGCATCCAGACCGTGCAACATCTCGGGCGTGGGACGTTGGGTTTTGCCGTACAGGCTGAAGATGTGGATGCCGGTGGCCGGATCGGTAGTGTCGCCGATGCCCTCACGATCCTCCGCGCCGGCGATGCCGTGCTCGGGCGAAAACAGCGCCACCAGGTTCACGCCCGCTGCGCGCATCACGTCGACGTTGCGGCGGCCGGCGCGATCCACGCCCGTCTGATTGGTGATCAAGCCGACGCGCTTGCCTTTGAGCGCAGCAAAATTTTCCGCGACGAGCACATCCAGGCCGGTGAGCGTCTGCCCGGTGCGCTCGACCTCGCGGTGCAGGCCCGCGCCGGTGATGGTTTCGTTGTAACCGGTCAGGGAGACACGCTGCGTTTGAATGCCCACCGCCGCCGCGACTATGGTGGCCACCCGTCCGCGCAAACTGGTGATGGCGGGGTGGAGGGTTGGATGGACGCTATTGGCCAAAAGAATCACATAGGTATCGCTCACCGGATCGATCCAGATGGACGTGCCTGTGAACCCGGTGTGGCCGTAAGAGCCGATGGGGAACAGATCGCCGCGATTGCCGGAGAAAGGCGAGTCGATATCCCAACCGAGACCGCGTAGGATGGGCTGGTCCGCGGGGGTCTGCGGCGTGGTGAACTTCTCCACGGTCAGCGGGCTGACCAGACGCACGCCGTTCGATTCGCCTTTGTGCAACATCATCTCGCAGTAGCGCGCCAAGTCGTCCGCGGTGGAGAACAGGCCGGCGTGGCCCGCTACGCCGCCCATGTTGCGCGCCGTCGGGTCGTGCACCACCCCTCGCAACGGCGCGGCGTTCGCGGACGGCCGCTCGGTGGGCGCGATGCGGGGTATGAGCGAGGCTGGCGGCTGGAACATGGTCTCGCGCATGCCCAGCGGAAGGAAGATTTCGTCGCGGGCGTAATCGGAAAGCAGCTTGCCGCTGAGCTTGTGCACCAGTTCGCCCAACAGGATGAAGTTGATGTCGCTATAGACGAAGCGCACGCCGGGCGGCCGGGCAGGCTTCTCGAACAGGGCCATGCGGATGCCGGTCTCGTAGCCGTTCCAGGCGGGCGTCAGGGGCAGGTCCTCCGGCATTCCCGAGAAGTGCGTAAAGAGGTTGCGGATGGTGATGTCGCTCTTGCCGCCCTGAAATTCGGGCAAGTATTGCGTGACGCGATCGTTCAGGCGGAACCTGCCTTCTTCGAACAGCTTCATGAGCGAGGGGGTGGTTGCAACAACTTTGGTCAGCGAGGCCAGATCGAAGATGGTGTCCACGGTCATGGTTTCGGGCGCGGGCACCAGCGCGCGTTTGCCGTAGGCCTTGCGATGCAGGGTCTGTCCGTTGTGCCCTACCAGCAGCACCGCGCCGGGGATGCGCCCTTCGGCGACGGCCTGCTCGATGGCGCGATCGAGCAAGGGCGATGCGGAAAAGGTTTGCGCGCACGCAACGGCGGCCGCCAGCACGATGGACACCAGAAGTTTCATCTCATCCTCTACACTATACTGATGCCCACACTCATTCAAAACGGCACTGTGGTCACATCCGAAAAAACCTTCCCCGCCGACATTTTGATCGAAGCCGGCAAGATCCGCGAAATCGCCCCGCACATCCCCTCTGATAATGCCACCCGGATCATCGACGCGTCCGGCATGCTGCTGCTACCGGGCGGCATCGACGTGCATACGCATCTCGACATGCCTTTTGGCGGCACCACTTCGAGCGACGATTTTGAAACCGGCACGCGCGCGGCGGCTTTCGGCGGCACCACCACCCTGATCGATTTCGCCATACAGGCGCGCGGCATGAAAATGCGCGACGCGCTCGACATCTGGTGGAAGAAGGCCGACAACAAGGCGTCCATCGACTACGGCCTGCACATGATCGTCACGGATCTCTACGAAGCCGGCCTGGAAGATATGGACGCGATGGTGCGCGAAGGCGTGGCCAGCTTTAAGCTGTTCATGGCCTATCCGGGCGTGCTGTTGGTGGATGACGCCACGATTTTCAAAGTGCTTTCGCAATCCGCCCGCAACGGCGCGCTAATCTGCATGCATGCCGAAAACGGCGGCGTGATCGACGTGATTGTGCGACGGGCGCTGGCGGAGGGCAAGACTGCGCCGATTTATCACGCGCTGACACGTCCGGTCGCCGCTGAAGCCGAAGCCGTACACCGCGCCATCGCCCTGGCGGAGATCGCCGGCGCGCCGATTTACATCGTGCACCTGTCGAGCGAAGACGCGCTGAACCAGGTGCGCGAGGCGCGCGACCGCGGTCTGCCGGCGTTTGCGGAGACCTGCCCGCAATATCTGCTGCTTTCCACCGACGACCTGGCGCGTCCGAATTTCGAAGGCGCCAAATATGTTTTCACGCCGCCGCTGCGGGAGAAACATCATCAACCGAAATTGTGGGATGGGCTTAAGAACGACCATTTGCAGGTAGTCTCCACGGATCATTGTCCGTTCTGCTTCGCCGATCAGAAGGCGCTGGGCAAAGACGATTTCACCAAGATTCCCAACGGCGGTCCGGGCATCGAAAACCGCTTGCAGCTCATTTATCATTACGGCGTGAATCAAGGCCGTCTCAGCTTGAATCGTTTCGTGGAACTGGTTTCCACGACGCCGGCGCGGCTCTTCGGTTTGTATCCGCGCAAGGGCGAACTGGCGGCGGGCAGCGACGCCGACATCGTGATCTGGGACCCCGAGGCGGAGCACACCATCAGCGCGGGCAGCCATCACATGCGCGTGGATTATTCCATGTTCGAAGGCTTTCAAGTGAAGGGCAATGCACGCATGGTGCTGTCGCGCGGCGAAGTGATCGTGGATGGCGGGCAATACCTGGGCCGTCCCGGACGCGGCGAATTTTTGAAGCGTGCCGCGCGCGGAGGGGCGTGGAAGTGAGCGACATCCGCGCGAGCGCCCTTTACAACGAAGACCTCGCGCCGGTGCCGCAGTCGCGCCGCGACTGGAGCACTTACAACTACGCCGCCCTGTGGGTGGGCATGAGTGTGTGTATCCCCACGTACATGCTGGCTTCCGGCCTGATCGCCGGCGGCATGAACTGGTGGGAGGCGGTGGGCACCATCCTGCTGGGGAACCTGGTGGTATTGGCGCCCATGATCCTCAACGCCCACGCCGGCACGAAGTACGGCATCCCGTTTCCGGTACTGGTGCGCGCGTCTTTCGGCGTGCTGGGCGCGAACGTGCCGGCGATTCTGCGCGCGCTGGTGGCCTGCGGATGGTTCGGCATTCAAACCTGGATCGGCGGGCAGGCGATCAACGCCATGTTGGGCATCGTAGCGCCGGCTTGGGCGCATTTCAACGCCGGACCGGCCGTCTGCTTCCTTCTGTTCTGGTTGCTGAACATGGCCGTGATCTGGCGCGGCATCGAGACCATTAAGTTCCTGGAAGGCATCGGCGCGCCGTTTATGCTGGCGATCGGCGTGCTGCTGCTATGGTGGGTCACGCGCAAGGCGGGCGGATTCGGGCCAGTACTCAGCGCACCCAGCCGCTTTCATTCCACCGGCGAATTCTGGCGATTCTTCGTGCCCGCGCTCACCGGCATGGTGGGATTCTGGGCCACTGTGGCGCTGAATATTCCGGATTTCTCGCGCTATGCCCGTTCGCAGAAAGCGCAGATGCTGGGACAGGCGCTGGGCCTTCCGACGGCCATGACTTTGTACTCGTTCATCGGCGTGGCGGTCACGTCGGCGAGCGTCGTGATCTTCGGCGAGGCGATCTGGGATCCGGTGACGCTGCTGGGCCGCTTCCATCAGCCCGCGGTGGCCTTGGTGGCATTGATCGCGCTGCTGCTGGCGACGCTGAATACAAACGTCGCGGCCAACGTAGTCTCGCCGTCGAATGACTTTTCGAATCTGAATCCGCGACGCATTTCGTTCCGCACTGGCGGACTAATCACCGGATGCCTCGGCATGGTGATGATGCCCTGGAAGTTACTCGGGGATTACAGCGCTTATATCTTCGGCTGGCTGGTGGGTTACTCGGCGCTGCTGGGACCGATTGCGGGCGTCATGATCGCGGATTACTTCATCGTACGCCGCCGGCAACTGGTGCTCGACGATCTTTACCTGCGTGGGGGCCGCTACGAGTATCACCGCGGATTCAATTACCGCGCTCTCGCCGCGTTGGCCGGCGGCATCGCAGCAGGCCTGGCGATCCACGACTATGCCTGGTTCGCCGGTTTCCTGGCGGCGGGCGCGCTGCACGTCGCGTTGATGCCGCGAAGCCGCTCAGTCCTGGCGTAGCGCCTTAGAGGGGTCGATCCGGGCCGCGCGCCGCGCGGGAATCCAGGCGGCCGCCGCGCCAGTTCCGGCTAACAGGAGGATGACTCCCAAAAATGGAATCGGCGCCCACGGATTCAGGCCGGCCGGAAGCAGCTCGACCAATGGCCGGATGGCGCAGAATGCCAGCGGGGCGCCGAGTGCGATTCCGCAAAGCAGGGCAGCCGTTCCGTCCCGGAGCGCGCTCCAGACGATCCGGCACCGCCCGCCGCCCAACGCGGAGCGAATGCCGAATTCCCGCGTGCGGCGGCCTACGGAATAGGAAACCGAACCGTACAACCCAATCAGAGATAACACCAGGCCCAACCCGCTGAGGGCGGCCAGAAACGCGGTGGCTACGCGCATGGGAAATAGCGCGCCGGCGGCGGCCTCTTCGAGGGGGCGCACATCCAACGCTGCCGTGCGATCCACGCCCTCCAGCGCGTGGCGCAGCGGTTCAATCCACGATGACGGAGTTCCGGCGACACGCACCAGCAATTGTCCGTTGAAGTCCGGCTCGAAAAGCGCGGGCATGTTTGATTCGAATAGGGTGCGCATTTTGGAATCCGCCGCGATGCCCACGATCTCCAAAACCTCCTCCGTATCCGGACCTCTGAGCAGATGCTGTCCGATTGGATCGGCCCCGCCCAATAAATCGCGAGCCAGCGTTCGGTTTATGATTGCCGGAATCGGGTGGCGACCCCGATCGCTGACTGCAAAATCACGGCCGCGCAGGATTGGAATGTTCAGCGTTTCAAAATAATTTTCGCCTGATTCCATCACATAGACGCGGCGCGCGGCCGAGAGCGATTCGCCTGCGCGGCGCAGCATGGCATATGGAACTTCTCCCATCAGCGGCAGGAGTCCGGTAGAGGTCGCCGCCACTACGCCGGGGACGGATTTCACACGCGCGATAGCCTGCTGGCGCAAATCCCATTCCCGCTCGCCCGGGTAGCGTCCCGGAAGCGTGTGCATGGCAGCGATCAGCGTATGCGTGATGTCGAAACCCGGCCCAGTCGCCGTCACATGCCAGAGACCGCGTAGAAACACGCTGGAGAGCGTCAGTAGCACCATGGAGAGCACTACCTGCAGAACCACGAAGCCGCTGCGCATGTCCCAACGCCGGATGGAGAACGCGGGCTCCCCTTGCTTGATGGCCAGGTTGAGATCCGCGTCCGCTCCGCGGAGCGCGGGAAGCACCGACGACAGCAGCAACGCCGCCAGCGCGGTCAGCGAGGCATATATAAACAGGCCGCTGTCACTCTGAAAATGGAATTCCAGCGGAATATTGTATGCGGTGGGCCAGCGCAGATAGCTCAGCCGGTTGCGCAGGACGAGATCGAGCACCAGACCCAGGCCGGCACCGCATAGAACCAGCACCAATCCCTCCGCCAGAAGAGGCGCGGCGATTTGCAGGCGGCTGGCGCCCAAGGCTTTGCGAATCGCCAACTCTCTTTGCCGGTTCCGTATGCGGATCACTAACAGGCCCGCCACGTTGCTGCACCCGATGAGCGCCAGCATGCCCGCGACGAAAAAGAGCATCACAAAAAACAGGAAAAACAGGCGGTCGTCGCCGGGCTTCGATGCACTGGCTCGCCAGCCGCTAATGGGATCTAATGCGACGATTTGCCGCGCCGCCTCCGGGCCGCGCAACCTCTCGATGGCGGCCGCTAAAGACTGGCGCGTTTGCTCGAAAGAGGCGCCGTCCGGCAGACGTCCAAAGAGTCCGCGAAAGCGGTCGTGGCCCATGTCGCCCGGGTCGGAAAGGTACAACTCCGGCGACACGCCGTGGCGATAGATGCTGCGATAGTCCGGCGGCAGAATGCCGGCCAGCGTGTAAAGCTGGTCCTCCAACCGGATAGGATGCCCGATCGCGTTTCGGTCGCCATGCAGGCGTTTGCGCCAGAAGCCGTAGCTCGCCACAGCCAGCGCGCGGCCCTCGTCGGCCTGTGAATAGAGGCGCCCGGCGTATGCGCGGACGCCCAACACGTCGAAAAAATTGGCGCTGGTGGTCAGCCGCCAAACGACCTCACTACGGCTGCCCGTGCGCCAGATACGATCTCCAAAGCCGCGATGAAAGGCGAGCCCCTGGAATGCTCCCGCCGCCCGCAATTCCCGGTACATCGCATAAGGCACGTCCACACCCTCCACGCGGGCCAGCCGATCCGGACGCCAGGCGCTGACGTCATCGAGAAGCATCTCGCGCACTATGCTGAAGACGGTGACGTTAGCGCCGATGCCCAGGGCTAGAGATACAATTGCCACCGTTGCCAGGGCCGGAGAATTGAGGAGGCTGCGGACGGCGTGGCGGATATGGCTCATTTCACTGGCGTGGCAGTCAGTTCTACCTGGATTTGGCCCTTGGATGTCAGGTCGTCGGACGAAAACAGCATGGTGGGCTTATTCAGTGGCACGATAACCTTGGAATTCCATTTATTCTGGCGGACCAACGGCGGATTCTGCGAGGGCGCGGCGCTGCTAATCTCAGCACTTACACCCAACGCCAGGTTGCCATCCACTTCTTCCGGCCTACTGCAGTCGATATTCACACCCACATCGAGGTAAGTGTAACTGCCATTTGCGTCGGCGGGGATGGGAACCTTACTCCCCGTGCGGATGCTGCAGGCGCCATGCTCTCCGGTCGCGACGGTCGTCCAGTAATGGCGGGTGTTAGTCACCTTCCCGGCGTCGACTTCTTTGACCACAAAGTCGAGGTGAAAGTATCTGGCACTTTCGGCCTGCGCAAAGCAGATGCCAGTCATGGATGCGAGCAGTCCGCAAAATAGAGTCAGTTTCGTTGGATTCAACATCATTGCTCCTTTATTTCAAATCGGCGCTCTCTAACGGCGCGATTTTGATTTCCTCAATTTGGATCGGTTCTTCCATACGGCGATGCAAGTCGATCAGCTCATCGGGTGCATGTACCGCAAACGCCAGCAAAGCGCGTTCCTCGCCGGTGAGTGGCACAGGCGTCGGAAACACACGCCGCTTTGGCAGCGTGCGCCGCGTTACGGATTTGGGCGCTGCCGGCAAAGTCACGATCTGTGGCGGCCGCGGCGAGACAACGCGCACGCTGAGTGTCTGCGGAGTCGTCCTCACCCACAGCACGGCGCACAGACCAGCAACCGCCGCACCCGCCGCGAGCGGCCACATCCACCAGCCGCCCCGCCGGTTGTGAGCATGAACCCGATGAAGCACCCGCTGCTCCAGCCCGGCCAGCGGCTCTACATTGGCATATTGCGCCAGCGCCTCCGCGAGAATTACATCTTCATTTTCCATAGCGCCCTGCCTGCAACTCCCCCAGCTTCTGCTTCAATATCTGGCGCGCCCGCATGATGCGCGTGCGCACGGTGCCTTCCGCGATACCCATCACCTCTGCGATCTCGCGGGAAGTCAACTCGTTCACCGTGGAAAGCGCCAGGGGCTGCCGCAGTTCGGGCGGCAAAGTATCCACAAGACGATGCACGGTTGCATTCCAATCCGCCGTCACCGCTGCGTCTTCCGGACTCGCACCGCCCTGCACCGTCTGGGGATCGAGCGGCTCGTGGCGTACTTTGCGCAGCTTATCCACCGACACGCGCCACGCCACACGCGCCAGAAACGCCCGCTCGTTCTCGATCGCCTCCCACGCGCCGCCGCGATACAGCTTCAGAAACGTCTCCTGCACCGCGTCCTCGGCGTCGTGCGCGTTCCGCAACAGCGCATACGCCACGCGGAACACGAAGCGCGACTGACGCGCCACCAGGTCCGCAAACCGCGCCTCGCGCGCCGCCGTCTTCGACTCCGGAAACGCGATCGTGGCGACAGCCTCTATCATTGATCAAGTCGTTCCATCAGCTAAGACTGCCGGGAGGGCACGACCGTTCATATTTTTGTTTGAGGATTATTTCTGACGCGCGGCGGCCAAGCCTGCTTGGGCCTCGGGATCGTTGGGCCGCAGCCCGGCGGCTTCCTGGAAGAACCGGACGGCATCGGCCTTGCGGTCCGCGGCCAGATTGGCCCGCGCCAGGCGCATGGCAATTCCGTAGAGCAAGGTGGACGTGCCCTGATCCTGTGAATTCTGCTGGTGCGCGCGAAGGAGGACTTCGTGCGCTGCATCGTCTTCGCCCAATCGGGCTAAAACGGCGCCGTAGAGCGCATTCAATTGGAAGATATCGGGCCATCGCTCAACGGCTTTGGCAATCGGCGTGCGCGCCTCCGCGAACCGGCCCATTCGAAAATAGGTGTACGCCAGGTTGTACTGCATCTGCGGCGCTTGCGGCTCCAGTTCCGCGGCGCGCCGCAGGGCCGGCAGGGCGTCCTCCAGATCGCCGTGCTCGCCGTAGATGGTGCCCAGCTTGGCGAGCCGCGTGGCGTCATCCGGATCATAGAGTCGCTGGCACAGCGCGCGCGCTTCATCGCGAGGTCCGCTATCGAGCTTCTGCGCGCACTCCGTGCGCAGTGCGCTTTCGCCGGTGTCGCGCTGGCGCAGTTCGGCCGATTGCGCGAACGCTTCCTTGGCGTCCGCCTCGCGGCCCAGCTTGCGATACACCAGGCCCAATTGATACGGGGCCAATGGATCGCGCGGGTTGGCGCCGGCGGCTTCCCGCAACCACTTCTCGGCTCCCGCCAGATCCCCCTGTTTGAAGCATGCCTGGCCCAGATAATAAGCGGTATCGGGAAACGGCGGCCGCGTCATGGCCTTCGTGAAATTGCGCACTGCCGCCGCGTAATTCTGATCCATGAGGTCGAGCCGCCCCAGGTAATAGGCGACGTTGGGCTGGTCGCCCGCCGCGCGCCGCACAGCTTCAAATTCGCGCCGCGCCTCAGCGGTTTGCTTCATCTCAAACAGCGCCACGCCCAGCGGAAACTGCGCGCGCATCACCAGCTTCGGATCGATGCGCAGCGCCGCGCGGAACTCGCGCACGGCCTCCTCGTAGCGCTCCAGCTTCAACGCGTCGTAACCCTTGCCCAGGTGCGCATCGGCTGTCTCCCCTGCGCCTGGCCCGCACAACGACAGTGCCACGGAAGCCAGAATGCCGATGCGAGTTGCCGCTGTCACCAAATTCATTGTAAGGAATTCTCCGCGCACCGGACTATACCAGCGAAAGACATGATACAAGTTCAAAACCTCAGCAAAAGCTTCGACGGCCGGCCCGTGGTGAGCGGCCTGTCGTTCACGGCGCCGGACGGAGCCATTACGGGTCTCCTGGGCGCCAACGGCGCGGGCAAGACCACCACTCTGCGCATGATCTGCGGCGTGCTCGAAGCGGAATCGGGCGCCGTTACCGCGGATCGCGGCCAACTGGGCGCGCTGCTCGACCATACCGGTTTGTACGCCCGCCTGACCGTCCGCGAAAACCTGGAATATTTTGGCAGGCTGCGCGGAGTTACGGCCGCGGCGCTCAAGAGCCGCGTGGCCGACGTGCTGGGGACGCTCGGTCTGGAAGACATCGCCGATCGGCTGGCCGCGCGCCTTTCGCAAGGGGAACGTACGCGATCCGCGCTGGCACGCGCCATCGTACATGCGCCGCGCAACCTGGTGCTGGACGAGCCGGCCAATGCGCTCGACATACACTCGGTGCGCGCGCTGCGCGATTTCCTGCGCCGCGAGCGGGATGCCGGCGCCTGCATCCTGCTCTCCAGTCACATGCTGGAAGAGGTGCGTGCCGTCTGCGACCGGGTGGTCATCATGCATCGCGGGAGCCTCGTGTCGGAGGGCACGCCGGATACATTGTGTTCGGAAACCGGCAGCGTTTCGCTGGAAGAAGCTTTTGTAAAACTAACCGGTACACCGGAGGTCAGTATATGCTGAGTCAGTCGTTCATCATCGCCCGCAAGGAAATCGCCGACAATTGGCGCGACCGGCGCAGCATCGTCTCGTCGTCGCTCTACGCGCTGATGGGTCCCGCCGTCGTCTTCATGGTGTCGCTCGCCACCCGCGTGGACGCCGTGCTGATCGGCATGATGTCGGTCTTCACGCTGGTATCGGCCTTTGCCGGCGGCATGAACGTAGCCATGGATACGGTGGCCGGCGAGCGTGAACGCCGTTCGCTGCTGCCGTTATTGCTGAATCCCATCGCGCGCCGCGATATCGTCGTCGGCAAATGGCTGGCGGTCAGCCTGTTTTCGGCGGCCGGGGTGGTCGTCAATCTGCTGGGGTTCGCGGTCGTTTTGCACGCGCCCCGGCCCATGCTGGCAGCGGCTGCCGCGGTACTGCCCCTGGCGCTGTTGGCGGCGGCGCTGCAACTGCTGATTTCCACCGAGTGCCGCGCCGTCAAGGAAGCGCAGAATTATCTTTCCATGCTGATCTTTCTTCCCATGCTCGCGGGCATGTTTCAGGTATTCCATCCGCCTGCGGCGCGCGTATGGCTGACGGTGCTGCCCGTGCTGGGACAACAATTACAACTCGAACGATGGATGAATGGCGGAGCGGTCCCGTTCGCGCAGACCGCCGCGCTAGGCTGTTTTACGGGCGCCTTGGCCCTCATGATCGTGGAAGTTGCCGCCAGCCGCTTGCAGCGTGATGCAATCGTTTATGGAGACTGACGCCGCCCTGACTGACATGGGGCTGGCCATCACTTTGGATCGCGCCACTCTGGAGCACGAGTTCGACCGGCTGTTGGCTGAAAACGGGCCGGGCCTCGCGCGCCTGGCCGCCAGTTTCACCAACACGCCCAGCGATCGCGACGACCTGTTGCAGGAGATCGCCATGGCGGCCTGGCGGGCACTGCCGGGCTTCCGCGGGCAATGCGCCGCGCGCACATTCGTGTATCGCATCGCGCACAATCGCGCCATTGCTTTTCTGGCGCGCAATCGCGAGCGGTTTCCGGCGGCCGGCGCGGCGATCGACGCGCCCGATCCCACGCCCGATCCGGAATGCGGACTGGCCCGCGAGCAATCCGCCGCGCGCCTGCGCCGCGCCGTCCACGATCTGCCGGTCATCTACCGCCAGGCGATCACCCTGACGCTCGAAGGATTGGGATATGCGGAGATCGCGGAAGTGCTGGGCATCTCGGAAAGCAACGTGGGCGCGCGTTTGAGCCGTGCCCGTCAATTGTTGCGCGAGGCATTGGAGAATCGCAAATGAACCCGGATACGGAACTGGAACAGTGGCGCGGCGCCTGGCAATCCGAAACAGCCGTGCCGGCGGACTTGCGGCGGCGCGTGGCACGTCAATCGCGCTTCATGCGCATCATGCTGGCCGGCGATATCCTGGTGACGGTCGTGATCGGCGGCGGCGCGACCCTCCTGGCCGCGCGTTCCCCGCGTCCGGATATGCTGCTGCTGGCCGGCGCTACGTGGCTTTTCATTGCCATCGCGTGGGTCTTTCGACTGGTAGTCAGCCGCGGCCTGTGGTCGCCGCCGGCCATGGACACCGGCGCGTTCGTGGAATTGCTGATTCGCGATTGCCGCGCGAAACTCGCCGCAACTTGGTTCGGCGGCGGCCTGTTTATCTGCGAAATCGCCTTCTGCTTCACCTGGATCCATGGGCACTCGTGGCAGGGCCCGGGGTTGTCCACATGGCTGATCGTCGTCGCTATTTCGATCGCCTTCTTCGCGTTTCTAGCCTGGTATCGCCGCCGCAAGCGCGCCGAACTGGCGTGGCTCCTCGGGCTGCGCACAGCCGGGGGCCCGGAATAGTCCTCTATAATTTGAAGAGGTGCGCAAGCGAATCCTTTACGGCTGCGGCATCGTCCTGCTGGCGATTTCGGTAGCCCTCGTCGTGTGGCAGGGTTCCTTGAACTTCGGCAAATACGGACCCGCCGACCCGCAACAAACCTTCATCTTCTGGGCCATCTCCAGCCTGATTTTTGTCTTGATGGTGACGCTCGGCTTCATGCTGGTGCGCACCATCGTGAAGCTGTATATCGACCGGCGCAGCGGCCGGGAAGGTTCGCGCATCCAGACCAAGCTGGTGCTGGGGGCGGTGGCCATCAGCATCACTCCGGCGCTGTTCCTGGTGCTGTTCAGTTACGAGGTCCTGAACCGCAACCTGGATAAGTGGTTCAGCCAGCCGGTGGAAGACACCAGCAACACCTTCGTGCAGATCTCCGAGACGCTGCAAAAAGAACTGCGGGACGAAGCCGAACTGCAGGCCGCGCTATTGGCGTCTCAACCCGAGACCGCCCTGTTGCTGGAGCGCGGCATCAAGACCCCGGGCTTTCTGGAGCGTTTCGCCAAAGATCAGGATCTGGCCGCCGCAGCCATCGTTCCGGTTACCGGAGACACACCGCTCGAAGCGGTGGGAAGCTATCCTATACGACCGGCGGGAAACCAAACCGTGATCGCGCGACACGCCGTGGAAGTGGACGGCGCCGTGAAAGGCACCGTGGAACTGGCCTCGCGCGTGCCCATCAATTTTGTCGAAAAGCAGAAGGAGATCGACAAGTCCGTCCGTGCCTTCAACGAACTGGCTCGTTCGCGCCGCAACGTGCGCACGTTTTATCTGCTGTTCATGGCCATGATCACGTTGTTCGTGCTGTTCGTGGCCACCTGGATCGCTCTGTTCCTGTCCAAGCAGATCAGCACGCCGATCACCGCCCTGCTGCACGCCGCCGGCGAAGTGAGCAAGGGCAACCTGAAGCATCGCGTGCAGGTCCGCGCCATCGACGAGCTGGCCAGCCTGGTGCGCGGCTTCAACGAAATGACCCGCGAGCTGGAGGCCAACGGCCAGGAACTCGACGCCCGCCGCCGCTTCACCGAAGCCATTTTGGAAAGCATCCCCACGGGGGTCATCTCCATCGGCGCCGACGGTTACATCCGGCGCGTGAATCGCGCCCTGGCCAGCATGTTCCCCGACGCGCACGTGACTAGCGCCACGCGTCTGGAGGATCTGTTCTCGCGCGAAGACACGGCCGAAATCAAATACCTGATGAAGCGCGCGCGCCGCACCGGCCTCTCCTCCCGCCAGCTCGAAATGCAGGCCAACGGCCGCACCATGCACCTGGCCGTGACCGTTTCCGCGCTCGAGGAGAAGCTGACATCCGGCTTCGTGATCGTCATGGAGGATACCAGCGAATTGCTGCGCGCGCAGAAGGCCGCCGCCTGGCACGAAGTGGCGCGCCGCGTGGCGCACGAAATCAAGAATCCGCTCACCCCCATGGCGCTGTCGGCGGAACGCATGAGCCGCCAGTTGGACCGCCTGCAGATTCCGCCCGAAAATAGCCTCATTCTGCACGAATGCGCCGACACCATTACGCGCTCGGTGGAATCGGTGAAAACGCTGGTGGATGAGTTCTCGCAGTTCGCCCGCTTTCCCGCCGCGCAACCCGTGCGCAGCGACCTGAACGAAGTGGTGGAACGCGCTTTGGCGGTGTTCCAGGGCCGCTTGGACGATGTCGACATGCGCGTGCAACTCACCCCGGATCTGCCTCCGGTGAATATCGACAAGGAACAGTTCCAACGCGTAGTCGTCAACCTGGTGGATAATGCCGCGGAGGCGATGCAGGAATCACTCGTGAAACGGCTGCTGATCACGACGCAGGCCGGCGCGGCCGAAACCGTCGAATTGGTGATCGCCGATACCGGCTGTGGCATCTCCACCGAGGAGAAGGAGAAGCTGTTTCTACCCTATTTCTCCACCAAGGGCCGCGGCACCGGCCTGGGCCTGGCTATCGTCAACCACATCCTCGCCGACCATGGCGCGCAGATCCGCGTGGAGGATAACCAACCGGCCGGAGCGCGCTTCACCATCGAGATGCCGGCCCTGGTGGACTCCGAGAATGGCGATTCCGGGCTGAAGCCGGAAGTGGCGCGCGCATGAAACCCGCCCGCATCCTGATCGTCGATGATGAGCCGGACATTCGCCGGTCGCTCAGCGGCGTGCTCGAAGATGAGGGATACGAAGCGCATGCCGTGGCCAGCGGCGAAGAGTGTCTGGAATACCTGGGCCGCCAGTCCTGCGAATTGTTGCTGCTGGATGTCTGGCTGCCCGGGATGGACGGCATGGAAGCGCTCGCGCGCATTCAGGAGACTCCCTTTCCGGACCGGCCCGTCGTCGTGATGATCTCCGGCCATGGCAATATCGAGACCGCGGTCAAGGCCACCAAGCTGGGCGCCTTCGATTTTCTGGAAAAGCCCCTGACCATCCAGAAGATTTCCGTGGTGGCCAAGAACGCCCTGGAGCACCGCCGCCTGCAGATCGAAAACAGCCGCCTGAAAGAGGGTACCGAGTCGCGCTATCGCATCATCGGCGAGAGCGTGCCCATGAAGGCCCTGCGGCACGAGTTGGCACTGATGGCCGGCACCAACGGCCGGGTTCTGATCTACGGCGAGAGCGGCACCGGCAAGGAACTGGTGGCGCACGCGCTGCATGCCATGAGCCCGCGCGCTCCCGAGCTGTTCGTGGAAGTGAACTGCGCCGCCATTCCGGAAGAGTTGATCGAAAGCGAGCTGTTCGGCCACATCAAGGGCAGCTTCACCAGCGCGCACGAAACCAAGACCGGCAAGTTTCAGAAGGCCGACGGCGGCACGATTTTCCTGGACGAAGTGGGCGACATGAGCCTGCGCACGCAAGCCAAGGTGCTGCGCGCGCTGGAGGAGCAGCGCTTCGAGCCGGTGGGCGCGGGCGCGTCCGTGCAAGTGGATGTGCGCGTGGTGGCCGCCACCAACAAGAACCTGGAGGAAGAAATCGAGCGCGGCAACTTTCGCGAGGATCTGTTTTATCGGCTGAACGTGATCCCGTTTCATGTGCCGCCGCTGCGCGACCGCCGCGAGGACGTCCCCTTGCTGGCCGATTATTTCCTGCGCGAATTCACCACCGCCTACGGCCGCAAGCCCAAGGAACTGACTCCGGAAGCCTACGCCCTGCTGCGGGATTATCACTGGCCGGGCAACGTGCGCGAATTGCGTAACATGATCGAGCGCATCGTGATCTTAAACCCCCAGGTGCGCGTGGACGCCCGCCACATCCCCTTGAACGTCACCCGCCGCCCGGCCGAGCGCCCCATGGACCGCTTCGGCAGCCTGGCGGAAGTGCGCGAAGCGGTCGAGCGCGAGTATATTCTGAAGAAGCTCGAGGAGACCAGCGGCAATGTCACCCGCACGGCCGAGTTATTGGGGCTGGAGCGGAGTAACTTGTACCGCAAGATGAAGACGCTGGGGATCGGGCCGAAAGAATAGCCGTCTTACGGCACCACCAGCACCTTCCCGAACTGCTCCTTCCCCTCCAGCCGCTCGTGCGCCGCGCGGATCTCAGCCAGCGGATACGCCCGGTCGATCACGGGCTTCAATTGCCCCCGAAATACAAACTGCAGCGCCCGGTGCAGTTCGCCCATGGTGCCCATAAACGACCCCAGCACCGAAAGCTGCCGGCTGAACAGGAAGCGCAGGT
>JBEKYC010000018.1:0-100430 GCA_049511415.1 Bryobacteraceae bacterium | reverse complement strand
GGCGGCGCTGAGGAAGGTGGCCCCGTTGCCGCCGCCCATGTACCAGATCTGGGCCGCGCCGGTGGAAGGACTCTGCCAGACGAGGTCGGGGACGCCGTCGCCGTTAAAGTCCGCGGAAGCGACAACGCAGCAGGAGATGGTGACGCCACTGCTGCCGGCGGAGATATTGGCGGCGGAGACGGCGATGGCGTTTTCGGTGGCGATGATGCGGTCACCCAGGCGGATGAATTCCTTGCTGAGGACCGGGGCTTGGGCGGGTAGGGTGGTGGCTAGGGATACGAGTAGTAGGGTTGCCTGTGTTATTTGCATCGGGGATTCCATCCATGTGTATTGGTATATTTCCGCGGGCCGCGAGGTCTTTGGGGGTTTTCGGGCCCGGCGTGCGGGAGCTGCTCGGCGCGGCTCCGCGACGATCCGTAGGCGACTTTTCTTTGGGCCACGCATTAGTAGATTCCTAGGGGATCCCCGATTTCGTGGGCGCGTGCCTCCGGAAAAATGAAGGACAGGCGCTGCGGGGAGTAGCCGTGCCAGGTCTCCGGCGGGAGTGTTTTCAAGAATTGTGGGCCTGTCAGGTGGTTATCCCTGAAAACCTGCCGCACGCGCTTGGTGACGAAGGGAAATCCCGGCAGAGGCCAGATTATGAAGAAATCTGATCCGTCCCAGGCGAGCGGGTCAATGAGCGATGCGGGGTCGGTCATGGGAGAGTAATGCGAGAACTGGCATCCAGGGCAGTACTCGTCCATGCGGATGCCGGATTCGGGGGCGACGACGCCGCCCCATCCGGACACGCATAACTGGCGGATGGGCACCGATTCACCGGTGCGCTTCATCCTAGCTTTGGCTGGCTTGGTCCAGAAGCCTGTGAGGCCCTCGCTTCGTATGATGTCGAGAGCTTTCTCCTGTACGAAGCGGTGTGTTCCCCAGTCAAACAGGACATCAGCGGGCGGCGAGCAGGGAACGACCAAGTCAAAATCCGACAGGAAGCGGCCGTTTCGGCCATGCCCTGGGTTGATCGGACATGTAATTTGCTCCTTCCGAACGGTGGCGTCTGGGGCAATGTGCATAAGCACCTGTCGGACTCCGGCGCCCTAAAGAGGTAGAACTCGCTATCTTCTAGTCTCATTCTGTATCTATTGGTGAAAATCCAACCGGGGGCTTCAGCCCGCGATCCACTACGGAATAACAGGCGGGATTTCGCTCTCAACCTCCTGGGTAACTGGTTCCATCTCCTCGTAGCCCTCTTCGAGGAATTGCTCCACTGCAGACATGTGTTCTTCTAGCTGATTGAGCATCTTCTTCAGGATGCCCTGGACCTGCTGGACGGTCGGATTGTTTTCGTATTTCGCCAGCGCGGTTCTCCACTGCGCGTTCCAGTTGTTCGGGCCGGTGTGAAGGCCAAATGGTCTGAGCCTATGGAGATATCTGGGCAGTTGGACGGTGTATTGTTGGATGTCGATTCCAACGGGCATGAACTGTTCGAAAGTCTTGGGCGACTGCGCGCGACCGAGCGTCGATGGGAGCGCGAGGGTTAATAGTGGAGTTAAGACCGTGAGCGAACCACTCTTGTGTTTCCGGGACGGTCTGCCTTCCGATTGGGCGCTGGGCAATCTCATTTTGGGCATACCTCTTCTGTAAATATGCACTCCTGCTGTTTCGACAAGCGCTCCGGAGCGTCGACGCGTTTACTAATGGTAGCGGCGCGAACGGAAGTAACTTCAGAGCGGGACTTACAAATTTTTGCGGTATGCGCGGGAGATGCGGAATGGCTCGGCGCCTTTCAGTACGGAGCAATGGTCGCTATCGAGGGCCCGCGAGCAGGCGCAATTCCGCTTCTGGAGATCGGAGGCTTGCTTCTCGGATGCGGAGGGTTAGTGGCGGGAAAAACGGCGCAGGCGGAAGATTTCGACGAGGGCGATATAGACGTTCACGATGCCCAGTCCGCTTACGGCGCCGCGGAGGTAGGCGTTGAGCCAGTAGGAGTGCCATTCGGGGGCGAGTTGCGAGAACCAGCTTCGGTCCCAGAACTCGGACCAGGGAAAGATTACCAGGAACATGCCGAGTTCCAGGCAGAAGACGATGAAGATGAGCGCGGATACTTTGTGATACCAGCGATGCGAGGTGGCCTCTGGGGCGGGCATGGGCTCGGTCATGAGGCGGCTTCCAGGACGGCGAAGAGGTCCATCTGGGCGCCGGCCCACGGGTCGAAATCCGCAGGGAAAAGGGCATGCGCTCGCACGGGCTCGAAGCTCAGACGGTGGATTGGCGTGGGACCGTAGGCGGCGAGGGCGCGGGCGTGTTCCGGCGTGGAATAGCCTTTATGGCCGGCGAGGCCGTACGCGGGAAAGATCCGGTCCCAGATGCGCATGCGTTCGTCGCGCCAGACCTTGGCGATGATGGATGCGGCGGCGATGGCGTGGCACTGGGCGTCGCCCTTGATCAGGGCGCGCTGGGGGGTGGGAAGCGACAGGGGCATGGCATCGGTGAGGATGAAATCGGGGGCGGGTTGCAGCGCGGCGACGGCCCTTTCCATGGCCAGTTTGGAAGCCTGGTAAATATTGATCCAATCGATCATGGCGGCGTCGACGGCGGCCACGGACCAGGCGACGGCGCGCTCGCGGATGCGCGCGGCGAGCACTTCGCGGCGGTCGGGATCGAGCTGCTTGCTGTCGTTGAGACCGCGCACGGGGCGGGCGGGCGAGAGGATCACGGCAGCGGCGACGACGGGACCGAACAGAGCGCCGCGGCCCACTTCATCGGCGCCGGCCACGGCTTCAAAACCGCGCGCGCGAAGCTCACGCTCCAGTGTTCCCTCGCAGCGAAACTGCGTCACCGGCCGCGGCGCGCGCATGGCGAAGGAGCCCGCTAATCGCGTTCCCGAAGGCGGGCGGCTTTGCCCTTGAGTCCGCGCAGATAGTACAGTTTGGCGCGGCGGACGCGACCGGTGCGCACCATGTCGATGTGGTCGATGACGCGGGCGTTGACGGGAAAGATGCGCTCCACACCCTGGCCGAAGCTGACCTTGCGCACGGTGATGCTCTCGCCCATGCCGGTATTCTTGCGGGCGATGACGGTGCCTTCGAACGCCTGCAAGCGCTCCTTGTCGCCTTCCTTAATCTTTACGTGCACGCGAATGGTATCGCCGGGCCGGAACTCGGGCGTGTCGGTGCGCTTGTTCTTGTTAATTACTTTCGTCAACAGAGAGTGTGTCATTTCAAATCCTAATCTTCTATCTTAGACTGGAGCAGGTCCGGCCGCAGCCGCATGGTCTTCTCCAGGGCGGCCTGCTGCCGCCAGCGGCGGATTTCCTGGTGATTTCCGCTCAGCAAAACTTCGGGCACTTTCCACCCGCGAAACTCGGCGGGACGCGTATACTGCGGGCAATCGAGCGCGCCGGCTCCATGGCCGGCCTCCTGAAACGACTCGAAAACGGCGGACGACTGGTTGCCCAGCACGCCGGGCAGGAGCCGCGCCACCGCGTCGATTACTACCGCCGCGGCCAACTCGCCGCCGCTCAACACATAACTGCCGATGGACAACTCGGCATCGGCCAGATGCTCGGCTACACGCTCATCCACGCCTTCATAACGGCCGCAGATCAGCAGCAACTCGTCGATCCCGCTCAGCTCGTTGGCCATCTTCTGGTCGAACAGCCGACCCTGGGCCGAGAGCAGCACCGTTCTCCGGTTGGCGGCACATTCCGGAAAAATCGACTCCACCGCCAGAAACAGCGGTTCCGGCTTCATCAGCATGCCCTCGCCGCCGCCGAACGGGCGATCATCCACCGTTTTGTGACGGTCGAAGGTCCAGTCGCGCAGGTTGTGAACGCGAATCTCCAGCGCCCGGCTTTCGCGCGCGCGCTGAATGACGCCGTGCTCGAACGGTCCCTGGAAAAACTCCGGGAAGATCGTGAGCACATGAAAAATCACGACTGATACAATTCCTTCAATCCCGCCGGCAAATCCACCACAATCCGCCGGGCCTGCGGATCGATCGACACGCAAATGGCACGCACAAACGGGATCAGCAGCCCGCCGTCCAGTTCCAGCAACCCGGAGCTTCCGCCATCGTCGAAGCGGACCACCCGCCCCAACGAAATGCCGCCTTCGCGCTCCAGGACTTCACAACCGATCAAATCCGATTCGTAATACTCATCCGCGGCGAGCCGCATGCGCTCGGCGCGGGGCACACAGACTTCAGAGCCCACCAGCTTTTCCGCATCCGAAATACTATCCACACCGCGGAATTTCAAGACCAGGCAATTATCGTGGAACCAAGCCGATTCCAACTCCTGACGAAGAGCTCCCGGCAGCAGGAAGACCTCGCGCAAGGTTTCAAAACGCTCCGGCTTGGAAAGGGCGTAGGCCGTCAGTTCCCCCCGATTGCCGCGTGTACGGCCCAGGGTTGCGACGGCCACCCACTGTTGGTCCGGTTCGCCCGGATTCACTCGAGGATTTCCAGGGTAAACCGCCGGTTCAACTTCATGCCGGCCGCTCCCAGGATGGTGCGGATGGAACGGGCCGTGCGACCCTGTTTGCCGATCACCTTGCCCAAATCGCTGGGAGCTACCCGCAATTCCAGCACGGTAACCTGCTCGCCTTCCACCACGCGGACAGCAACTTCCTCCGGGATGTCCACAAGAGCCTTCGCGATATCCTCTATCAACTCCTTCATCACCCCGCCTCCCTCACTTTCATGGTATCAAAGGCGCCGGGGTTAGCCTGCCCGGCCAGCCGCCACCGTGCGTTATTTTTCTTACGTTTAACAGCAGTTTCTAGGCGGCTGGTTGAGCCACGGGCGCCGGATTGTTCTTGATGAGACGCTCCACGGTGCCGGAAACCTGCGCTCCGTTCCTGGTCCAATACGCGATGCGTGGATGGTTCAAATCCACTTTCGCCGGATTCGTCAACGGGTTGTAATGACCCACCACTTCCAGGTTGCGGCCGTTGCGAGCGCGCTCCTTTTCAATGACGACGATGCGGTAAAACGGTTTCTTCTTGGCGCCAAACCGCGCCAAACGAATCATTAACATTCACACTCCTAAAATATTCGGTAACTTCAGCTTACCCATTTTTTTGCCAAGCAGCCCGCCGGAAAAGCTCTTCATCATCTTGCGAGCCTGCGCGTACTGCTTCAGCAACTGGTTGACTTCCTGCACGGTGGTGCCGCTGCCCTTGGCGATGCGGCGCCGCCGGCTGCCATTCACAAGCATGTGATTGGCGCGTTCCCTGGGGGTCATGGAATCGATGATGGCGACTACGTGGGTGATTTCCTTTTCATCGACTTTGACGTTTTTGAGATCTTTGAGAATGCCCACCTGGGGCATCATGGAGAGCACGGATTCGAGGGGACCGAGTTTCTTGAGCTGGCGGATCTGGTCGCGGAAGTCGTCCAGCGTGAACTCATTGTCCATGAGCTTGCGCTGCATCTCGACGGCCTGCTTCTTGTCGATAACCTCCTCGGCCTTCTCGATGAACGACAGCACGTCGCCCATGCCGAGGATGCGGGAGGCGGCGCGGTCGGGATAGAAGGGCTCGAGGGCGTCGAATTTTTCGCCCACGCCCACGAACTTGAGCGGCTGGCCGGTGACGTGGCGAATGGAGAGAGCCGCGCCGCCGCGGGCGTCGCCATCCATTTTGGTGAGGATGACGCCGGTGATGCCCAGCTTCTTGTGGAACTCGTCGGCGGACTTGACGGCGTCCTGGCCGGTCATGGCATCGGCCACGAACAGAATTTCGACCGGGGAGAGCTGCTCTTTCAATTGCTGGAGCTCGGACATCAGGTCGTCGTCGATGTGGAGGCGGCCGGCGGTATCGACGAGGAGGACGTCGCGGCCGGAGTTGACGGCTTCTTTGCGCGCGGAACGGGCCAGATCGGCGGGCAGTTTTTCTTCCGGCGCGCCCGTGTAGATGGGCAGGTTGATATCACGGGCGATGACGCGCAACTGTTCGCGGGCGGCCGGGCGGTAGACGTCCACGGAGACCATCTGCGGGCGGTGGCCGTTCTTCGAGAGCCAGCGGGCCAGTTTGCCGGTGGAGGTGGTTTTGCCGGAGCCTTGCAGACCGACGATGAGTATGACGCTGGGCGGCTCGTTGGCGAAGCGCAGCTTGGATTCGTGGCTGCCCAGGATTTTGATCAGCTCATCGCGAACGATTTTGATGACCTGCTGGGAAGGCGACAGGGCCATGAGGACTTCCTCGCCCATGGCCTTTTCCTTGATATTTTCGATGAGCTGCTTGACTACCCGGAAGTTGACGTCGGCTTCGAGCAGGGCTACGCGGATCTCGCGCAGGGCCGATTCCATATTCTCGGCCGAGAGCTTGCCTTCGCCGCGCAGGTTTTTGAAGACCCGCTGCAACTTGTCGGATAGATTATCGAACATGGGAAACCGGGCCGCGGCAAGGCAGACCTCGCCGCAGGTGTCTAGACGGTGCTTCTACCTATTATACATGGCTGGCGGGGAGGATCGTTCCGGACCCTTAGACGCAGGCGAGCCGTCCGCGCTTGGTCTCGCGAGGTCCACCAGATTGCCGGACAACCCGTTAGCGGTAAGCTTCTTTGCGGTGCTTCACCGCGCGGATGCGCAGAACGCCTACGTCGTCTTCGGTAAAGCGAACGCGGAAGTCGCCGACGCGAAGACGTTTCTCGCCCGGCATACCTTGCAAGGTCTTGACATCCCCTACGCCAGTCTCGGCCAGCCGATGGATGGCGGCGAGGATAGGCATTGCGGTTTGCATCGGGATTGCACGAACGTCAGCCCGGGCGGAATCGGACAATCGCCTTCAAGGGGTCTCCGCGCGACCGTGGATCTGGTTCATGGTAAAGCCCAGCTCAGCGACCACATCCTCGAACGGAATACCTTCATGATGCGCGAACCATTCCTTCGAAATCGCGACCGCGCGCTGTTCGTCGCTGCCAATCAGCTCGTCTTCCGGCGGCGCACCACCTATGGCGCGGGAAACGGGATCGAGCATTGATGCCAAGAGATTGGCAACGGCGGCGAGTTGGGCTGGCGGATTCTATCCGTGTTCATCGGTGTATATCGGTGGCCGATATTAGATTCGGCTTTTGCCTGGGGCGCAAAGAAAGGCATGTCTGGCCACCGATGAACACCGATTTAAGGCCAACCTTATATTCTCGCCCGTGAGACGCGGCGCGGGGGATTATGCAGGAGCGAGATCATCGGCGGGACGGAGTTCCAGCGATATGGCGTACTGCAGGAACAGGGAACTGGAGGTGCGCAGATCACAGCGTTCGAATTTGACGGCCACACGGCCGTGAGCGACGCGCACAATGGCGCCCTTGGCGACCAAGTTCAGGTGGACGCTGTCATTCAGCAGGACGGGCCAACCGATATACAATTCCACCAGATCCCCACAGACCGCAGGATGACTGATGCTCAGCCAGGCGCCGGTGCTGCTGATGTTGAGAATCTGGCCCCAACCCATAGCGCCGGCGAAACAGTATCGCACCGGCAAGACCATCGCAAAGCGCGTGCCATTGCGGCGATCGTTCCGATTTTTTCTGGGAGTCGAATGACCTTTCATGGCGGAGCCTGCCGGCAGAGAGTGCAATCCCCTTGCCATGGCCGCCGATGTGGTTATGATGAGATCTGCATGATGAGCGGGGCACCGGCGTGTTGAAGGCCGGCCTGACCGGTGGGCTGGCATGCGGCAAGAGTTTTGTCGGGCAGGCTCTGGCGGAGTCAGGCTGTCACCTGTTACAGGCCGACGAACTGGGCCACGAAGTGCTGGCGCGCGGCGGCGAAGCCTACGCGCCGGTGGTGCGGGAATTCGGCACGGGCATTCTCGGCCCGGATGGACAAATTGACCGGCGGGCCCTGGCGGCCCTGGTCTTCGGGGACGAGGAACGCCTGGCGCGGCTGAACCGCCTGGTACACCCTCCGGTCATGCGCCGCGAGGAAGAGTGGCTGGCACGGGTGGCGGCAGCCGATCCACACGGTATCGCGGTGGTGGAGGCGGCCATCCTGATCGAGACCGGCAGCTACAAGCGCTTCGACAGACTGATCCTGGTGGTTTGCGGAGACGAGCAGCAGGTGCAGCGGGCCATGAAGCGCGACGGCGCGACACGCGAGGAAGTGCTGGCGCGGCTCAGCCGCCAGATGCCGCTGGCAGAGAAGCGCCGTTTCGCGGACTTCACCATCGATACTTCGGGCACCAAGGAAGAGACGCTGCGCCAGGCGCGCGCAGTCTATGAAAGCTTGCGGATAATAGAAGCATGAGAATGCGAACATTCCTGTGGGCGGCCGTGCTGGCAGGCGGTTTCTGGTATTTAACGTCGGTAGCACATTGGCAGGCGGGCGGACTGTTCCGGCCGATCGAGCGGGCGGAGCGGTTATGGACGTCTCCAGACACGGCGCACACGGCGGGCTTCACCAGCGATGAGACCAACAACATCGAGATATATAAACTGGCGCGTCCGGCGACAGCCAACATCACGAGCATCGTGTACCGCGAGGACTTCTTTTTTCAGGTCTATCCGCAGGAAGGCACGGGATCGGGTTTTATCGTAAAGCCGGACGGATTGATTCTGACCAACAACCACGTGGTGTCGGGCTCGGCGCAGCTCACCGTTACGCTGGCGGGAGACAAGAAGCAATACAAGGCGCGCGTGCTGGGCACGGATCCGCGCAACGACCTGGCGCTGGTGAAGATCCAGGCGGAACACGCATTGCCGTTTTTGAAGCTGGGCGATTCGGATAATCTGCAGGTGGGTCAGAAGGTGCTGGCGATCGGCAACCCGTTCGGATTTGGGGGCACGCTGACGACGGGCGTGGTCAGTTCGCTGGGCCGGTCGTTACAGCCGCAGGAGGGCCGCCGGCTGGAGGACATGATCCAAACCGACGCGGCTATCAATCCGGGAAACAGCGGCGGGCCGCTGCTGGATTCGCACGGGGCGGTGATCGGAATCAACACGGCGATCTACGGTCCGCAAGGAAACATCGGCATCGGTTTTGCGCTGCCGATCAACCGCGCCAAGGCGATGCTGGACGAATTCCAGGCCAAGGGAAGAGTAACCCGGCCGTATTTGGGGATTACGACTATTTTCGTTTCGGGCGATTTAGCCGACGAATTAGGATTGCCGAACGAGGGCGGGCTATTGGTGCAGGGCGTGGAGGGCGGATCGCCGGCCGCGGAAGCCGGGGTACGGGGACCCACGCGGCGCGCGATCGTGGGGGTCTACCGGATCGCTGTCGGCGGCGATTTTATTATCGATCTGGACGGGCAACCGGTGGAGAGCACGGACTCGCTGCAGCGAGTGCTGAACCGCAAGCGGGTGGGAGACACGTTGGACCTGACGGTCTCTCGGGGCGGGCGGACCCAACACGTTCGGGTGAAGATCGGAGAAGCTCCACAGACCCTTTGAGGTGTGCGGCCGGAGGCGTGGAGATCAAGAAATAGACGTGGCGCCGATGGCTTTCGAGGACTTGTTCTTGCTGCCTGGCGGGCGGCCCCGGCGCCTGCCGGTGATCTCCGCCATCCATGAAGGCGGACGCCCGCGCCGGCGTCCGCGGCCTCTAGCCAACCGCTCCAGGCTCAGAATAGCCTCTTCGATTTGTATGCGTTCCTGACGTAATTCCGCGAGAATCTTCGCAACGTCCATTGCTATCCCTTTTCCGCTGATCGGAGTTCTGTCTTTCCAGGCGGCTCGACTTCGTGGCGCGCCACCGCATCCACTCACATCTTTTTTAGCTTAACGTGCAGAGAATAGCAAGTAGTCATTTGCATGATTGGGAGCTAATAGAATAGAAAGTCAGTTTTAGAACCAATAGAACCTCTTGTCTAATACTCAGGCCGATGTCTTTTCCAATAGAAATAGAATGGCAGTCCAATTAAAATGAAGACCAGGCCGAGCAGCGACTCGCGCGGCGAGTCCAGAAGCGTGGAGAGTACCAAGGCCAGAGCTATCACGACGAAAAGTACCGGAAGTACGGGATAGGCTAGAGTCTTATACGGTCTGGGGAGATCTGGTCTCTTGTGCCGCAACACAATTACCGCAGCGGCGGTCATGCCATATAGAATCCAACTGGCGAATATCACATAGGTGAAGAGCTGTTCGTAACGCCCGGAGAGAACCAACAGAGCGGACCATGCGCTAAGCAAGAGAATGGAGACTGCCGGGGTATGGTGAGCGGCATTGACTCGGCCTACGGCACGGAAGAACCGGCGGTCGCGAGCCATGGCGAAAGGCACGCGCGATCCAGAGAGGATAGAGCCGTTGAGCGCGGCAAAGATACTGATCATGGCGGCGATGGAGACGGCACTGGCGCCCCAAGCACCCACCGCGTGACGCATCATATCGGCGGCGACGCGTTCGCTGGCGGCCACTTGTTGGATGGAAAGAACATGAAAATACGCGGCATTTGCCGCCAAATAGATAACAATTACCGCCAATGTGCCGCCGATGAGGGCCAGCGGTAAACTGCGTTGCGGACGGCGTATTTCCGAGGCCACCATACTGACGTTATTCCAGCCATCGTAAGCCCAGAGGGCAGCCACCAGCGCCGCGAAGAAGCCTGCGATAGTTAGCGCGTGCGCGGATTCTGCCGGCGACGGCGGATGGGCACGCGTAGACCCGAGTCCCACGACTATGACGAAAGTTATTAACAAGACCTTGACGATAGTGACTGTAACCTGCACGTCGCCACCCAACTTGACGCCGAAGTAATTAAGTCCCGCCAGAAATAGAATCAGGCCCATCGCGAACAGTTGTCCAAAGCGCAGATCCAAAGGCGCGCCGTGCGCTCCGAGGGGCAAGGGTATGGTGTAAAAGACTCCATCCAATTGCGGGAAGAAAGTTGTAAGGTAGCTTAGAAAACCGGCTGCCAGAGTAGCGATCGATCCGCTCTTAGCCACCCACATTTGGGTCCAACCATACAGAAAGCCCCAGAGAGGGCCGTAGGCCTCTCGCAGATATACATATTCGCCACCGGCCTCGGGCATAGCGGCGGACAGTTCGGCATAAGTCAGTGCACCGCACAGCGACAGAAGTCCACCGAATACCCAGACCGCAAAGACCATCGCGGTTGACCCGACACGCAGGGCCATGGTACGCGGCACCAGAAAAATTCCGCTTCCGATGACCGTGCCAATGACGATGGAGACGGCGCCCCATAGGCCCAGGTCACGGCGGAGATCTATTACCTTCGAATCAGTACTCATGCATTCTCCCGCGGTTGCAAGGTGAACAATGAAGCGGTGTAGCCGGCCGCGAAGGTGGCGACGGAGCCAATCAGGACCCACCAGGTCCAGGCAATGCTTGTGCAAAAACGCACATAGACGATGCACACAAGACCGGCAAGCAACCCGGCGAGTGCCTGCCATTCACCCACGCGCTTGGTCAGCACGCCCAGCAGAAACACGCCGAGCAGCAGTCCCAGGGTCACCGATGCGATAGAGAGACCGGACTCCAGTACCGATCCCCAGTGCCGGGCGAGCATGCCGATGGCAACCAGAACCACACCCCAGACCACAGTCGCGCCACGAGCCATGCGCAGCGACGCCGCTTCCGTACGGACGCCGGACCCGCGGGCGAAATCGACGACGGTGGTGGCGGCGAGCGAATTCAGAGCCGCGCTCAGGTTGGCCATGGCGGCAGCCAGAATGGCGGCCATCACCAATCCGGCGACGCCCACGGGAAGATGACGCCAGACGAACTCCAAATAGATACGGTCCAGGATGCGCGGGGCTACCAGCCGGGCGTCATGGTAATAGGCATAGAGCGCGATACCGATCCCGAGAAACAGGCTGAACTGGAAGAAAATGACCACCCAACTGGCCATGAGTGCAAGACGGCTCTGGCGCAGATTTTGGGCGCTCAAGAGACGTTGCACCATCAACTGGTCGGCGCCATGGCTCGCCATGGTCAGAAAGCATCCACCCAACAGTCCGGCCCAGAAAGTATAGGTACGCGAGAAGAACTGCATGGAGAATGCGAATCCGAAGTCGAAAATGCGCAACTTTCCGGCATCGGACGCGAGGGCAACCACATGCGACGCGCCGCCGGGAACGCGCGCCAGGATGACGCACAAGCTGACCACGGCGCCGACGACATAAAGACACATCTGGACCACATCGGTCCAGATCACGGCCGTCATGCCCCCTTCGAAGGTGTAAAAAAGCGTGAGGCACACGATGAGGATGATGGATGAGGTTTCGCCGGTACCCAAAATGATGGAGACGACCAGGGAAACGGCAAAAACGCGCACACCTTCGGCCAAGGCGCGCGTGACCAAAAAAATGGAAGCGGTGACACGTCGCATGCGCTCGCCGAAGCGGCGGCGCATCAGTTCATAGGCCGTGAACATTTCACCGCGAAAGTAATGCGGCAGGAACACGAGAGAGATGACCACCCGCCCCAGTAAATATCCGAAGACGATCTGCAAGAATCCCAGGTTGCCGGCGAAGGCGAGGCCGGGTGTGCCAACGATGGTGAGGGTGCTGGTCTCGGCGGAGACGATGGAAAGAGCGATGGCCCACCAGGGCGCGGTGCGGCCTCCCAGGAAATAATCCCGGAGGTTGGCGTGGCCCTTGCGGAAGCGTGCACCGAACCCGGTGATGGCGATCAAGTAAAGGAGTATGACCGCCAGATCCAGGAAGCGCATGGGAATGGCGCATTCTAACACGGCCCTTCCAATCTGCTATGATCTTTGATTCGGAACTCGGTGGTGCGGGGCGGCGTCGAATATGTTGCGCCGTCCATGCCGTTCAGTTATACTCCGCAAGTACCCACTGATCCGAACAGGACGTCGGCTAAACGCGCACCCGGTGGCGCAATGCGGCTCGGTAGGCCCACAGATCAAACTATTAAGGGACATTGGCAGGAGGCACCAAGTGCATCATTTCTTACGAAGGCTCGCAGGGGTTTCAGCTATCGCACTATTGAGCGTGGTCTGTGGCGCGGCGCAAGACAGCCAGCCGGCGCAGAACGCCCCCGCGGCTCCGGAAGCGAAAAAGAAGAATTATAAGGATCAGCAGGAATATACGCTCTACGATTCGGCCAGCAAAGAGGCGGATCCGGCCAAGAGGCTGCAGACGCTGAATACGTGGAAGGAGAAGTATGCGGACTCCGACTTCAAGGAAGAGCGGCTGAAGCTGTATCTCGACACCTACCAGAAGCTCGGGCAGCCCGCCAAGATGATCGATACGGCCAAGGAGATCCTGGGAATCGATCCGAAAGACGTAACGGCGTTGTATTGGATCACGTTCCTGGCGCCATCATCGGGCGGCAACAGCGCGGATGCACTGGCGACGGCCAGCAAGGCCGCCAACGGTCTACTGGCGGCCGAGAAGCCGGCCGGCACCCCCGACGATGCCTGGAAGACCGCCAAGGGCACCTTCGATGCGACGGCTTACAAGACGCTGGGATGGGTCGCGATGGTGCAGAAGAGCTATGCCGACTCCGAGCAGAATTTCAAAAAGAGCCTGCAAGTGGATCCCAAGACCGGCGAAGTAGCGTATTGGCTCGGCCAGGTTCTGCTGGCCCACTCGATTGCCGAGAAGAAGCCGGATATGCAATCCGAAGCGTTATTTTACTTCGCTCGGGCAGCGGCGTACGATGGACAAGGCGCGCTGAATCCCGAGGGCCGGAAGAAGGTGGACGACTACCTGACCAAAGCCTACAGCACGCTGCACGGCGACACCAGCGGTCTGGCGGATGTGAAGACCCTGGCCAAAACGAACGCCACGGCGCCGGCGGATTTCAAGATCAAGACGGCCTCCGAGATCGCCAGCGAGAAGGAAGAAGAACTGAAGAAGACGAATCCGGAGTTGGCTCTATGGCTCAATGTGAAAGGACAGTTGCTTTCGCCCGAGGGCCAGCAATATTTCGACAGCTCCATGAAGGGCGCGCAAGTGCCCAAGCTGAAGGGCTGGGTGGTAAAGGCGAATCCCGGCGTAAAGTCCAAGGAACTGCTGGTGAGCATGGAGGGCAAGGATCAGGCGCCGAACGTGACGCTGAAACTGGTGGGCGCGGATGGCACGACCGCGGCGCCACTTTCCGGCAAGCCCGAACTCGGCGACGAGATCGCGTTTGAGGGCGTGGGAGACTCCTTCACAAAGGACCCGTTCATGGTGACGTTCACCATTGAACAGAGCAAGATCACGGGGCTAAAGGTAGAGAAAGTCGCGCCGGTAGTGCACCACAAGAAGGGCTGATTCCCGAGCGCCGGGCGTGATTTCAGATCATGTCCGGCGCTGTTAACCGTGCCGGGCCGTGCGGCATTCCTGCCGCGCTTTCGCCTGGGTCAACGCCAGACTGAAAACCACGCGCTCCACAGGATTGAGCGGCTCTTGTTGAAGTGCCTGAAAATACTGCGCAAACGCATGCGCCGAGCGTCCCATCGCCCCCACACAGACGTGGCGGCTCCCCGAGACGACAAACAGGGACATCAGGGTAGTGATAGCAGCTAAACTCAGTCGCATCCGCATATCCATAAGACGCCGGAAGGGGGCCTCTCGTTAGCGATTCGACGGCATCTGCTAAAATATAGACAGTACTGGGCATCGAAAGCTATGCCGTTATACGAATACAAATGCGCCGCCTGCGGTGAAGTGTTTGAAATCATTCAGAAATTCTCCGACGAGCCGCTGCATGAGCATCCTGGATGCGGGGGCGCGGTGGAGAGGCTGGTATCCGTATCCGCACTGCAATTCAAAGGTTCGGGATGGTACGTCACCGATTATGGCAAGAATGGCTCCTCGCCGGTGAAGGAAAAGCCCAAAGGCGATTCCACGGACGGCAAGACGGACAACAAGAAAGCCGATGGTTCCAAAGCGGCCGCGACTCCCGCCAAGGAAACAAAGAACGTCACGAAGTCCGAGTGAGGCGCCGGGTGGCGAAGGCGGCCAACAGGCTCATGGCCAGACCGGCCGCGGCGTCCGCCAGATAGTGATACCTTCCGTATACCGTAGCGGTGGCGATAAGGATCGCCATCACCATCAGCAGATGACCCACCCAAGGCTCCTCAGGCAAGGCTCGGCGCATACCGAAGGCGGCTGAGAAGGCGCCGGCCACGTGCGCGCTCGGAAAGACACTGGTGTGTATGCCGTATCCGCCCAACATCCACCAATTGAAGCGCCGGAAGACGGTCACGTAGGAGGGAAAGTCCTGACCCGGAAACACGGCGCGGGGCGGCTCCGAGGGCCACAGCGGGAACTGTATGTAGCAGAGCAACACCCCCAGGACAAAAGGAAACAGAAACGGCTCGACGCGTTCCCGGCGCCGGTAGGCGTAAAGCATGGCCACGGAGAATGGGCCGAGCGCGTAGACCAGCGAGTAGGCGACCTCCAGCAGGGCCGGCAACACGGGCCCGAGGGTCTCCACAGCGGCGTGCAGACCGGCTCGATCGAGCAGCAGGCGGTCCCAAACGATCCAGGAGTTCTCCAGATGCGGCGTATGATGCGCCGGCGCAAACCAGCCCATTTCACGGTATGCCAGCAGCATGAGCGCCAGAGGGAACCAGTCGCGGATGACACCCAGCAGCAGGCGGCCGCGCAGGGAATCTATAGCGATCAGAAGGGCATAGGCAGCGAGAATTACGACATTCAAAACCGGGGTAATTGCGCGGACGGAAGGAGGCACTGGAAGCGCCAGGGCCAGAGCACACGTATAGAGAAAGTAGGCTGCCAGCAGCCACTCGTAACCGCGAATGCGCAGATCAGCGCCGGCTAACCGCGCGCGACTGCCTCAGCCCAGCGGCGCAGCCTTTGATCGCCGCGCGCGGACCACGCGTTTTCGGGAACCACGCGCGCCAAGGTGCGGAATTCGTACTGTTCGATAGTGGATGCGACCGTGCCCTGCCCGCTGCGCAGGACGCGGCCGAAACCGATCAATTGCAGGGGACAGCGATTCTCGAGCAGGGCCGGCCAGGCGATCGATAATTCGATGAACGCTCCGACGGGCAGATTGCCGTCCGTCACGAATGCGACGCCGTTGCTGCTCAGATTGATGGTTTTGCCGCTTCCCACGGCGATGATTTTGTCCTGTTCCAACACCCGGAACCGGATCTCGCGCTCCATTACGAAGCGCTTTTTCGCGCGACGCTCAACTGGAACATCCGTTTTCTCAAGTCCCATTTATGGTTATGTCCGCCGCGCATTTGGTTAGCGCGGCCCTCCGCCACAGAAAATTTCGCCCTAAACCAGATTGGCTGTCGGAGCTACCATGTCACAACAGCCTTTTATCTTCAATAGGATACCACCGCTTGACCTTAACCGGGGTTAAATATTGGTGAAAAGTCCTAAAGGTTCTACTTTGGGGCACCGGCGAAGGAATTCAGGGAAGATTTTTGTGAGCATATTCACAATGCGCGCAAGATTCGGGTTAGCATTTCTGCTCCGGGCAACCGGAGCATTTGTCGGCGAGAACTCCGGCGCGGTTGGTCTCGAGGAAGCGCCCAAGGAACACGCGTCTACAATGAGCCCCCGGTGTCGCGGCCAATGTTGGATACAATGTTGCAGACTTTCGTTCGACTGAGTGAGCTGACATGATGACATTGACAATTCGGATTCCCGAGGGGCGGCACGCGCGCTTATGCAGTTTGGCGAAGGCCAGGGGCATCAGCGTCAACCGCCTAGTCAACGAATTGGCAACCTCGGCCCTGGCGCAGGATGACGCCGAAAAACGCCTTAGGGCGCTGGCCGGACGTGGGTCTCGGAAACGCGTACTGGCCCTTCTGGACAAGCTGGAACGGGCATTCGCAAAACAGGGATAGGCAAGGCGGGGAACGGCGGCCGGGTTGGCCTATTCACGCTGCCTTATGGGCGGCGTCAGGTCCGATGAGCGCACCGTCACGCCGAGATCATACCGGTGAACAACGCTGCGAGCGAGCTCCAATATCCAGGGCTGCGCCTTAGGTCCCACGACGATCTCACTTATTAAAGTGGGCAGGTCGACTTCAAGATGTACTCCGGCGGGCGAATTTCGGAGTCGCAAACGCTCTTGGTATTGCGCAATTGCCCACGCTACCAAAGAGCCACCGTGAACCCCGGTGAAATCGGCCGATGGAATGAATCCAGCCAGTCGTGCCATTATCTCCCGCGCAAAGCGTTCGACGTCGATGGGAGCGCATTGGCTGGCCTGCACGGCCGCAACAAGGACCTTTTCGGTATACGGCTTCCAGAATAGCAATCGCACTTCACATTCGTGTCGATAGCTCTCCGCCTTGCGGACGCACATGGCTATCGGATTTATCTCCTCCTCGTCAAGCTTCCAGTCGAGATATTTGACACAGCCTACGTGTATAGGGAGCTTGGCGCCGGCTATAGCGGTCTTAAGGGACCCAACCGTAGCCTTGATGGCGACGCCGCGGGCGCCGGCGCCATAAAGGTCCCACATAGCCATTGACTCACAATCAGTCTGGCACCAGCAGTTCACATAGCTCAACGACCTGAGTCCCTCAATGCCCGCTACTGGCTGGGAGTTCTGCGATAGCTGGACAAACTCGGTATCCGTAAACAGGCCCTCGCGCGGATCGTCCAGCCGGTCGACGCGGCAGAGCCACAAACTCTTGGACGCTAAGAGGTCTACAAACTTGGCGAAGTCCAAGTACCGCCAAAGCACGGCGTCATCGGCGGGGGTATCGAGGCTCGCATGTGGTCGATAAGCCAAAGCTCATTTTAATGCGCCATAGCCGACGACGCGGCTGACCCTACCCTACAAACTGGCGCCAGTCCACCCCCCGCATATCCCCCGTCTTCAGATACTGCTCGTGCAGCTTGAACGCCGCCGTCAGCGTCTGCGGGGTGTGGCCGCCTTCGACCATTTCCAGGTAGCCGGTCAGTTCGTCGCGGAAGTCGGGATGGGCGCAGTTGTGGATGATCAAGGTGGCGCGCTCGTACGGCGACCGGCCGCGCAGGTCGGCGATTCCGTATTCCGTCGCCACGATTTGCACGGAATGCTCGCTGTGGTCCATATGGCTGACCAGCGGCACGATGGTCGATATCTTGCCGCCCTTCGCCGTCGAGGGGCAGGTGAACACGGACAAGTAAGCATTGCGCGTGAAGTCGCCCGAGCCGCCGATGCCGTTCATCATCTGGCGTCCCATCACGTGGGTGCTGTTGACGTTGCCGAAGATGTCCACTTCGATGGCGGTGTTGATCGAAATGATGCCCAGGCGGCGGATCACTTCCGGATTATTGCTGATTTCCTGCGGCCGCAGCAGAATACGCGAACGGAACCATTCCAGGTTGTCGTAGACGGAGCGCAGCGTCGCGTGGCTGACGGTGAGCGAGCAACTGCTGGCGAACTTGACGCGCTCGTTCTGCATGAGGCGGATGACGGAATCCTGCACCACTTCGGTATACATCTCGAAGGCCGGGATGTCGGGATGTTTGCCGAGCGCGCCCAGCACCGCGTTGGCGATATCGCCGACGCCGGATTGTATCGGCAGGAAGCATTTCGGCACGCGGCCGGAGGCAATCTCGGCGGCCAGAAACTCGGCCACGTTCTGCCCGATCTTGTCGGTGACCGGGGTGGGCTCGGCGAAGCCGCCGGTCTCGTCGTCCGCGGCGGTTTCGACGACGCCCGCAATGCGCGCCGGGTCCACCTTGATCACCGGCGAGCCGATGCGATCGGATGCGGCGTAAATGGGGATCTCGCGGCGGTGCGGCGGATCGGCCGGCTCATAGATATCGTGCATGCCGAGCAGCGTCGGCGGATGGCGATGGTTCAGCTCGATAATGATCTTCTCGGCCTTGTTGCAGAAGGTGGGCGCGCAGCCCACCGAGGACGTGAGCACGATGCCGCCGCCGGCGGTGACGTCGCTGGCCTCGACCACGGCCCAGTGCACGGGACCGAGGAAGCCGTATCGGGTCGCCTGCGGCATCAGCGAAAGGTGCATGTCGAAGAAGCGGGTCTGGCCGGCGTTGATGCGCGCGCGCAGGGCCGCGTCGGATTGATAGGGCGTGCGAAAGCTGATGGCGTCCGCGTTGGCCAGAGCGCCGTCGAGGGATTTGCCGGTGGAAGCGCCGGTGAGCACGCCGATCTGGAACTCGCGGCCGGCCTGGTGCTCGGCGACGGCGCGCTCGGCGATGGCCAGGGGCACGGCTTTCGGCGCGCCGGCCGGAGTGAAGCCGCTGAAGCCGACGGTCTGGCCGTGCCCGACCAGCGCGGCAGCCTCTTCGGCCGAAAGCAGGGGGAAAGAAAAAATCATGACAGGTTCTCCGTATAAATTTCGATCAGGCGATGCGCGGCGCGGAAGGGGCTGAGACGCCCTTCGATCACATCCTGCTCGTAGGATGCGATGCGCTCGTGCACGCCGGGGTGTTGCAGGAACCCTTCACGCAGGGCCTGTTCGATCAGCTCGTAGAGCCAGCTTTTGGTTTGCGCCTGGCGGAAGCGGGCCAGTTCGCCGGTGCTGGTGAGCCAGGCGTGGTGGTCGAGCACGGCGTCCCAGATTTCGGCGATGCCCTGGCGCGCGCGGGCCGAACAGGTCGTCACGCGCGGCGCCCAGCCGGTGCCCGTGGCGGAGAACAGGTGCAGGGCGTTCTGGTATTCGCGGCGGGCGGATTCGGCGGCGGCGCGATTGGCGCCGTCGGCTTTATTGAAGGCGATCAGGTCGGTCATTTCGATGATGCCGCGCTTCATGCCCTGCAACTCGTCGCCCGCGCCGGCCAACATGAGGAGCAGGAAAAAATCGACCATGGAGCGGACGGCGGTTTCGGACTGGCCCACGCCCACGGTTTCGACCAGCACGTTGCGATAGCCGGCGGCTTCGCAGAGCAGCATGGTTTCGCGCGTGCGGCGGGCCACGCCGCCGAGCGATCCGCCGGAGGGCGACGGGCGGATGAAAGCGAGATCTTCGTTGGCCAGGGTTTCCATGCGGGTCTTGTCGCCGAGAATGCTGCCGCGGGAAACTTGGCTAGATGGGTCGACGGCGAGGACGGCGACTTTCTCGTGGCGCTCGCGGGTGAGGTAAGCACCCAGGACTTCGATGACGGAGCTCTTGCCGGCGCCCGGCACACCGGTAATGCCGACGCGTAGGGAATCGCCAGCGTAAGGCAGGCATTGTTCGAGGACGTCCTGGGCGAGTTCGGTGTCTTCGGGGTGCAGGCTTTCGATGAGGGTAATGGACTGGCTAAGGATGGTGCGTTCGCCGCGCAGCACGCCTTCGACGTAGGCGTCGCGCGGGAGGCGGGGGCGGCGGATCACTTAAAACACCAGGGCGGCCTGAGATGCCGCCGCAGGCTGAGAGCCTGCCCCACTATGCCTTCTCCACGGGGGAGGGGGAGAGGGCTTTCAGGATCTCCTGGGCGGCCAGGGGGATTACGGTGCCGGGTCCGTAGATGCCGGTTACTCCGGATTTGTAAAGGAAATCGTAATCTTGAGGTGGAATCACGCCACCCACGATTACCAGGATGTCGTCGCGGCCGAGCTTCTTCAGTTCTTCGATGACTTGCGGCACCAGCGTATTGTGGCCGGCGGCGAGCGACGACACGCCCAGCACGTGCACGTCGTTTTCGACGGCGTGGCGGGCCACCTCGCGGGGGGTCTGGAAGAGCGGCCCGATATCCACGTCGAAACCGAGATCGGCGAACGCGGTGGAGATTACCTTGGAGCCGCGGTCGTGGCCGTCCTGTCCCATCTTGGCCACCAGCAGGCGGGGCCGGCGGCCTTCGGCGGCGGCGAATTCGTCCGCCATGCGGCGGGCTTTCAGGAAGTTTTCGTCCATCTTGCTTTCCGCTGAGTAGACGCCGGAAATGGTGCGTGTGACGGCTTGATAGCGGCCCCACACGCGCTCGAGCGCCGTGGAGATCTCTCCCAGGGTAGCGCGTTGGCGGGCGGCGGCGACGGCCAGATCCAGCAAATTGCCTTCGTGCGTTTCGGCGCAGCGGGTGATGGCGGCCAGCGCCTCCTGCACGGCGACCGGGTTGCGCGTGCGGCGCAATTCTTCCAGGCGCGCGAGCTGCGATTTGCGGACGGCGGTATTATCGACCACCAGCACATCCAGCGCGGCATCGGCATCGGTGTGATAGGCGTTAACGCCCACGATGATGTCGCGGCCGGCGTCGATGCGCGCCTGCTTGCGCGCGGCGGCTTCTTCGATGCGCATCTTGGGCAGGCCGGTTTCAATAGCCTTGGCCATACCACCCAATTGCTCGACTTCCTGGATCAACTGCCAGGCGCGGTGCATCAACTCGTGGGTCAGCTTCTCAACGTAATACGAGCCGCCCCAGGGATCGACGACCTTGGTGATCCCGGTTTCCTCCTGCAGATAGATCTGGGTATTGCGGGCGATACGCGCGGAAAAATCGGTGGGCAGCGCCAGGGCTTCGTCGAGCGCGTTCGTGTGCAGCGATTGCGTGTGACCCAGAGCGGCGGCCAGCGCTTCCACACAGGTGCGCACCGCGTTGTTGAACGGGTCCTGCGCGGTCAGGCTCCATCCGGATGTCTGGCAGTGGGTGCGCAGCGCCATGGATTTCGGATTCTTGGGATTGAACTGCTTCACCAATTTGGCCCAGAGCACGCGGGCGGCGCGCATCTTGGCGATCTCCATGAAATGGTGCATGCCGATATCCCAGAAGAAGGAGATACGCGGCGCGAAGTGGTCGATATCGAGGCCGGCATTGATGCCGGTGCGCAGATATTCCAGGCCGTCGGCGAGCGTGTAGGCGAGTTCCAGGTCGGCGGTGGCGCCGGCCTCCTGCATGTGATAGCCGCTGACGCTGATGCAGTTGAATTTCGGCATGCGCTCGGAAGTGTAGCGGAAGATATCGCCGATAATGCGCATGGAGCCGTCCGGCGGATAGATGTACGTGTTGCGGACCATGAACTCTTTGAGGATGTCGTTCTGGATGGTGCCGCTGAGTTTTTCCGGCGCGACGCCCTGCTCTTCGGCCGCCACGATGTAGAACGCCATGATCGGGAGGACCGCGCCGTTCATGGTCATGGAAACGGACATCTGGTCGAGCGGGATCTGGTCGAACAGGATCTTCATGTCGAGCACGGAGTCGATGGCCACGCCGGCCTTGCCGACGTCGCCGACCACGCGCTCATGGTCGGAATCGTAGCCGCGGTGGGTGGGCAGATCGAAGGCCACCGAGAGGCCTTTCTGGCCCGCGGCGAGATTGCGGCGGTAGAAGGCGTTGGACTCTTCGGCGGTGGAGAAGCCGGCGTACTGGCGGATGGTCCAGGGCTGGCGGGCGTACATGGTGGAGTAGGGGCCGCGCAGATAGGGTGGCAGGCCGGCGGCGTAGGACAGGTGTTGCATGCCGGCGAGGTCGGCGCGGGTGTACCAGGGCTGGATGGCGATGTGCTCGGGGGCCAGCCACTCGGCGCCCGCGGGGCTGGCGGTCGCGGCGGCGGGGGTGGGTTTGTAATCGATTTTGGAAAAGTCAGGACGCATGGTTAGCCTGTCACCCCCAGGCGGTCTTGCCAGGCGCGGAGCACTTCGGCGGCGTTGCTGCGAATGTGGATGAAGTCGGCTACTCCGGCCTGCTTTAGTTGATCCAGGGATTCGGTCGGGTTGCCGGCCACGATTACCGGCGTGTTTTTGCCTGCAGCGCGGAGTTGCTCGATGACGCGCGGGGCGAGCTTGGCGTATTCAGGATCGGAACTGCACAGAACGACGGCGTCGAACTCGCCCGCCAACGTGTCGGAAATTTGCATTTCAAATCCGGCGCAGCCGAGGAAATTGGTGATGAAAGCGGAGCGCGCTTTGCGCATCTTCAGATCGCCGGCTTCGAGCAGCAGGAAACGAGGCGCTCCGCAGCGCTCGGTGCGCAAGCGGATCTCTTCGAAGATGCGGGCGGGACGCGGCGCAGGATCGGTGCTCTCGATCTTGGGCAGCATGCGCTCGGCGAGATTGGGATATTGATTGGTCCCCACGATGGTTGTACGGCGGGTGCTGACGGCGGCTTCACGGTCGGCGCGGGATTTGGCAATCCCCTGCCCCACCGGATATTTCAAGAAACCGCCCGCGGCTTCGATCTCTTGCAGCAGCGTCCAGACTTCCCGAGCCACGGAATCGGTCAGCGACTCCAGGTAATACGCGCCGCCCGCGGCATCGACCGCGCGATCGAGCAGCGCTTCGCGTTTCAGGATCAACTGCGTGTTGCGCGCCAGGCGGCGGCTGGTCTCGTCGGCCGCGCGGTAGGTGTTGTCGAACGGCTCCACTTGCAACGCGTCGGCGCCGCCAATCGCCGCAGCCATCGCTTCGGTGGTGGCGCGCAGCAGGTTGACATGCGCGTCGTAGATGGATTTGGTCCAATGCGCGGTGCGCGCGCAGATGGTCATTTTGGCGGCCTGTGCGTCGATGCCGAAGCTCTCGCACACGCGTGCCCATAGCGTGCGCGCCGCACGCAGCCGGGCGATTTCCAGGAAATAGTTGGGACCGATGGCGAAGGAAAACGCCATGGCCGGCGCGGCGTCCGGGATGTGGTCCAGAATCTCGATACCTTCGGCCAGCGCGAATGCAAGTTCCTGCACAGCGCTGGCGCCGGCTTCGGAGAAGCGAAACGCGCGAACTGTAGCGGGCTTGAACTGCAGCGATTGTGCCGCCCGAATGAGTTCGGCGGCACGGTCGAAATCGGCCAGCGGCTCGTAGTCCACGGACCCGCGCAACTGGCGGCCGGCCAGCGCTGGCAGGAGTTCCGCCGCGCGCCCACCGGCTTCGAAGTGGACGGGGCAGGCGGGCAACGCGTCTAAAACCTCGTGAACGTCGTGATCGCCGAGGACGAAATTGATCTCATCGGCGCCCGCGTCCAATGCGGCCTGCGCATCGGCGAGGTCATCGACGGTTTGGCGGATGGTCCAATCATTGGTGGCGCGCGTGCCGCGCGTGTAAGGAAACGCGCCCGGCGCCGCATCCGGATAGTCGAGGCCGGCCAAATCTTCCGCGCGGTAGAAGAGCTTGGTCTTGGGCGCAACGCCCTTCAGATCGGCGCGGACCACCTCGTTCCATTGTTCGGTCGAAACCGGCGGAAACTCGTCCAATGTCAGCGCGGAAGTCATGCGGTGGGGTCCTCCACGATTTCGATCAGCACGCCGAGCGATTTGGGATGCACGAAGAATACGGTGGTGCCGCGGGAGCCGGGACGCGGGGCTTTGTCGATCAACTGGAAGCCGGCCTGCTTCATGTAATCGAATGCGGCTTGCGCGCTGCGCACGCGGAAAGCGACGTGCGCCAGCCCGCCGCGTCCGCCGTTTTTGTCGATCAGCTTTTGCACCGGCGAATCGGCGGTGAGCGGCTCCAGCAGTTGCACCAGATTGGGTCCCGCGCCCACGCGCAGCAGGGCTTCGCGCACCTGGTCGCCGCCGTAGACTTCTTCGCGGTGGATTTCGTGGAAGCCCAGGGAGGCGTACTGTTTGACTTGCGCGTCCAGTTCGCCCTGACGGATGGCTATGGCTACGTGATCCACGAACTGAAAGCCGGGGATATTGGATAGATCGTCGCTCATTCGAACTCCACTAGAACCTGGTTCACCTGGACGCCGTCGCCGACGTTGGCGTTGATGGCTTTGATTTTGCCGGGCGCAGGGGAGGTGATGTTGGTCTCCATTTTCATCGCTTCGAGAACCAACAGCGGATCGTTGGGCTGGATCTGCTGTCCTATCTGCGCGTTGACACGCACGACCACACCCGCGACGGGGCTGCGGCACACTTTGGTTTCATCGACTGCCGCGTCTGCCGCCGCAGGCCGCGGAGGAGGCACAGCGGAGGGCAGCGCGGTGGGCGCCGACGGAATGTAGGCGTGCGCGGCGCTCACCGGCGCGCGATCGTCTTCGGCAACTTCCACGTCCACTTCGTAAATCTTCTGGTCAACTGTAATTTTTAGTTTCATCGCCCGTGCACGACTCCCAGATTGTGCGATGCCTGAACGAATACGCGCCCCTGCTGGGCCCACGCGCTGGATGGCGCGCTACGCACCAGCCGCGCACTGCGAATGCGGGCCCGCTTGCCGAGGAAGGCGGCCACGGCGGCGCTGAGCACCATGATAATCTCCGGTGTGAGTTCTTCCACCTTCTCGGGCTCGACTGGCTTGGGCGCCGGAAGCGCAGCCGCGATCACCGGCGGCGCAGGCGGCGGAGCAATCAGTGATTCGAGGCGCCTGACCTCGTGTTGTATCATCCGGCGCGACATAACCGTTCCAGCGACCCATCCGGCGAAGATTCCTGCCGGCAGTAAGAGTAGTCCCATAAAAGCAAAACCTTATTTGGCCACCGATGAACACAGATGAACACGGCTAAAACCACGAACTGAAGATCTGTGTTTATCTGTGGCCAATTCCTTTCCGCCTATAGCGGCATCAGCCCGTGTTTCTTGGCCGGCCGCAGTTCGCGCTTGGTCTGCAGACTTTCCAGCGCCATTGCCAGGTACGCGCGGGTCTGGGCCGGCTCGATGATGTCGTCCACCAGGCGCGCCGCGCCCGCCACATAAGGATTCGAAAACGTGTTGCGGTATAGGTCAATTAATTCTTTACGCCGCGCTTTCTTATCCTGCGCCTCGCCGATTTCCTTGCGGAAGACCACGTCCGCCGCGCCTTCCGCGCCCATCACGGCGATTTCGGCGGTGGGCCAGGCGATCACGCGATCGGCGCCCAGATCTTTGCCGCACATGGCCAGGTATGCGCCGCCATAAGCCTTGCGCACGATCACGGTCACCTTGGGCACCGTGGCGGCGGAATAAGCGAATAGCAGCTTCGCTCCGTGGCGGATGATGCCGCCGTACTCCTGCTGCACACCGGGCATGAATCCGGGCACGTCCACCAATGTCAGCAGTGGGATATTGAACGCGTTGCAGAAGCGGATGAAGCGGGAGGCCTTGTCGGAAGCGTTGATATCCAGCGCGCCCGCGAGCACAGCCGGCTGATTGGCTATGACACCGACGGTGCGGCCCGCGATGCGCCCTAATCCGATCAGAATGTTTTGCGCGAAGCTAGGCTGCACTTCCAGAAAGTCGCCCTGATCCAACAACGCCGCGATCACCGTGTGCATATCGTAGGCGACCTTGCCGTCATCGGGGACCAGGGTGTTCACACCCGGATCGGGATCGATGGGCGCGTCGTAGGACAGGCGCGGCGGATCTTCCATATTGTTCGAAGGCAGAAAGCTCAACAGACGCCGGCAGATGTAGGTGGCTTCGTCGTCGTTCTCGGCGATGAAGTGCACCACGCCGGAGTAAGTCATCTGCGCAGCGGGGCCGCCCAGTTGATCGGGCGTCACCACCTCTCCAGTGACCTGCTTGATCACCGACGGACCGGTGATGAACATCTGCGCGCCCTTGGTCTGGATGATGAAATCGGTGAGCGCCGGGCTGTAGGCCGCGCCGCCGGCACACGGTCCGCAGATCAACGACACTTGCGGCACCACGCCGGAGAGCATCACGTTCATATAGAAGACGCGTCCGTAACCCGCCAGGCTATAAATGCCTTCCTGGACCCGCGCGCCGCCCGAATCGTTGATGAAGACGAATGGCGAGCCGGTCTTGAGCGAGTAACGCATCATCTCGGCGACTTTGTCGCTGTGGGTTTCGCCGGCCGCGCCACCGCCCACCGTGAAATCCTGACTGGCCAGGTGGATTAGGCGGCCGTCCACGGTGGCCGCGCCGGTGACCACGCCGTCGGCCGGCAGTTCCTTGTCCGCCATGCCGAACAGCGTCGCGTGGTGCTTGGCAAATAGGCCAATTTCTTGGAAGCTGCCGCCATCGACTAGGTGCTCGATGCGCTCGCGGGCCGTGAGCTTGCCGGACTGGTGCTGCTTTTCGATGCGGTCTTTGCCGCCGCCTTGCATCAGCGCGGCGCGCTTATCGGATAAGATGCGGATCTTGGTTTCTATAGCTGTATTGATTTGTTCAGTCGTTGGCATATTTCAAGCTTTCAGAGCGCGAGGCTGCCTAAGCCGGCGCTACGGTCACGTTGTGTGACTTACCGTTCATGGTTACTACATAGGATACCGGCTCGGTAAGTTGATTCTGCGCTGCCGCCGGTTTCGCCGGCGCGGGGGCTGGTTTGGCAGGCGCCTTGACCGGCTCCTTGCTCAAGTTCTTGGGTCCCTGGCTGCGCGCCGGGAAGAACTTAGGCGCCACCTGCGGAAACATGGCGTAAGTGAGCACATCTTCGTCGCTGCCGTTACAGCCATTCAAAGCCAATGCGTCGGCGCGCAAGTGGTCCCACTCGGGACGCAGCAGATCGGCCGGGCGGCAGGTGCAGGGATCCTTCTTGGAATGTTGCACGGCCTTCTTTACCACTTCCGGATTCTTCTCGCCGAGCGTGCTGCCATAGTAACCCAGCATTAAGTCAGCGAACTCGCCAGTCAGCACTTTGTAACGTCCCATTAATACATTGAATACCGCCTGCGTGCCGACAATCTGGCTGGAGGGCGTCACCAACGGCGGATAGCCCGCGTCCTTCCGGACATTGGGCACCTCTTCCAGCACTTCCCGCACTTTGTCGCCGGCTCCCTGCTGCTTGAGCTGGCTCTCCATGTTGGAGATCATGCCGCCGGGGATCTGGCTGCGGAAAATATCCGTATCCACGCCGGCGAATCCCGTCAGAAACTCGCTATACCGCGGGCGGACCGTATTAAAGTAGTCGCGCACCTTGCGCACGCGTTCCATATCCACTACCGTGCGATAGCCGGTGCCCTCCAGCATTTCGATCATCGCCTCGGTCGGGTTATGTCCGGGGCCCAGGCTGAGGCTGCTGATGCTGGTGTCCACGATGTCGCAGCCCGCTTCGATGGCTTTCATCAGGCTGACCATGGTGACGCCGGTGGTGGCGTGCGTGTGCACGTGCACCAGCGTTTCGTCGCCGCAGGCCGCCTTGATGCCTTCCACCAGCTCATATGCAGGGGCGGGCTTCAGCAATCCGGCCATATCCTTAATACATATGGAATTGCAGCCCAGCTCGACCAACTGCTCCGCCATGGTGACGAACGCCGGGATGGTGTGCTCCGGGCTGATGGTGTAACAGATGGTGCCCTGCGCGTGCTTGCCGGTGGAGCGCACGGCTTTGAGCGACGTGCGCAAATTGCGGATGTCGTTAAGGGCATCGAAGACGCGGAATACATCCATGCCGTTCTCGGCGGCTTTCTCAACGAATCGCCGCACGACTTCGTCTTCGTAATGCCGGTAGCCGAGCAGGTTCTGGCCGCGCAACAGCATTTGCAATCTTGAATTGGGCATCAGCTTGCGGAAAGTGCGCAGGCGCTCCCACGGATCTTCGTTCAGAAACCGGATGCAGGCGTCGAAGGTGGCGCCGCCCCAACACTCGATCGACCAAAACCCGGCTTTATCGAGATCTTCACAAGCCGGGATCATATCTTCCAGCGCCATACGCGTGGCCAGCAGGCTCTGGTGGGCGTCGCGGAGTATCAGTTCTGTGAGTTGAATAGTACGTTCGGGCATAGAATTTTCTCCCGCTGAGTTACGCGGTGGCTATAAGAGTATTGTATCCGAATTACGGGCACGAGGCCAAGTTTGCGAGGGCGCGACTATGCCAAGTATGGCGGCGCCGGCGCTCAAGTTGGAAAGTCCCAGGATTGAATGCGAAGAGCAGTTTGCGCAGCAGCGTGGTGGCGAGCAGAGAGGCGAGCAGTCCTGCGAAGATACCAATGGCGGCCAGCCATCCGGCTTCTTTCAGAATGAGCCCCTAGACGGACTTGCGTTCCGCGCAGACAGCGATGCGCGCTCCGATTTTCGCGGGTCCGCTGGCCGGCAGAGTCCATGTCGCTGTTCCTTCCCGGACGACCCGAAACGCCAGGCGGCGGTGCACGGTCTCTGCCAGGGCGCTCATCGCGCCCTAGGGCCTCTGTGTGCCGGGCCGCGAGAAGCGCCCAATCGCAAGTGCCCTATTTGTTTTCAAGCGTGCAAACCGGCTGAAACGAATCCGGCTCGATCCTAACTACTTATAATATGTAGTGCCGGTTCAGCCAAGAGTCGGCTTGGAGGGTCAACATTGCCAAAGGCAGCGAAGCTCCGGGTATTTGTGAGTCACGCCAGCGGCGAGGCGCAGCTTGCAGCGATCCTGAAGCAACACATTGCGGACGATTTTATTGGGTTAATCGACGTTTTTGTGTCTTCGGACGGCACCAGCATAGCTGTCGGGGAGCACTGGTTGGAAGGCGTGATCCAGGCCCTCCAGAGTGCTGAGCTATTTGCAGTTCTGTGCAGCCAGCAGTCCATTGAGCGGCGCTGGATAAACATCGAAATGGGAGCGGCCCTGGCGCGTTCCAAGCCGATCATCCCAATTTGCCACACGGATTTGAAGCCGGGGCAACTGCAACGTCCCTTGGAAGATAGCCAAGCGGTCGAAGCGTCCGATACCGGCGGACTGCGCCAATTTTACGGACGTCTCGCCCAGGAACTAGGCTCCGAGATTCCCGCAATAGATTTTGATGCGTTCGCCGGCGAGGTGCACGCTTTCGAATCGCGTCACCGCGAACAAAAAGACGCTGTCACAGAGGCAATCGACTGCGGAGTAGAAACGCCGACGACGAACCAATCGGTTTCGAATCCTCGAGTTCTATGCGCCAGCAGTAAGCAATACCAGGACACCCTGGGGGAAAATATCGAACTCATTCGCGAAGCATTTCCTGACAGCGTTCATCATCTTGTAAGCACATCTTCAGCCGATTTGCGCACGCTACTTGTCGAAAATCGCTTCGATATCATTCACATTGCCTCCTACATTTGCCCTATTAGCGGCGATCTGATCTTCAGCGAGGTCAATCCCAAGACGCGGGCGGACGCAAGCGGAAAGCCGGACTACCTTGAAGTCGATGCGTTCGTGGATCTCGTCAAGGAGACCGGGGCATCGTTGGTGGTTCTGCCGAATAACGAGGCGCTGCCACTAGTGGCCAAACTGCTGCCTGTCACCAACGTCGTATTTGCGTATGATCCGATTGACCTGAAGACACTGGCGAATTGGATTCGCGACTTCTACCTTATGCTCGCCAAGGGCTATTCGCTTTCCGACGCTTGCCGCAAGGCGTTTGCCCAACACCAGGCGCCGATGAATCTTTATCCTCAGTTGCCGGTGCTTTCGGGGCGTAAGTTCCCGAGAGGATCAATGGCGGTGTCCGCAGGCGCCACGCGGTGACAGACAAACCTGCCGCTTAGCGGAGAAAGGAGTCAAGGATGGGTCCATCCGCTCAAGACGCTCGGTGATGGCCTATCGCCTCCGCCACCTGCGCCGCTGCCCCGATACCTCCACCGGCAGGCCCTCAGGAATAGTCCTAGGTTGGTGAGAGCGCATATGGCGGCCAGGCGCATTACTCGGCACGCAGGGCTTCCACCGGGTTGACGGAGGCGGCCCGGCGCGCCGGAATGTAGCTCGCCAGGAGCGTGGCTACCGCAAGTACGACAGCCACGGCGATCAAGGTCGGAATATCCCAGGATTGAATGCCGAAGAGCAGCTTGCGCAGCAACTTGGTTGCCAGCAGGGACGCCAGCACTCCGGCCAGTATGCCGATGACTGCCAGTGATCCGGCTTCTTTCAGGACGAGCCCGTAAACGGACTTACGTTCCGCGCCGAGGGCGATGCGAACGCCGATCTCGCGCGTACGCTGGCCGACCGAGTACGCGATCACTCCGTACAGGCCGACCACTCCCAGGAGCAGGGCGACGGCGGCGAAACCTCCCACCAGCCACGCCGAAGACCGGCGGATATACGCCGATGGGGAGTCCTCGATGCGCTTTTCCATGGACGCGCCTCCCAGTACCACAATCCCGCGGTCAATCCCGTGAATCGTGGCGGTCAGCGACGGAAGGATGGAAAGACCGGCCTGGGAGGTGCGCACGACGAGATTGAAGTAAGTGTCCGGGCTTTGGTTAAAGGGCAGATACTCGGCGGGCCAGATTTCGGAATCAAGCTGGCCTTCGCGGATATCTTCCACCACGCCGATGATTGTGCGGATGGATTTTGGCGACAGGCTGATGTCGCCATACTGCTTGCCGACGGGGTCTTCGCCGGGGAAATATTTGCGGGCCAGGGTCTGGTTGATGACCGCCACGTTCGGCTTCGACTGGTCGTCGGCTTCGGTAAAGTAACGGCCGCGCAGGAGCTTCGCTTTTAGGGTGGGAAAAAAGTCGGCGCTAACATCGCGTTCGTTCACTTCATTGTGCTCGCCGTTGTACGGCTTGCCCACGAAGCGAATCCAATCCGTGTTGCCGTTGAAGTTCACGGGCAAGACGCTGACGAGCCCGGCGGATTTTACGCCGGGCAGGTTGGAGACGCGATCGAGGAGTTGCCGGCCGAGCGCCACGGCTTGCGGGTCTTTGCCATAGGTGGCATCGGGCGCGTCGACTTCCATGGTGACCAGATGGTCGGGCCGGAAGCCGATGGCTACACGCAGGAGTCGATATAAGCTCTGGCCGAGAAGTCCGGCGCCCACCAGCAACACCATGGCGGTGGCCAGTTCGACCACCACCAGGCGGGCTCCCAGGCGACGCCATGTATTGCCGGCCGAGCCGCGGCTGCCTTCGGCGAGTCCGTCGCGCATTTCCATAAATGAAAGACGCAAGGCGGGGGTGAGGGCGAACACCAGGGCGGCGAGCAGGGTGATGGCCGCGGCAAAAGTCCACACCCTGCCGTTCAGTCCCAAGCCTAACAGAAAGGGCATACCGGCCATCATTTCTTCCGGGATCAGGAGAACGAGGAGGCGCGTAGCCCAGGCGGCTGCGGCCATGCCCAGGGTGCTACCGGCCGCAGCCAGTACCAGCCCCTCGGTCACAAACTGACGGATCAAACGGGCGCGCGAGGCGCCCAGCGCGCTGCGCACCGCCATCTCGCGGCGGCGGCTTTCGGAGCGGACCAGCAGGAGGCTGGCGATATTCACGCAGGCGATCAGGAGCAACAAGGCCGCGCCGCCGAGCAAGACCAGCAGGATAGGGCGGATATCGCCGACGATCACTTCGGTAAGCGGCACGACATTGGCGCCCTGCCCGTGGTTGGAGTCGGGATACCGCTCTTCGAGTTGACGCGCGATCAGGACTGTGTCGGCCTGCGCGGCTTGAAAGGAAACGCCGTCCTTCAGCCGGGCTACACCATAAAGGTTGTGGCAACTGCGCCGCTGCTCGCAGGAACGGGCGGGGTCGAGAGCGGTCCAATACTCGGCGGCGCCTTCCGGGGCGAAGTGAAAGTCGCGCGGCAGCACACCGATGATCACATAGGGCAGGCTATCGAGCGTCACGGTTTGCCCGACGATATCCGACCTGCCGGCGTATTGATTGCGCCAGGTTACGTAGCTCAAGATAACGGTGCGCGGCGCGCCCTGCAGATCTTCGCCCGCATGGAAATCGCGGCCGAGGGGGAGCGTGACGCCCAGGGCGCGAAAGAATCCCGCGCTGACGCGCGCGGCATGGGACGGCCGCGCGCCGCCTGGCGTAGTGACGATGAAGCCGGCGCCGGTGTACGCTTCGAGCGACTGGTAGACTTTGTTTAGTTTCTTCCAGTCGAGGTAATCGAGGTAGGAGAGGTTGCAACGGGGACACTGGGGAATGCTCTCATATACGCCGGCAAGGCGGGTGGCATTGGGATAAGGTAGCGGCTTGATGAGGGCGGCGTCAACGAAAGCGAAGATCGCTACGCTGGCGCACAGACCCAGGGCCAACACCAGGATGGCGGTGGCGGTAAATGCACGGTTCTTAGCGAACTGGCGGGTGGTGAAGCGCAGGTCCTGCCGCAGTTCGTCGATCAGGTTCATTTTACGCATGTCGCGGCACTCCTCTTTGGTTTGTTCGAAATCGGCAAACGTGCGCAAGGCGGCCTGGCGGGCCTCGGCGGGGCGCATTCCGGCGGCGAGATTCAATTCGATCTGGCGTTCGAGGTGGTAGCGGAGTTCTTCGTCGAGATCGCTCTCGACGGTGCTGCGGGAGAAGAGCGACCGCAGGCGCTGATGGAATATGTCGCGGAGGCGCATGACTCGTTAGTTTGCGCGCACCACCTGGGTGATGGCTGTGGAGAGACGCTCCCATTGGGCGGCCTCTTGATCGAGGATCTTGCGGCCGGCCTTGGTGAGGGTGTAATACTTGGCGCGGCGGTTGTTTTCGCTGACGGCCCATTCGGCGCGGATCCAGCCATTTTGTTCGAGCTTGTGGAGGGACGGATAAAGCGCGCCTTGGCCGACCTGCAGCACGTCGCCGGAGATCTGGCGGATGCGTTGGGCGATGGCCCAGCCGTGCATGGGTTCCAGGGCGATGACCGTCAGGATCAGGAGATCCAGAGTGCCTTGGACGAGGCCGGTGGGTTTGCTCATGCGCTCCTCTCAGTAACTGACAACAGGATAGCACACGATTCGGAGTGCGTTGTCCTACCGCGACACCCAGACGAATCCGAGGAAGGTCCCTTGCGCGGCGCCAGCAGGATCAAACACCACCTGTAGCTGCGGCGTCTGGTTTTGAGCCGGGATGATCACGTTGATCTGCATGAGCCCATCGATGAGTCCGGGGGAGGGTCCCGCCGAATGCGATCGAGGTGACTGCCCCGAGATAAGCAAAATAGACAATTCCGTTTCCGGCGGGATCGATCTTAAAGACAAACGATCCAGGGCCGGAAGTCGCACTGGTTATCGCCGGTAGTTGGGTATTGGTACCGCCGGCTACTAAGGCATTGCCCGATCCATCCACCGCGACCCCGGCGCGCCCAAGGTCTCGGGCACAGGAAAACAAGAGGCGCATTCCGGGGGTCCCGCAATCACGGTCGAATACAGGATTTTCTGTCCAGTAGAGCTGAGTTTGGCCGCAAAACAAGCCATAGACAGGCGCCAATCCACCGCTCACCGGTGACGCGGGTAGGCCGGGCGTAGTTGGAAAGTCCGCGGCATCGGTCCAGCCAGTCACATAAACACTGCCGCTGTTGTCCGTGGCTATGCCACTTACCGCGCTGGCGCCCAGCGTGCCGCCTAAGTACGAAGAGTAGAGCACCGTTCCGTCCGCCGCCCATTTTCATCAAAAACCCGCTTCCGGACGAAACCACGGAGGACTGCAGCGCGTTCACGAGCGGGAAATTAGCCGCGACGGTCTGGCCTCCCACCCAAATGTTGTTCGAAGAATCGACAGCGATGGAATATCCATAGCTGTAGCTTCCGCTTGGGCCGAATGTGTTGGTGAACACAATGTTTCCGGCGGGATCTAATTTGGTGACGAATGCATTGCTGCCGGTTACATAGGTGTTGCCTTCGGAGTCTGTTGCCAGCCCACCGATAGTAGATTGATTTGAAGTTTGGCTTGCCCCGCCAATGTATGTAGTAAAATCCGCGGAATAAGCAGCCGAAATCAGCATGACAAAACAAATCGTTAGTCGCATGTCACGCGATCCTCTCCGGACGCTGGCCCCATTGTATCAGCAGGTCTTGGTCACATCATTGAACTCCTCCCGTGCTGTAATGATCGTAATGAAGGTAATTATTTTTGGCGCGACCGGGATGGTGGGGCAGGGTGTCTTGCTGGAATGCCTGCGCGATGCGAGTGTGGAGAGCGTGCTATCGATCGGGCGCGGGCGGACCGGCCGGGAGCATCCCAAGTTGCGCGAAGTGGTTTACTCCGATTTTCTGGATTACTCGCCGATCGAGGGCGAGATGCGTGGATTGGATGCTTGCTTCTTCTGTCTGGGAATCACCTCAGTGGGAATGACGGAGGCGGCCTACCGGCGCATCACGTACGATTTTACACTCGCAGCCGCCGGGACATTGGCGCGGCTCAATCCCGGCATGACGTTCGTCTACGTATCCGGCGCGGGCACGGACAGCTCAGAGCGAGGGAGCAGCATGTGGGCGCGGGTAAAGGGCGCGACCGAGAATGCACTGTTGCGGCTGCCGTTCCGAGCTGCGTATATGCTCCGGCCGGGGGCGATTATTCCCCTCGATGGGATACAATCTCGGACCCGTCTCTATCGTGTTGGAATCGCCGTGGTGGCGCCGGTGCTGCCGTGGTTATATAAGCGCTTTCCGCAATACGTGACGACCACGCAGCAGATCGGACGGGCCATGATCAGAGTGGCTGGGCAAGGCGCGCCGCAGCCGATTCTGGAAAGCGCCGACATCAACGCGGTCTGACTACTGAATCAGCTTGCGGTCCAGCAGCCAGTCGCGGAAGCGGTCGGGCCAGGTGGCCACCGGCAGATGCCCCGACCGCATGCCGACGCCGTGGGCGCCCTTCTCATAGATGTGCATCTCGCTGGGCACACCCTGCTTTTCAAGATCGAGATAAAGGTTCACAGTGGTGACGACGTGGCCGCGGTCCTCATCGGTGCACATGAGAAACGTGGGCGGCGCGTCCTTGGGAACGGTGATGGAGCCGGGCCGGAATCCGGGATAGATGGCGGCGGCGAAATCGGGGCGCGAACTGACGCGGTCGATGGGGTCCGGCGCGGCGGGGTTTCCGGCATCGAAGCGCGTCTCGATAAGCGCGGTGAGTTCCCCACCCGCCGAAAAGCCGATGAACCCGATGCGGGCGGGATCGACTCCCCATTCGGCGGCGCGGCTGCGGACGGTACGCACGGCACGGGCGGAATCGGCCAAGGCTTCGCCGGCGACCGTGTAATGCGAATTGGGGGCGCGGGCGAGACGATACTTCAAGACGAAAGCGGCGATGCCGTTCTGATTGAGCCACGCGGCAATTTCCCAGCCCTCTTTGTCGATGACGAGCTGGTTGTGTCCGCCGCCGGGCGCCACCACCATAGCCGTGCCGTTGGCCCTCTCCTTGGGCGGCAGAAAGACATAGATGGAGGGGTAGTGCACCACGGTGAATCGCTTGGGCAGGTTGGAATTAGGCGATGCGTCAAAGACTTCGGGCGCGGTTTCTTTTTCCGAGCCGGGCGCGGCGTCGGGCCAGAGGCGAATCTCTTCGCCGGGGGTGGCGGCGAAGGCGGAGGCGCAAAGCAGGGCTGCGAGGCAGGCGAGCTTGGAGGGCATAGGAAGGCTCAGGTTATCATGAACGCGATGGAAGTCCGCTTGATTATCGGGGTTACCGCGCTGGCGTCGAGCCCGGCGTGCGGTCTGGCGGCGAACTTAGCCTCCTGGGGTATGATCGATCAGGTCAACCAAAAGCTTCCATGGGAGCAGCGGTTTGATTGGCTGTTCTGGTATTGGTCCAAACACCAACGACTCTTTCGCGAGTATAAGAGGCTTTATCCCACGGGGCGCCTGCGCAAGAGGATTTGGACGCTGTATGGCGTATCCATCGCGTGCTTTCTCATCTGTGTCGGTGTCTTGGTCTGCACGGTCGGTAGGCCACAGGCGGGATAAAGCTCGGGGCGTAACGCCGAACGCCGATCAGGTTGCGGCTACAATGAAAGCTGGTGAAGGTCCGCGATTTGATCCGGCTGCTGGAATCGGATGGCTGGCGGCATGCTCGAACTACAGGAAGCCATCGTCACTTCAAACACGGTACGAAACCAAACGTGATGACTGTACCGGCATCCGGGCGATGACGTGTCAGTGGGCACGTTAAGGTCGGTTCTCCGAGCCGCCGGACTGGAGGCAAAGAGATGAGTCTGAAGTACGCCGTTATATTCGAACGCGCAGAGCACAACTGGGCCGCTTACGTGCCGGACCTGCCGGGTTGTATCACCACCGGGAAAACCATCGAGGAGACCGGGCACAATATCCAGGAGGCGATCCGCGGGCACATTCAAACCCTGCGCGAATTCTGCGAGCCCGTGCCCAAGCCGGTAAGCCTCGCCAAAGAAAATCGAAGTACCGCCAGCGGCTTAGGACCGCAACGAGGCAATAAATCATGACCGTAGCCGAAGAAATCAAACAACAACTGCAACCTGGCAAAGTGTTCATCAATGGCCTTTGGGAGAATGCCCAGTGCGGCCGCACAATCGACATCATCAATCCGGCCACCGGCGAGTTACTGACCACCGTCCCGGACAGCGAAGCTTGCGACGTGGACCGCGCGGTGGCCGCGGCGCGCGATAGCTTCGAGCGCAAGACCTGGCGCGGCATGGACCCCTCGAAGAAGGAGAAGATCCTGTGGGATATCGCCGAGGTCCTGCTGAAGCATCGCGAAGAGCTGTCCGTGATCGAGTCGCTGGAGAACGGCAAGACGGTGCGCGAGGCCGGCGGCGCGGACGTCGACCCGGCCATCGATGCGTTCCGCTATTACGCCGGCTGGGTGCGCAAGCTGTACGGCGAAACCATTCCGGTGGACGGGCCGTTTTTGAATTACACGCTGCGCGAGCCGGTGGGGGTGGTGGGCGGCATCGTGCCGTGGAACTATCCGCTGCAGATCGCCGCGTGGAAGGTCGCCCCGGCGCTGGCATGCGGATGTTCGGTGGTGCTGAAGCCCTCGGAGTGGACGCCGCTGACCGCGCTGAAACTGGCGGAATACTGCAAGGAGGCGGGGCTGCCGGATGGCGTGCTGAACGTGGTCACCGGCTACGGCCAAACGGCCGGCGAAGCGCTGGCGCTGCACATGGACGTGGACAAGATCAGCTTCACGGGAAGCATACGCACGGCGCGCCGGCTGCTGGTGGCCTCCGGCGAATCGAACCTGAAGCGGTTGAGCCTGGAGCTGGGTGGCAAGTCGCCCAACATCATTTTCCCGGATTGCGATTTCGATGCCGCGGTGAAATCGGCGTTTTGGGGCATTTTCGCGAACAAAGGCGAGATTTGCAGCGCGGCGTCGCGGCTGCTAGTGCACGAAGAGATTCACGATCGCTTCGTGGACGAGTTGGTCAACCGCGCGCGCAAGCTGAAGGTGGGCGATCCGCTGGACAAGGGCACGCAGATGGGGTCGCAGGTCTCCGGGCGGCAGATGGAACGCATCCTGGACTATATCGAGTCGGGCAAGCAGGAAGGCGCCAAACTGTTATGCGGCGGCGAGCGCGATACCGAAGGCGCCAAGGCCAAGGGGTTCTTCGTGAAACCGACTATCTTTTCCGAGGTGAAGCCGCAGATGAAAATTGCCCAGGAAGAGATCTTCGGGCCAGTGCTCTGCGCGCTGAAATTCCACGATGCGGATGAAGCGGTCGAGATCGCCAACTGCACCATCTACGGGCTGGTCTCGGCGGTGTGGACGCGCGACGTCAAGCTGGCGCATCGCATGGCAGCGGATATCAAAGCCGGCTCGGTGTGGATCAACACCTACAATGGATTCGACACGGCGTCGCCGTTCGGCGGCTATAAGCAGAGCGGCTTCGGCCGCGACCTGGGGTCGTACGCGCTGGAACAATATACCAATATCAAGTCGGTATGGGTGGCGCTCTGATGGACCTTCAATCGATTAAGCGGCGTTTCGAAGACAATCATGTCCGTCGCGTGAAGCTGGGCGCGTTCGATACGGATGGGCTGCTGCGCGGGAAATATATCAGTCTGGAGAAGTTTTGGTCGGCGGCGGAATCCGGCTTGGGGTTCTGCGATGTCATCTTCGGATGGGATATCGGCGACGTGTTGTACGACAACGTGAAGTTTACCGGCTGGCACACGGGATACCCGGACGCACACTGCCGCATTGACTTCGCGACTTACCGGCTGGTGCCCTGGGAACCGGGAACCGCTTTTTTCCTGATGGATTTCTGCCGCCCGGATGGCGCGCCGTTGGCCATTGCGCCGCGGCAGGTATTCCAGCGCGTGCTGGCGCGCGCGGCGGAACAGGGCTATATCGCGCATTTTTCGGCGGAGTACGAATTTTTCATTTTCCGCGAGACGCCGCAAAGCCTGCGCGATAAGCACTTTGGCGGGCTCACCCCACTGACGCCGGGCATGTTCGGCTATAGCGTATTGCGTGCGTCCGAGAATGCGGAAATGGTCATCGGCATCCTCGAAGCTCTGGCGGCCTTCGATGTGCCGCTGGAAGGATTTCACACCGAGACAGGACCGGGCGTCTACGAAGCGGCGATCGCGGTGGAAAAAGGCGTCCTGGCGGCCGACCGCGCGGCCCTGTTTAAGACCGCGGTGAAAGAGATCGCCGCGCGGCACAACCTGACGCCCACCTTCATGGCCAAATGGAACGCCGCACTTCCGGGATCGAGCGGCCATCTGCATCAGAGCCTGAGCCCGGCAAACAGTCCGGATAATCTCTTTTATGGTGAGCGCACCATGCCGGAGGTCATGCGGCATTACATCGCCGGACTGGTGACAAACATGGCGGATCTGGCGGCGGTGTTTTGCCCGACCGTCAATTCTTACAAGCGCACCGTGCCGGGCGCGTGGGCGCCCATTAATGCCACATGGGGCATGGACAACCGGACCACCGCCGTCCGGGCGATCCCGGGCGGCAAAAAATCGTCGCGAGTCGAATTGCGGGTGACTGGAGCGGATATCAACCCATATCTCGCCATGGCGGCCTCGCTCGCGGCGGGTCTGGATGGAATCGAACGCCGGCTGGCGCTTCCCGCGCCTACCGTGAATGCTTACGCGGGCGAGGCGCCGGCCCTGCCTCATACGCTGGCGGAAGCCACCGCGCTGTTCCGCCAGAGCCCGGTGGCGCGCGAATGGTTAGGCGAGGAGTTCGTGGATCACTACGCCAGCACCCGGGAGTGGGAAGTCCGGCAGTACGAGAAAGCCGTCACGGATTGGGAGCTGGCGCGATATTTCGAGTCCGTCTGACACGCGTGTGTCAGATTTGAACATTCGCGTCCTAGCGGCCGACCGTCGGCGGGCTGGAAATCATCGACAACAGCAGGCTAAGTATTACCAAAAGCGCGAGACCACCGGCGATCCACATGCAAACCTCGGTGTTGATGGAGCAATTTGGGGGCCACGGTTACGCGCCAATATTGCCGATTACCTGCTAAGATTTCCAAAAGGAGGGTTTTCATGCGCAACCTTACGACCAGGCCGTCGACCCGTTTGCTTTCGCTCGGCCTTTTAACATTGGCTTTTGGATTGATTCAGGCCCAGGCCAAGACCGATTACAGCGGTACCTGGAAAATGAACACCGGCAAGAGCGATTTCGGACCCATGCCCCCGCCCGATAGCCGCGTCGACAAAGTCACCCAGCAGGATACCGAGATCAAGGCCAACATCGCTTCCACGGGCGGCCCTATGGGCGACCAGACTTACGACGTCACCTACAACACTGAAGGCAAAGAAACCACCAACAGCATGGGCGGCAATGAAATCAAGAGCACCGCCAAATGGGACGGCGACGATCTGGTAGTCGAAAGCAAAGGATCGTTCGGCGGCACCGACTTCACGGCCAAGGATCGGTGGACGCTTTCGAGCGATGGCAAAACGCTCACCCGGGCAAGTCATTTCTCGAGCTCCATGGGGGAAGCGGATATGAAGGTGGTATTCGACAAACAATAGGCGGACGTCCATGCGCGATTTCGCATTCAAAACTCTATCTTTAATGTTTCTGCTGGCCGCGCTGGCGATGGTTCAAGCGCAAGCCAAGTCCGACTTCAGCGGTACCTGGAAGGCCAATGCGGCCAAGAGCGACTTCGGACCCATGCCGCCGCCCGATAGTATGGTCGAAAAAATCGGGCATCAGGACCCCAGCCTCAAGATCAACATCGCGCAAACCGGTGGTCAGGGCGATATGACCTATGACATGGCCTACACCACCGATGGCAAGGAGTGCGTCAATAACTTCATGGGCAATGAGTTCAAGACCACTGCGAAATGGGACGGCGACGACTTGACGGCCGACACCAAGGGGTCCTTCGACGGCAACGATTTCACCTCGAAGGAACGCTGGGTGCTCTCCGATGGCGGTAAGACCATGACCGTCACCCGGCACATTGCGACGGGTGGTGGCGACTTCGACATGAAACTCGTGTTCGATAAGCAGTAAGGAGACTGTGTGCGTCAACATCTAATCAAAGCCTGCGCCCTGGCGCTGATCGCCGGGGCGGTGGGATTTATCCAGGCGGCGGACAAACCCAACTTCACCGGCACATGGAAGCTCAACACCGCCAAGAGCGATTTCGGAAGTATGCCGGCGCCGGATAGCCGTACCGATAAGATCACGCATGCCGATCCCGCGCTCACCAACGCCTTCTCCCAAAGCGGTCAGATGGGTGACGTCTCCGCGGAAATCAAATACTCGACCGACGGCAAAGAAACCACCAACGTCGTGCGCGGTAATGAGTTAAAGAGCACCGCGAAGTGGGAAGGCAGTGAGTTGGTGGTGGTGAGCAAGGCCTCGTTCAATGGTTCGGAGATCACTCTGAATGACCGCTGGTCGCTTTCAGACGATGGCAAGACTCTCACCGTCAAGCGCCACGTCAATAGCCCCATGGGCGAGACCGACCAGAAGATCGTATCGGAGAAACAATAGTATGCAAGTGCATACCGCCATCCCGATTGCGTGGGCTCTTCTGGCAGTTTCCATAATGGCACAGGGGCAAACCAAATCGAACCTGGCCGGCGTCTGGAAAATGGACCCGGACAAGAGCGACTTCGGACCCGGACCAATATCGGTAAGCCGCCTGGACCGCATCACCTTGGACGGCTCCAACCTGAAAGACACCATCACGCAGATGCTCCGTGGCGGCAAGGAGAATACCTACGACATGGTCTACACCTTGGATGGCAAGGAGTGTACCAACCACGTCAACGGCAACGAAGTGAAAAGCACGGCGCGCTGGGAAGGCGACGACTTGGTGGTCCAAAGCGAGGTCTTCGCGCTCCGCAAAGCCGAGATGAACGATCGCTGGACGGTTTCACCGGATGGCAAAGCATTAACGCTCGTGCGGCACATTACCGGCGCGCGGCACGCCGATCAAAAAGTGGTCTTCGAGCGTCAATAGCGGGCCATCCATTAGAGCGCCTGTCCGCGCCGCCAGCGATCCTCGAACAGCCCCGCCATGGCCTCTCCCATGGCTTCATGATTGAATACCACGGCCGTCCACGTGGGCCGCGTGATCACCGGATCCAGCAGCGCGATCATGCCTTGGCGTCCGTCAAACACCGCCAGCTTCATAGGAACCGAATCGGACTGCCGCACTTCCACGCCCGCCGCTTCATAATCCTGCAACCGGTGCCGGTGGGCTTCATCCAGGGTGCCGGCTTCCAGTAGCAGCCGGCACGCCACGCCGGATAGGCGCGCCTGCTTGACGAGTTTCTCGTCCAGCGGGTCCACCGCATAGGGCGGCCGCGAGAACTCCACATATTCCGCGCGCACCTCCGCCAGCATACGCCGGTATTCGGCGGCCGTCTGCGCCGGATCGCTCACGATCCGCAGGAAGTCCAGCGTGCCCCGCCCTTCCTGACCCTGCGCGAACACCGACTTCAAATCGTCGATCAACCCGATGCTGGCGCGGCTTTGTTCGGTCACCTCCTGATCCAGCAGTTGACGCTTGCGCATCAGGAATCCGGGAAGCGCCAGGCTGGGTTCCACGGCCGAAAATAGTTTGGTGCGCTCCTGCACGACCTGCGCGAAGCCCTTCTCCACCAGACTATCCAGCACCTCGTAGATCTTCTGCCGCGGCACGTGGGCGCGCGCCGCCAGTTCCAACGCCTTGAATCGCGGATGCCCCAAAAGAACCACGTACGAGCGCGACTCATAAGCGTTAAGACCCAGTTGCTGAAGCCGCTTCCAAAAGCGCTGAAACTCACCTTCAGCCCATTTTTCGTTCATAGTCCCTAACAATACCAAAACGCGCTCCGGAAATCCGTCCGCAATTCTTTTGGACAAATCATTTGACATAGTACTAGTGCGACTTTAAAATGAAGCCTAGTACTGGACGCTTATGCTAGAAAACAATGGTGCCTCGGAAATTGAGCCCTCCGCCGAGCATAGCGATGCTCCCAAAATCCGTATCGTAGTAGCCGATGACCATCCCATATTTCGAGACGGTTTGTGCCGCCTGCTGGCCCTGGAGCCGGATTTCGAGGTGGTCGCGCAGGCTCATGATGGCCGGCAGGTGCTGGACGTCTTGCAACAGCATGAGCCGGATATTCTGCTGCTGGATCTGAAGATGCCCGGCCTGGACGGTCTGGCGACGCTGCAGAGACTCCAGACCAGCAAGCATAAAACCCGCGTGATCGTGCTGACGGCTTCGGAAGACAAGAACGAGTTCGTGCAGGCCATGAAGTTGGGCACTTCCGGCATTGTATTGAAGCAGAGCGCCACGGACCTGCTGATCAAGAGCATCCGTAAAGTGAACGCGGGGGAGATCTGGCTCGACTCGCATACGACCGCGGCCGTCATGCGGCAATTCGCCACCGGGATGGACGAGCCGCCCACCGGTGCGCCGGCATCCAGCAGCCGGGAGCGCGAACGGTCGCTGCTGAGCCAGCGGGAACGCGAAATCGTGGCTTTAGTAGCGCAGGGCTTCAAGAACAAAGAGATGGCGGAGAAGATGTTCATCAGCGAGCAGACCGTCAAAAATCATCTGCACAATATTTTTGACAAGTTGGGAGTCTCCGACCGCTTGGAACTGGCCCTTTACGCCATCCACAACAATCTGCACATGGGAAAATAAGCGGCGGCGAATTTAGCAAGCTACGCTCTCCCGGGTACCGGAATCGCCTACTCGCCGGTTTGCCCCCTGGCCCGCTGTGCCGCTAGCTGGTGTACTCTTTCAACTTATTGTGCAGGGTCTTCAGGCTGATGCCCAGGATTTCGGCCGCCCGTGTTTTATTGTTATGGGTGTGCTCCAGGGTCCGCAGGATCAGTCCCTTTTCGGCGTCCTCCACGGTGGTGCCAATGCTGAACCGCACGGTGTCGGCGTCATCCGCCACGGCGCTGGTTTCGGTAGGGCTGGCCCCCGCGGCGGCCGCCATCACGGCACGGCCTTGCAGCGTGGCCGGTATGTGCCGCAGCTCGATCACGCCTTCGCCCGCCAGAATGACTGCCCGCTCCAGCACGTTGCGCAATTCGCGCACGTTGCCCGGCCAGTTGTGCCGTTCCAGAGCGCTCAGCACATCCGGTGAGATGCCGCTGACGCGGCAGTCGTGTTTGCGGTTGAGATCGGAAACCAAAGCCTCGGCGATGGCGGTTACGTCCTGCTTGCGCTCGCGGAGCGGCGGCAGGTGAATGTGAAATACGTTCAGCCGGTAGAACAGGTCTTCCCGCAGGTGTCCCCCGCGAATCGCTTCGTCGGGCACTTTGTTGGTCGCCGCCACCAGCCGCACATCCACTTCGAACTCGCTCTTGCCTCCTAGCCGGCGAACCTTGGAATCCTCCAGGACCCGCAGCAGCTTCGCTTGCGTCGGCAGCGGCATTTCGCCGATTTCATCGAGCAGCAGGGTTCCGTGCTGCGCCAGCTCGAAGCAGCCCGCCCGCCGTTCGGAAGCGCCCGTGAACGATCCCTTTTCATGCCCGAACAATTCGCTTTCAATAAGAGTCTCCGGGAGCGCCGCACAGTTGATGGCGATGAAAGGCCCTTGCCGCCTGGGGCTGAGCTTGTGAATCGTGCGCGCCACCATCTCCTTCCCGGTTCCACTTTCGCCGGTGATCAGCACGCACGCCTTGCTCGGTCCGGCCTGCTGCAGCAGGGCGAAGATTTCGCGCATCCTGCCGGAATTACCCACCATTTCGCCCAGCGAGCCGTTATAGGAGAGTTGCCGGATCAGCGCTTGCTTGTCGATATGCAGTCTGGCATGCTCCGCGGCCCGGCTCACCAGCACCTCCAACGTCTTCGGTTGGATAGGCTTTTCCAGAAACCAGTACGCGCCCAGCTCATGCACGGTCCTCACGGCCGTTTCGATATTGCCGAAAGCGGTTAACACAATAGTGGGCGGCATGTCGCCCTTCTCGCGCAGCTTCTCCAAGAATCCGAAGCCATCCAGTCCGGGCATGTTGAGATCGGTTAGAATTACGTCTGCCCCCTCGCGGCTCAGCGCGTCCAGAGCGTCCTGGCCATTCGCCGCCGTCTCCGGGGTCATACCCCACGCGGCCACCATGGCCGCTAATCCGCTGCGTTGTGCGGGTTCGTCGTCAACGATCAAGACTTTCAAAACGTCCGATCCTTCCTCAGGTCTTGCTCCTATTGTACCCGACACCATGACTGGTAATCCGAACACTGCCTACGGATGAAAAGTTGTGGTGGCTTGGAAATTGCCTGCTTTCTGCAATAATGTAAGGCAGCAGGCTACATGGTCTTAGAAACGGTCCGACGCGCCCGCATCCGTCTCATCATCAACGAAAGCACACGCCATGGCGCATTTGCGGCCAGTGCCGCATTCGCATCGTTCATTATGCTTTTGTTAGCCGGAAGTCAGATTTTGCATTGGGTGTGGCTGCTATTACTGCCCTCCATCATGATCGCAGTTGGAGTTTATCTAACCCGCAAACGTGCGCCTTCGGCCTATCGGGCCGCACAATGCGTCGATCACAATTTGGGTTTGGCCGACACGTTGTCGACCGCGCTATTCTTCGCGAAAGATGGCCGCGGCCCGTCGGACATGCGCCGGGCACAATGGGTCCAAGCCGAAAGTGTCGCGGCGGGCGTGGACCTGCGGCGGGCGATCCCCATGCGTCTGCCGCGGGCAGCGTACGCCACCGCATTGCTGGCGTTGATCGCGGCCAGCCTGTTCGCGCTGCGCTATGGTCTGGACCGGCGCTTGGATCTGCGCGCTCCGCTGGCGCGCCTGGTGCAGGAAAGGCTCGGGTATCCCGAAACGCGGCAAGCCGCGCGCCAGCCACGCAATCCGCAGCCACAGGATAAGCGGCGCCCTGGCGAAACAGGCGTTTCGCTTGAAGACTCGCAACAGAAGGGTCCCGGCGAATTGGACGCGGCGCCGGATTCCGCGCTGGACAGCCCCGCCGTTCCGGACGTCGACAACAAAACCGGATCGACCCGGCCGGATAATTCCAAGCTGGCGCAATCCACGCAACTCGAAGGCAGTGAGAATCAAGGCGAGCAGCCGGAAGGCGTCAGCGCCAATCCCGGCAACCAGCAATCCGGCGAAGGAAAGCAAGGCAAGGGCGCTGGAAAGCCGGGCCAAGGTGACGACAAACAGGCGTCCGGCAATTCCGGCGAGAACTCCGGCCTATTGGGTAAATTCCGGGATGCCATGTCGAGTTTGATGAATCGCATGCGGCCGCAATCCGGCGCCCAGGGTGGACAGCAGCAGGCCGGGATGCAGAACGGGCAGCCCAAGAGTCAGCAGGGCGCCGGACAGAACGGCAAGCAGGGTCAGCAGGCCGACGGGCAACGCGCCGACGGCCAGGAAGGCCAGCCGGGCGACGATAGCCAGAATGCGCAGAACGCGCAAGCCGGCAGTCCCGGCGAGAGCGGGCAACAGCCCGCCACCAAGCAGCCGGGCAGCGGCATCGGCCGGCAGGATGGCAGCAAGGATGTGAAACTTGCGGAGCAACTGGCCGCCATGGGCAAGATCAGCGAGATCATCGGCAAACGCGCGGCTAATGTGAGCGGCGAAGTCACCGTGGAAGTGCAGAACAGTAATCAGCAGTTACGCACGCCCTACGCACAGAGCGCCGCGCATCACGCCGACGCGGGCGGTGAGATTCACCGGGATGAGGTGCCGGTGGCGCTGCAGGCATACGTGCAGCAATACTTCGAACAGGTGCGCAAGCAGGGGCTAAGCAAAGGCAGCGCGCCACGCGCGCCGCACAAGAATGAGCCGCCCAAGCCGGGGCTGTGAGTCACCGGCAAGGCTCGCTCACCTTCCCAAGACGACATCTATCCCGGCCAAGAGTAGCTCGATTTTGGCACGCGGCAGCTTACCGACACGCTCGGTCAAGAGTTCCTTGTCCAGACTGATGATTTGCGAGACATTGGCCACCGAATCCTTCGCCAATCCGCTCAGCCGTGCGGAAACAGAGAGATTCCCGAGGGCATTGGCCCATCGGAGGTTGTTGGTCAGCGGAACGCAGATGACCGTCGCAATGCGACTCGCATTTAGGGAATCGCCTTGCACAACGATTACCGGCTTTCTGAAACCGGGGCCAGATACTGTCGCGGAAGGCAAGTCAGCCCACCATATCTCGCCTTGCGCAATCACCACTCGACGCGCTCTAGCGTTCGGGAAGAGGCTGAAGAAACGAACTCATCGCCCGGAGAGCCCAATTCTGCGCAAACCCGGTCCATGGCCGCGGTCACCTCGTCGGTCGAATGCCGTGCCAGATACTCCCTGACGGCATCACTGAAGAGTTGGCTGCGGGATTTGCGGGTTCTTTTCGCCAACCGCTCCGCGTCTTGGAACAGGGCGTCCGGAATGGGAACCGCAGTTTTCATATCCTCGATTATCGATGTGCCGAAGGATTGCATCAAACCGCTCAGGTTCGCCGATCACCCCCTCGGTGCTCAGCATATGCCGGGACCACCCAAGCGTGCGCGGTAATCCGTTGGGCAAGTCAAGGCTCCGGATGTATTCGTGCAAATCTTGAGAGTGCCCTTACGGCTTGAACTCGCGCACCATCTGCACGCAAGCCTTCACATTCTCCACGGGAGTCTCCGGCAAAATGCCGTGCCCCACATTGAAAATGTGACCCGGCCGCGAGCCGGTGCGCTTCAGCAGCTCCGCGATCTTCATCTTGAGTTCCGGCAGCGGCGCGAACAGCGCCACCGGATCCAGATTGCCCTGCACCGCCGAGCGGTAGCTGATATCCATCCAGGCCTGGTCGATATTGACGCGCCAGTCGACACCCATCACATCGCCGCCTGCCGCGTGCAGTTCGCGGAAGAAGCCCGAAGCTCCCGTGCCGAAGTGAATCACCGGCACGCCGGTCGCGCGGATGCGTTCGATCAGGGCGCGCGAATACGGCTGCACGAAGCGCACATAATCGTCCGGACCGAGGGCGCCGACCCAACTATCGAAGACCTGTATGCAGCGCGCGCCGGCGCTTACCTGTAAGCTGGCGAAAGGCGCCTGCACGTCCACGATCTTTCCCATCAATCGGCGCCACAGGATCTCGTCGGAATACATCATGCGCTTGGTGCGGATGTAATTGCGCGATGCGCCGCCCTCGATCATGTAACTGGCCAGTGTGAACGGGGCGCCCACGAAACCGATCACCGGCACCTTGCCGGCCAGCGCCCGCACCACGTTCTGGATGGCCTCGCCCACATAGCCGAGATCGTCCGTGTTGGTCGTGGAGAGACTATCGACATCCGAGTTCGTGTGCACTGGATTATCGATGCGCGGACCTTCGCCCGTGGCGAAGCGCAGCTTCAGACCCATGGGCTCGACCGGCAGCAACAGATCGGCGAAAATAATGGCCGCGTCCACGTCCAGGATCTCGACCGGCTGCAGAGTCACCGTGGCGGCCAAATCGGGCCGTTTACAAATTTCCAGGATGCCGTGCTTCGCCCGTATTTCACGGTAAGAGCGCAGGTAGCGGCCTGCCTGGCGCATGAACCACACCGGACGAAAATCGGTGGGGCGGCGCTTGCACGCATCCAAAAAGCGGCTTGTCATGGGAGCCACGCGCATGGCTGTTCCGTCCTGTCTTCGCAAAAGAAAGCGCGATACTTGTGAGGATTGTGTTCAGCCGCCCACTGGCGGCCGTTAATGAAATACGGCTTGCACCACGCTTCACTATCGATGGTGCGCGGCGTCACGATGGAAACCGAAAGCATGCCCGACGCCGGGTAACCCGTGCGCGGGTCCATAATATGGCTGTAAACGTGACCTTCGGCAATGAAGAACTTTTCGTAATTACCGGAGGTGGATAGGGAACTGTTGTTCAGAAAAACCTCGGCCACGCTCTTACGCTCGTTCTTGGGGTCGCGAATCATGATGCGCCACCCGCGCGGTTCCGATGGCGGCGCGCCCAGCCCGTAGATGCTGCTGCCCGACGCGGAAACCAACGCGGCCGTGATACCCTGGCGCCGCAAGACGTCGATCATGCGATCCACGGCGTAGCCCTTGCCGATGCCCCCGGGGTCCAGTTCCACGCCGGACCGGTCGAAGCTCACGGTCTGGCGCGCCGCATCCAGGCGCACGTGTTTATACCCTACATGTTCGATGGCGGCCATCACTTCGGCGCGGTGCGGCAGATGGCCCGTCCCCTTATAGAACCCCCAGACTTTCATCAAGGGACCGACCGATATATCGAATGCGCCATCGCTTTCGCGGCTGTACTCCTGGCAGGCCGCCAGTAACTGGAACAATTCGCCGGACACCTGCACCGGATGCTGGGAGGCCTCCCGGTTCACGTCGCTCCACTCGCTATCCGGCTTGTAATTCGAAAGCATGTTATCCAGTTGCCGAACTTCGTCGAAAGCCGCATTGACGGCGGCCTCCATCTGCCGGCGGTCGTAACCGTAGACGGCGATCGAATAGGCGGAGCCCATGGCCTCGGCGCTCTGTTCGAGGCGCAACATTTCCGGGCCTGCTTCCTTCCGGATGCCGCCCGGTGCTGGCCCGGCCTGAGGGTGCGCCGCCGCAGCCGTCAACACAAACAAAATTAGCACGGTTTGTTTGAATTTAGGGCTGATTTTCGACTGCTCCACGTTTTTTTTTCGCCCTCTTCAATAGGATTTCCACCCGGCCAGGCGCGTCCGGCCAATTGTCCCGCTCGAAATGCAGTTCCGGAATCCGCCGCAGATTGAGACGGCTGGCCAATTCATGCCGCAGGAAATTAGCGGCATTCTGCAGAGCGGCCATCGCCGCGTTCTGCTCCTTCTCCCCGCCCGTGACGCTGACCTTGACCATGGCATGCCGGGAATCGGGGCTAACGGTCACATCCGTAACATCCACGGACGTCAGACGCGGGTCGGAAAGCTCAAAACCAATGATTTCGGAAAGTTCCTCGCGGACGGCCTCGGAGACGCGTTGGGATCGATGCTGGTCCATACCAAAACCGTGGTTTTGACGGCTGGTGTCGAGCACCACCGCCAACCATCGCCTTTCAAATCCATTCCACCGTGGCGCTGGTCAATTCGGAGCCCAGCAGGGCGGCGGCTTCTCGTTCCACCGACTGCAGAACTTTCTCGGCATGGCTGTGATCCGAGGAGACCGTCACGGCAGCCACCACCGAACGCTGCCACAGATCCTGGTAGTCAATCTCCGCCACGGCTACGTTGTACTTGCTGCGCAGCCGGTCCTTTAGGCTTTTCACCACGTGACGCTTGTCCTTCAGCGAATGCGCGTCCCGCAGGACGATCTCGAGCGTCAACACACCGATCGTCGCCACGGCGGCCTCAGGCGAAGACTTCGGTAGCGACGCGCTCGGTGACGAACGCCTCGATGATGTCGTTCTGCTTGATGTCACCGTAGTTTTCCAGCGTGATGCCGCATTCCTGCCCGCTCTTCACCTCGCTGACATCATCCTTGAATCGCCGCAGCGAACTCACCTTGCCCGTATAGACAACCACGTTGTCGCGCAGCAGGCGCACTTCGCTGTCGCGGGTAATGGTGCCATCCTGCACCAGGCACCCGGCCACGTTGCCCACCTTGGTGATGCGGAACGTGTCGCGCACTTCGGCTTTGCCTCTGTATACTTCCTTGAACACCGGCTCGAGCAGTCCGGTCATGGCGCGCTTGATCTCGTCGGTCAGGTTATAGATGATCGTGTGCAGCCGGATATCGACCTTTTCCTGCTCGGCCAGGGCCGCCGTATTTCGTTCCGGACGCACATTAAAACCGATAATAATCGCGTCGGATGCCGACGCCAGCAGCACGTCGGATTCGTTGATGGCGCCCACGCCGGAGCGCAGCACGCGTATCTTCACCTTGTCGTTCGATAGCTTCTGCAGCGTATCGCTCAGCACTTCGGCGGAGCCGCCCACATCTGCCTTCAGGATAAGGGGCAGTTCCGTGACTTCGCCCGCCTTCAGTTTCTGGTGCAACTGTTCGAGCGTCAGACGGCTCGACTTGGCCATGGCCGCTTCCCGCACCTTCGCCTCGCGGAACAGCACGATTTGCTTGGCCTTGGCCGTGTCGGTGACCACCTGGAAATCGTCGCCGGCTTCCGGCAGCGACTCGAGGCCAAGCACCTCGACGGGCATGGACGGATCGGCATCGCGAATCTGTTCGCCGCGGTCGTTCAACATGGCTCGCACCTTGCCGAACACCGCGCCGCAGATGAAATAATCGCCGACGTGTAGCGTGCCGTTGCGCACCAGCACGGTAGCCACCGGACCGCGGCCACGGTCGAGTTTTGCTTCGAGCACATGGCCCATCGCCGGACGGCTGGGATTGGCCTTGAGATCCTGCAGGTCGGCCACCAACAAAATCATTTCCAGCAGAAGATCCAAGTTGATCTTCATCTTCGCGGAAACCGGCACCATGACGGTGTCGCCGCCCCAATCCTCGGCCTGCAGGCCGCGATCGGCGAGTTGCTGCTTGATGCGTTCGGGCTGCGCCCCGGGCTTGTCGATCTTATTAATGGCTACGACAATGGGCACTTTGGCGGCCCTGGCGTGATCGATCGCTTCGAGCGTTTGCGGCATCACCCCGTCATCAGCCGCGACTACCAGCACCACGATATCGGTGACCTTGGCGCCGCGCGCGCGCATGCGGGTGAATGCTTCGTGACCGGGCGTGTCGATGAACACCACTTTGCGCCCGTCTTTTTCGACGTAGTACGCGCCGATATGCTGGGTGATTCCGCCAGCCTCTTTGCCGGCCACGTTCGCTTCGCGTATGGCATCCAACAGCGAAGTCTTTCCATGGTCGACGTGGCCCATAATGGTGACCACGGGTGCGCGCTTGAACAGATCTTTCTGCTCTTCGGCGACTTCGACGGCCTGCTGCGACTCCTCTTCATAGGTAATCGTGCTGGTGGAAGCGCCGAATTCGCGCGCCACTTCCGTGGCCAGCTTGGAATCCAGCGTCTGATTGATGGTGGCCAGAATATTGCGGTCGAGCAGTTTTTTAATGACCAAGCTGGCCTTGACATCCAGCTTTTCGGACAGTTCTTTAACGGTGATGCCTTCCGAGACGGTGATCTCCCGGTTGACGGGCGGGGGGCCGGAAAGTGTCGGCCGCCGTGTGGAGGGCCGCAGGATCTTTTCTTCGATATCCTGGGTGCGATCGCGTTGCGGACGGGCACTGCCGCGCTTATCGCCCGGACGTCGCTGCTGATCCGGGAGCGGCGGAGCGACTGGAGGCTCCATGCCGGGGCGGCGCGACGTGGGATGCATCGGCCGCGGTCCACCTGGCCGTGCCGGTCCGGCAGGCCGCGCCGGACCCGGGCCCTGCCGCGCGACGATGGGCTGACCGGGACGTAGTGGTCCGCGATAGATGGGTTGACCGGGAGCCGGAGCGCTCTGCGGCCGTGCCGGTACTCCCGGCCGCGGCGGCGGGGGGGCAGGCATTCCAGGAGCCGCTGCGCGGGGTTGGGTAAGCTTGGCTAATAAGTCCGCGCGGGGCGGCACCACCGGGCGCGCCACCGGCTGCCCGGCCAACGGGCGCGCGGGCGCGGACGGACCACCAGCTCCCATGGGCGCGGCCATGGGGGCCCCCGGGCCCGACGGCCGGGGCGATCCTGGCGGCGTCCGCCCGACGATCGGAGGTCTTGGAAGTGGAGCGGACGGCCGCAACGGCTCGCTCAAACCGGCCGGCAATGGCTGCCGCGGTCCTGCGGAGATCACTTGCCCGGGCCGCATTTGTGGAACCGGTCGAACCGCCGGCGCACTGGGCCTGCCGGGCGTCACGATGGCGGCGGGAGGTGTGGCCGCGTGAGGCGCCTGTGGAGCCGCGGAAACTGGTCCCGGAGACGGCGAGCTGCCCGCCAATGGCGGACGGATCGGGTGCGAAGGACGCCCCGACGGACGTTCCAGCGAGGCGGCTCCGGCGCCGGGCCCTGGAGCCATTTCCTCTTCGGAAGATGGGGTCTCCGGCAGCGGCCGTGGAGCAGTCACCGGAGCGGAATCGGTCTCCGCGATTACTTCCGCGGGGCCGGCTGTCACCGCCGGCGGACGCGCCGGCGCCGGCTCATGAAAGGCTTCCGGCTCAGCTTCCTCGTGGTCCTCGGGCACATGATGTCCGAAGATCCGCCGCAGCTTGATGGCGACGTCTTCGTCGATCGAGCTGGAATGCGTCTTCTTCTCCTGCACGCCCAACTCAGGTAGCCGGTCGAGGATCTCATGCGCCTTGACCTCCAGCTCCCGCGCCAGCTCGTTAATCCGAATCTTGTTCATAAATGCAAAACTGCTTGCCAGAGACGCACCTCACTCGTTTGTCGAACCGCTATCTTCCGACTCGTCGTGAGAAACCGGCCCCGAGTCTTTTATGGTATCAGACTCGCCGGTACTCTCGACATCTTGCGGTTCCGCCGATTCGCCAGGCGCAGCGACCTCTTGCTGGCCGGCCGGTTCGGTTTCCGCTTCGTATTCCACCACCCGATTTTCTTCGAGCGGTTCTTCCACCGGCGTCACCGGCGGGGCTTCATCGAACTGCGCATAGTAGGCCGTGACCGAGTCGCGGATGTTTTCCACCATATCCGGATCGATGCCCGGTATCTCCTGCAACTCTTCCGGTGTCATCCCACCCAATCTGTCGATCGTGCCGATCCCGGCTTCCGCCAACCGGGCCGCCAGTTCCGCGGCCATGCCGTACTCCAACAACGCAGACACCGGCTCGCTGGGACTGACTAGGGCCGCCATGGCCGATTCGACCTCCTGGCGCTTCTCTTCTTCGCTCTTGATGTCCACCTTCCAGCCCAGAAGTTTAGCCGCCAGGCGGACATTCTGTCCCTTTTTGCCGATCGCCAGCGATAACTGAGTGTCATCCACAATGACTTCCATGTGCTTGTCGATGGCGTCCAGAATGCTCACGCGGCTGATTTTGGCGGGGCTCAGCGCATGCGTGGCAAAGACCACCGAATCTTCGGAATATTCGATGATGTCGATCTTCTCGCCGCGCAGCTCGCGGATGATGGACTGCACGCGCATACCCTTCATGCCCACGCAGGCGCCCACGCTATCGACATCGCGATCGCGGCTCTGCACGGCGATCTTGGTGCGTTCGCCGGCCTCCCGCGCGCACCCTTTAATGGTCACCGTGCTGTCATAGATTTCGGGCACTTCCTGCTCGAAAAGGCGCATCACCAATTCAGGCGCGGCCCGCGACACCACCACACCCGGGCCCTTGCTCGACTTATCCACGATGCGGATGACACAGCGCACGCGGTCGCCCACGCTATAACTCTCAAGCTTGGATTGCTCTTTCTTTGGCAGCCGCGCCTCGGTCTTTCCCAGATCCAGAATATAGTCCGGGCCTTCCACCCGCTTCACCGTGCAGTTCACCAGTTCCCCGGTGCGGCCGGAGTACTCGTTGTATACCGTTTCCCGCTCCGCCTCGCGCACTTTCTGAAAGATCACCTGTTTGGCGGTCTGCGCCGAGATCCGGCCCAGCAGGTCGGTCTTTTTGGGAATCCGGATTTCCGCGCCGACTTCGGCTTCCGGATTAATGCGCCGGGCTTCGGAGAGGATCATTTCCTTGGATGCATCTTCGACCGCTTCGACCACTTTTTTAACGGCAAACAATTGCAGCGCGCCGGTCTTATCGTTGATCTCCGCAACATAATCTTCGGTCGTGCGAAAGTGCTTGCGCGCGGCGATCAGCATGGCATCCTTGACAGCGTCGAGGACGATCTGTGGATCGATGCCTTTTTCCTTACTTAAGATCTCGATGGACTGAAAAATCGTTTCCAAGGTTGTTCCTCTTCTATCCTGTCGTCTGATTGTTAATCCGATGGCGAGGAGGGCTACCACTCAAACTTCAAATTCGCCTTTTCCACCTGTTCGAAAGGGAAACGGATCTCGCGGCCGGCCGCGTCCAGGCGGATCACCCCGTCGGCGAAGCCCGCCAAAGTGCCTTCCCAGTGGCGCTGGTTCTCCACCGGCGCGCGCAGGGTGACTTTGGCCTTCTTGCCCAAAAACCGCTCGAAATCGCGCGGCTTCACCAGTTTGCGCTCTACTCCCGGGGAACTGACTTCCAGTGTATAGTGGCCTGGCACCAGATCTTCGACATCCAGAATGGTCCCCACCTGCTGTGAGATCAACTCGCAATCGGCATGCGTCACGCCTTCGGGCTTGTCGATGGAAATGCGCACGAACTGGTTCCTTCCGCCGCCCTTGACCTCCACCTCGACCACTTCCATGCCTTCGGAGAGGGCCACCCGCTGCGCGACTTCCTCGATGCGTGATGCGATTGCCTGCCGCATTACTTTAAGATCCGTCCAACAAAAAAGTGGGCTTTCGCCCACTCCCTGGTTTCGACACTCCAAGATCCATTGTATCGCGGATGGGTGGAAATGCAAGTTCGCACGCGGCTCGAACGCGTCGCTGCCGCTCAAATTGCAGCCGCCTGATACGATCGCCTAGCTGGACCAGCTCAGCAGGGCTTTCGCAGTGGAGGCAACCGGACTCGGCTTGTTCTTCCGCACCGGCTTGCCCTGGCCGCGCCGGACACTGCGCGGCGCGGATTTCTTGCTCACCATGGCCTCGGCGATTTTTTTGCCCTCGGGCGAAAGATGGTCGAAAACCTCGATCTTGGTCCGCTCGTCCGGATAGAGGGCCAACATCGAGAGGGCCGAAGCGTCGCCGGGTTCCAGCTTCTTCATTTCTCCATGTTACCTCGGTGGGGATACCCGGTGGTGCAATGATCGCTTGCGCTTACTTTGCTTCAAAAAGTACTTGCGCAACCCCCGCCGCCGTTCTATAATTCAGACGTGGCCCACGTCCACCCCATCCGCCCTGCCTCTCCCGAACCGGTTGCCATGCATGCGCATGCCATCGACAATCTGCGCTACATCCGGTCGGCCATGGAGCGAGCCGGCTCCTTTACGGCCGTCCCCGGCGTGGGCGGGATCGTGCTGGGCTGTACGGCGCTGGCGGTGGCTGGACTCGCGCGGCGGATCGGGAACCCCGACGTCTGGCTGGCGGCATGGCTGGCCGAGGCGGTCCTGGCGTGCCTGATCGGTGTGGCGGCGGCCGCGCGCAAGTCGCGCAGGGCCGGAACTCCGCTGCTCTCCGGACCGGGACGCAAATTCCTGGTGGGTTTTGCCCCTCCGCTTCTGGCCGGAGCGGTGCTCACTCTCGTGCTCTATCGCGCCGGGGACCCCAGCTTGTTGCCCGGTGTTTGGCTGTTGCTCTACGGGACCGGCGTATTGTGCGGCGGCGCCGCATCCGTCAAGGTCGTGCCCATGATGGGCGTCTGCTTCATGGCCGCCGGCGTGGCGGCCCTCCTTTGTCCCGCTGTATGGGGAAATAACTTTTTGGCCGCTGGTTTTGGCGGCTTTCATATTGCCTTCGGCATCTTAATTACGGTGAAATACGGTGGCTAGACAGAATGCGCTCCCGCGCGAACGGGAAAAGAAGATGCGTCCGGCAGGAATCGCCGGCGGCGCGCCCAAATTGGACCGGCTGATTCACGAGCGCCTGCGTCTCGGCATCCTGAGCGGCCTCGCCGTCAACGAATCGCTCACTTTCAACGAACTGAAAAAACTGCTGGAAACCACGGACGGCAACCTCAGCGTCCACGCGCGGAAGCTCGAGGACGCCGGATATATCGCCTGCAGCAAGTCGTTCGAAAATCGCCTGCCCAAGACCGAATACCGCCTGACTCCGGTCGGAAGGCGCGCGCTGGAGCGTTACCTGGACCATATGGAGGCCCTCATCGGCACCATGCGGGAGCGCTGATCCCCTTTTTTGGAATCTTACTTTATGTTTCAAAGTACTCATAATATCTCCGGACGCCTGCACGCGGCGATCATCATGGACGGCAATGGCCGGTGGGCCCTAGCGCGCGGACTGCCCCGGCTGGCCGGACACCGCGCCGGAGCGGACGCCGTACGCCGCACGGTCGAAGCCGCGCCCGGCTTGGGCATACGCGTCCTCACCCTGTTCGCCTTCTCCTCCGATAACTGGCGCCGTCCGCCCGAGGAAGTGAACGCGCTCATGCAACTGCTGGCCGAGCATCTGCGCTCCCAAACCCCCCGCGCCGTGGAAAACGGCGTGCGCACCGAAATCATCGGGCGGCGGGACCGCATGGGCGCCGAACTGGCCGCCGCCGTCACGGAAACCGAGTCGGCTACCGCCGCCGGAACCCGCATGCAACTGCGCATCGCCGTGGATTACTCCGGCCGCGATGCCATCGCCGGAGCCGTGCGCCAGGCCGCCCAGGCCGGGATCGTTTGCCGCGAATGCCTGGACGAGCAGTTGGGCCCGCCGGTCGACCTGCTGATGCGCACTGGCGGCGAGCAGCGACTCAGCGATTTCCTTCTGTGGGAATGCGCGTATGCCGAGTTGATCTTCTCCCGGCGCATGTGGCCCGACTTCGATGCCCACGATCTGGAGGCCGCCGTGCGCCAGTTTCACACCCGCCAGCGGCGCTTCGGCGCGGTCCCGGCGCTGGCGCCCGGCGCCATCCCGCCCACTTCTGCCGAGGCTTGGCTAGACTGAATAGCGGTGCAATTCACCGCCGCCACACAACACGCCGGCTTACGTCTGGATCAAGCCCTGCGCCGGCAGTTCCCCGACCTCAGCCGCGCGCGCCTGCAGGATTGGATCAAGCAGGGTCGCGTGTTGGTCAACGGAACGCCGGAGCGTCCCTCGCGCGTGCTGCGTGAAGGCGACCGCATAGACGTCGATCCCGCCGATCCGCGCCCGTTGCACGCCGAACCCGAAGCCATCCCGCTGCGCGTGCTCTATGAAGACGAGGCCTTCGTGGCTATCGACAAACCCGCCGGCATGGTGGTCCACGCGGGCGCTGGCGTGCACTCGGGCACCCTGGTCAACGCATTATTGGGCCGCTTCGCCGCTCTCTCCGGCGTGGGAGGAGAGCTGCGGCCCGGCATCGTGCACCGTCTCGACCGCTTCACCAGCGGCGTGATTTTGGTGGCCAAGAACGACGCGGCCCATCGCGCGCTGGCAACCCAGTTCGCCGGACGCCAAGTAGAGAAGACGTACCTGGCCCTCGTCCACGGCAGCGTCGCGGCTGACCACGGCCGCATCGAAAAACCCATCGCCCGCGATCCCCGCCACCGCACCCGCATGACGGCCCGCTTGGCGCACGGCCGCGCTGCCTGGAGCGAATACCGTGTCCTGCGTCGATTCGCCGGCTATACCTTGCTCGAAGTTCGCATCGGCACTGGCCGCACGCACCAGATCCGCGTACACCTGGCAAGTATCCGGCATCCGGTGGCCGGCGACCATCTGTATGGAGCGCCGGCAAGGCAGGATGGCCAGGCGCCAACCGGCCGCTTCTTCCTGCACGCCCACCGCATCCGGTTTCAGCACCCCTTCACCGGCCAGCCCATGGAGATTGATTCGCCGCTGCCGGGGGATCTGGCCGCCTGGATGGAGGGGCTATAATTGATTCAAATGAAAGCCTTGCTTTTCCCCGTCGCGGCGGCCTGCCTTGTCGCCGTGTTTGCCCAACAGGCGCCACCACCGGTCGCGCAAAAGCCCGACGACACCAGCGTCACCGACTCGGAGACCCGCATCATTCTGGACGTCACGCGCGTCAACATGCTTTTCACCGTGACGGACAAGAAGGGGCGTTTCGTCACCGATCTGACCAAGGATGACTTCCAGGTATTCGAAAACAAAAAGCCGCAGACCATCGCCGAGTTCACCGCTGAAACCGATCTGCCTCTCCGCCTGGGCATCCTGATCGACACCAGCAACAGCATCCGCGATCGCTTCAAGTTCGAACAGGAAGCCGCCGTTTCGTTCATTCGCAGCGTGGTGCACCGCGGCCACGACAAGGCCCTGGTAGTGAGCTTCGACACGGCCACGGAACTGGTCACCGATCTGGTGGACGACACCGAGCAGTTGGAAGCCGGCATTCGCAAACTGCGTCCGGGCGGCGGCACTGCCATGTACGACGCCATCTACTTCGCCTGCCGCGATAAGTTATCCAAGGATCAGCCCCGGCACAAATTCCGCCGCGCCATCGTGCTGGTCAGCGACGGCGATGACAACCAGAGCCAGGTAACTCGCGATCAGGCGCTCGAAATGGCCCAGAAAGCCGATGTGGTGATCTATGCGATTTCGACCAACGTGATGCGCGGAGAAACCGACGGTGACAAAGTTCTGAAGTATCTGACTTCGGAAACCGGCGGCCAGCCGTTCTTCCCGTTCAAAGTCGAGGACCTGGATCAGTCGTTCGAAAACATTGCCAACGAGCTTCGGCACCAGTACAATGTGTTCTACCGTCCCGAGCCATTGAACGCGGACGGCCGCTATCACACGGTGGATTTAAAGGTCAAGGGCCGCAAGGAACTGGTCGTGCGCTGTAGGAAGGGCTACTACGCTCCCAAGCTTTAATTGGCCACAGATGAACACAGATGCACACGGATAACACATCAGTAAGAGATGCGTTTCCACTTGACTTTCGGCCGCTGAAAGTTAGCGAGCAGACACACATGCCGTGCGGAAGCTTTCAAGTAGTTGAGACATTGTGCGGTATGTTCATTGGCAAACCTATCCACGCATTTCAGCTCGACAACCAGCACATCTTCGACCAAAATATCGGCAAAATACTCACCGACGCGCTGACCCTTGTAAAAAACAGGAAACGAGACCTGCGTCGCAGCCTTAATACCCCGCAAACCCAGTTCGAACACCAAGGCCCGCTCATAGACCTTCTCCAGAAATCCAGCCCCAAGCGTATTCGAAACCTCAAACAAAGCAGCAATAACCCGCTCCGTCAGCGAATCCAAACATCCGTGTTCATCGGTGTTCATCGGTGGCCAATATAAATGTGTTCCCCGCTAACGAAGTCTCTCTGTCTTTTATCCCTCACCCTGACCGTCCCAGCGCAAACCATCCCCCTGCAACCCCTGGCCCAACAAGTCCGCCGCCTCGAAGACGCCCTGAACTACCTGGGTCAACCCTTCCCGCCCGCGGATCACGCCGCCATCAATCGTGCTATCGCCAATCCTGACGAAGCCGCCGCAGCCGCTGACCTGGAACAAATCCTGGACAAATACGCCCTCGCCATAGTAGACATAAACCCCGAAAGCCGCGTAAAGGTCGAACCCGGTCCCGCCAAACCCGAGTTACTGGAAGGCGGCACGCGCCTGTTCCTCGTAAAAGTCATCAATCACGCGAATGTAACTGCGCCGCTGCGCGTAGCCAGCCCCAACACCGGCAATGTCTATATCCAATCCAATGGCAGCCCCGAACCCAAACTGGCACTTACTCCGCAAGACGCCGCCGGCCGTTGGGCCGATATCTCGATCTATGACAAGCCGCCCGCGACCCGCCGCCTTTCCGGTCTCGCGCTGGAATACCGCATCCTCGAAATCTACAGCCGCGATCGCGGACAGCGCGCCGCCGAAATCAGTTTCAACGTGGGACAAGGCAGTCAGGATATCGGCTTTCGCAACGACATTCCAGTCGTTTTCAATTCACTCCCGGCCCGCGCCATTAAACTGCACGTGCACGACGAAAAAGGCCATCCTGCCATGGCATCCTTTGTGATCCGCGATCGCCTCAACCGCCTCTATCCCAACCCCTCCAAACGCCTGGCTCCCGATTTCTTCTTTCAGCCGCAGATCTATCGCGCCGATGGCGAGACCGTCAACTTGCCGGAAGGTTACTACACCATTACTTATACCGGCGGACCAGAGTATCGCGCACACACAAAAGAGTTCGCGGTCGACAGCCAGGGTCCCACGGAACTGTCGTTTCAACTGGAACGCTGGATCGATCCGGCGCAATACGGCTGGTATTCGGGCGATCATCACACCCATGCGGCCGGTTGTTCGCATTATCAGAACCCAACCGAAGGTGTTCTGCCTCAGGATATGATCCGCCAGATCGCGGGCGAACGCCTGAATATCGGATCGGTGCTGACCTGGGGCCCGGATTACTACTACCAAAAGCAGTTCTTCTCCGGTCACGACGACCCCTTGTCTAGGTCCGATGAGTTGATGCATTATGACCTGGAGGTCTCCGGGTTTCCATCGAGCCACGCCGGCCACATCGTGCTGCTCGGCCTGAAAGAGCAGGATTACCCCGGCGCCAAGCGCATCGCAGAGTGGCCCACTTGGGACCTGCCCATCTTCCGTTGGGCCAAGTCTCAGGGCGCCGTGGTGGGCTTTGCGCATTCGGGTTGGGGACTGGAAGTGACCAGTACCGATCTGCCGAATTACGATATGCCCGGATTCGACGGCATCGGCGCCAATGAGTACATCGTGGACGTGACCCAACCCGGCCTGGTCGATTTCATCTCGTCGGTAGATACCCCATACGTCTGGGAACTCAACATCTGGTATCAAACCCTCAATGTCGGCTTCCGCACGCGTATCGCCGGCGAGACTGATTTTCCGTGTATCTACGACCAGCGCGTGGGAATCGGACGCACTTACACCAAGCTCGATAACTTGACTTATCCAAACTGGCTGGCCGCGCTGAAGGCAGGCCGCAGCTACGTTTCGGATGGCAAGACTCACCTGATGGACTTCACCGTGAATGACACGCTGGCCGGAACCGGCGCCAGTGAAGTGTCTCTGGCGGCAGCGGCCACCGTCCACGTAAAGATGAAGGTGGCGGCGCTACTCGGTCCGCTGCCCGATGCCTCCATCCGCGGCAAGCGCTACGACGAGAAACCCTATTGGGACCTCGAACGCGCGCGCATCGGCGACACGCGCGATGTGCCCGTGGAATTGGTGGTGAACGGCGAACCGGTGGCGCGCCGCGATGTGCTGGCCGATGGCCAGGTGCGCGAAGTCGCCTTTGACGTCCCCATCGCCGCCGGCAGTTGGATCGCGGCGCGAATCCTCCCCGCGGCGCACACCAACCCTATCTTCGTGACCGTGGCCGGCAAGACCATGCGCCCGTTGCGCCGCAGCGCGGAATGGTGCCTGGCCGCGGTAAGCCAGTGCTGGACTCAAAAAGCCCCCCGCATTCGTGTGGAGGAATTGGGTGATGCACGCCGGGCTTACGACCACGCCAAAGAGGTTTACAGCAAGCTGTTGGCCGGCTCCGAGTAGTGCTAGTATCGTAGGCGCGGGAGGATTGTCGTGCTGCACATCCACTCAACGTTTACTCTTGACCAGGTTGAAGCGGTTGTAAGATCGGCGGCGCATCGCCACAACGCCACCCTGACGGTCGTCAGCCACTTGGGCCAGCCGCAACGCGAGGCCTTCGTTTTTACTCTGTATCATTCCAAACTCTATTCGGCGTTGTTAGCCGCCGATATACGGTTCGCCGGTTTCCTGCCTTGCCGCGTGGCCGCCTGGCAGGAAGCGGACGGGGTTATGCTGCAGGCCTTGACGCCAACCGAATACTGCCGCATTCTGGCCCGTCCCGACCTGGAACCTGCCGCGGCCCCGCTCGATGGGTTGCTCAAGAATATTATGGACGATGCCGCCAAGCCGCTGACGGCCACCGCCAAATCACGCGTCGGCGCCGGTCCATCGCAGTGGGGCGCCACCGAGGACCAGGTGAATATGCGTGCCGCCTTGCCCCAGCGCATCGATTACCGCGGCACCAAAGTGGAAGACGAAGCGGGCACCGGGCAGCACGACTCGCCGGGCGGCTAACCTGCCTGACCCGCCATCCGCTGAGGGTATTGCGCGGCCACTCGCGCCTCCTATAGCAGTAGAGGAGATTACCTTCAGTGACCCACGTACGATCATTATCCGGCTGGCTCCTGCTAGCTGCTTCCATAGGAACTGCCTGGTCGCAAGCGCCCCAGTTCACCATCTCGACGGTAGCCGGCACCGGCAAGGCTGCCGAGGCCGGCGACGCTGGACCTGCCGCCAGCGCCGAGTTATGCGAACCCCGTGGCGTGACCGTCGATTCGTCGGGCAACTTGTACATCGCGGACTACTGCGGCCAAACGGTGCGCAAGGTGACACCCAACGGAATCATCACCACGGTGGCCGGCAACGGTACGGCGGGTTATTCGGGCGATGGTGGACCCGCCACCAGTGCCGAACTGGACGGGCCCTACCGCGTGACCGTCGATACCTCGGGAAATATCTACATCCCGGATTCATCCAATAGCGTGATCCGCAAGGTGGCGGCCGATGGCACCATTTCGACCGTGGCCGGCAACGGCTTCTCGGGTTACTCCGGTGACGGCGGCCTGGCCACTAACGCCGAACTGAACTATCCCGAAGCGGTGGCGTTCGATTCCGCCGGCAACTATTACATCGCCGATGAGGCTGCCAATGTCATCCGCAAGGTGGATATCAACGGCGTAATCACCACGTATGCGGGCACCGGAATTTCAAACTACACGGGCGATGGAGGTCCCGCTATCTCCGCTACTCTGGATGGCCCCGTGGGAATCGCCATGGATTCCGTTGGCGATCTGTACATCTCCGACCAGGGCAACGACGTCATCCGCCAAGTGAACCCCGGCGGAGTGATCGCAACCGTGGCCGGCACGGGGCGCAGTGGCTTCTCGGGAGACGGCGGACCCGCCGCCGCCGCCCAATTCGACAGCCCGGCCAGCATCAACCTGGATTCGAGCGGCAATCTGTATATCCCCGATGTCGGCAACAACCGCATCCGCGTGGTGCTGACCAGCGGGACTATCTGGACGGTCGCCGGCGACGGAATCGGAGGATACGCCGGTGACGGCGGTCCCGCGCTTTCCGCGGAGATCTACGCGCCGCGCGGCGTGGCGGCGGCTCCCAATGGCGACGTGTATATCGCCGACTTCAGCAACAACCGCGTCCGTCAGTTGACGCCTTTGCTGCAAACGCCTGTTATATCCAGCGGCGGAGTCGTCAGCGCCAGCGCGTTCGGTGAATTCCCGGCCGTGGCTCCCGGTTCCTGGATCGAGATCTACGGATCGAACCTGGCTATCGATACCCGCTCGTGGGAAGGCAGCGACTTCAAGGGCGACGATGCGCCCATCTCGCTCGATGGCACTTCCGTGACGATAGGCGGACAGAACGCCTTCGTCTCGTTCATCAGCCCCAACCAGGTGAATGTGCAGGTGCCGAATGTGGCCACCGGTTTACAGCCTCTGGTCGTACAAACCGGCGCAGGCGCAAGCGCATCTTACGAGGTCACCGTGAACGCGCTCGAGCCCGGCTTCCTGGCGCCCGCGTTGTTCAAGCTGGGCGGCGTGCCCTACGTTGCGGCGCTGTTCCCCGACGGCACCTACGTGCTGCCGACCGGCGCGATCTCGGGGATCGACTCGCGGCCCGCACAACCCGGCGATACGATCCTGATGTATGGCGTCGGATTTGGTCCCGTAACTCCCGGCATTCCGTGGGGCCAGATCGAGCCCGATACCAATATGTTGGCATCCTCGTTCAACCTGTCGATCGGAGGCGCCACTGCCACGCTGCAATATGATGGCCTGGCGCCCAATTACATCGGCCTGTATCAGTTCAACGTGGTGGTGCCTTCCATCCCGACCACCAGTCCGGCGGCCATTACGTACACACTAGGCGGCTCGGCGGGCACGCAAACGCTGTACCTCGCAGTCGGGAACTGAGAATCACAGCAGCGTCAGTTCCAGGGGCGCGCCGGCGGCGCAGCCCAGCAGCTTCGCCGCCGATCCCTGGCTCACGGAGATTTCGTAGTAGCCCGCGCTGCCCACGACCAGGAACAGTTCACCGGGACCGTATGCCGCGTAATTCCGCGCCATCCCGTTGATCCGCCGCAGCCCGGCCGCCATCTCAAACTCGCGCCGCCCCAGATCCGGATAGTCTTCCACCGAAAAATTCGTGATCATATTGCCAAAACGGTCAACCTTCAAAACTGCTCCGGTCCACTGGCGCCGCCCGGTGCGCATGGGCTTCCCGAAATCCGGCCGCAGATGGTCCGCGATCAGCTTGCCGAATTTCGCGGGCGCCACGCCCTTCGCCAGATGCGCGGCCACCGGCGCGAAGATGTCGCGCCCGTGAAAGGTCTGGCTCACCGGATGCAGAAAGTAACGCTCGCTGGTGATGGCCCGGGCCTTGTGCTTCTCGCGCGCATAGATCATGGAAAGCACGCCGTTGTCCGGCGCCACGAAATATTGGCCGGCGGCCTGCACCAGAATCGGCCGCCGCGTCGTGCCCACGCCCGGATCGACCACTGCCACATGCACCGTGCCGCGCGGAAAGTAGCGATAAGCCTGGGACAGCGTGAATGCGCCTTCAGCGATCTCATACGGGTTCACGCCATGGCTTATATCCACAATCCGCGCGCGCGGGCAGATCGACAGGATCACGCCTTTCATAGTGCCTACATAGTGGTCGGAGAACCCGAAATCGGTGGTTAATGTAATCAGGGGAACCGGCATTGTTAGAATAGTAAGAAGTGCGGCATTTCTACTTCGATCACAACGCCACCACGCCCGTGTCTCCCCAAGTGTTGGAGACCATGGTGGCGTGTCTCGGTCAAGTGTATGGTAACGCTTCCAGCATCCATCATTTCGGCCAGGCCGCCAAACAAACGCTGGAGACCGCGCGCCGCCGGGTAGCTTCGCTGGCCGGCTGCCAACCGCGCGAGATCGTGTTTACCAGCGGCGGCACCGAGGCCGATAATCTGGCGGTTTTCGGCATTGTGCGCCATGCGCCGGGCACTTCCCGGCACGTGATCACCACCGCTATCGAGCATCCCGCGGTGCTGAATAGCTGCGCCCAACTGCAGCGCGAGGGCGCAGCCGTCACCTATGTGCCCGTAGGCGCGGATGGCGTCGTCGACCCGAACGAAGTTCGCCGGTCCCTCCGGCCGGACACCGTGCTGATTTCCGTGATGCACGCCAATAATGAATTGGGAACCATCCAACCCGTTGCGGAGATCGCCGCCATCGCGCACGAAGCGGGCGCCTGTATGCATGCCGATGGGGTGCAGGCGCTGGGCAAGATTCCGGTGGATGTCAGCGCGTTGGGGGTGGATCTTTACAGCATGAGCGGGCACAAGCTCTATGCGCCCAAGGGAATCGGCGCGCTGTACGTGCGTCCCGGCACACGGTTGCGCAACATCGCATTTGGCGGGCACCACGAGCGGGAGCACCGCCCGGGCACCGAGAACGTGCCTGGCGCGGCGGCGTTCGGGTGCGCGGCCGGGATCGCCTGCGGGGACCTGGAGGAAGAGGCGCGGCGCGTCGGCGGATTGCGCGACCGCCTGGAAAGCGCGATTCTCGATCGCCTGCCGCACACCGGCGTGAACGGCCATCGCGCGGCGCGAACTCCGAACACTACGAATCTCTACTTCGATTACCTGGAAGGCGAGGCCCTGGTGATCGCGCTCGATCTGCGCGGATTCGCGGTGTCGAGCGGCGCCGCCTGTTCCAGCGGTGCGGTCGAGCCTTCGCACGTGTTGCTGGCCCTCGGCCTGAGCCCGGATCGCGCGCGCGCCAGTATCCGTTTCTCGCTGGGCCGCGATACCACTCAAGAGCAGGTGGATGCGCTGGTCGAAGCCGTGGCGGCATCAGTCGCACATCTGCGCAAGCTCTCTCCGGTGATGGTATGAGCGCCGCACCCATTGCCGTCGCCATGAGCGGCGGCGTCGATAGTTCCACGGTCGCGGCACTGCTGGCACGCCGCGGCCAGTCCGTGGTCGGGCTGACCATGCAGTTGTGGAATCAGCGGCGGCTGCCCGAATTGGCCGTCGAAGGCGCCACGGGCCGCTGCTGCTCGCTCGACGATGTATACGATGCGCGCCGCGTGGCCGAACAGATCGGCATCCCGTATTACGTGGTGAATTTCGAGCGCCAGTTCGAAGAGCGCGTGATCCAGCCGTTCGTCAGCGAGTATCTGGCCGGACGCACGCCCATTCCCTGCACACTCTGCAATAACTTCATCAAGTTCGATCAGTTCCTGGAAATGGCCGATGCCGTAGGCGCCGCGCAGATCGCCACCGGCCACTATGCGCGCATCAGCTACGACTCAGCCTCTGGCCGCTATCAGTTACGCAGAGCTGTGGATGAGTCCAAGGACCAGACTTACTTCTTATTCGGACTGACGCAGGCGCAACTCGCGCGCAGCCTGTTTCCGCTCGGCGAGATGCGCAAGGCCGACGTGCGGCAATTGGCCCGCGATCTGGAGTTGGCCGTGGCCGACAAAGGCGAGAGCTTCGAGATCTGCTTTGTCCCGAACGGCGATTATGCCCAGTTCATGGACGCGTACCTACGCGACAAGGGTGTGGAGGTAGCGCGTACGACCGGCCAAATCGTGACCACCGACGGCCGGAAACTAGGCGAGCACGATGGCGTGCATCACTTCACCGTCGGCCAGCGCAAGGGACTCGGCATCGCTACGGGAGAGCCGCTTTACGTGATCGCCACCGACCCGAAGTCTCAGCAGGTGACCGTGGGCCACAACGAAGATCTGCTGCGCGCCAGCCTGATCGCGCGCGAAGTGAATTGGGTGTCGATTGCGGCGCTGCCCGCGCCTGCGCGCGCCGCGGTCAAGATCCGCAACAAGCACGCCGCCGCCCCGGCCACCCTCTATCCTACAGCCGATCCCGCCCGCGTCGAAGTCCGTTTCGACGAGCCACAGCGCGCTGTCACGCCGGGCCAGGCAGCCGTGTTCTACGACGGTGATGTGGTGCTGGGCGGCGGCTGGATCGAGTAGAAGGAGCTGTCTGTCAATCAGTCTTGCGCATAAGCTGCCGGATGGGTTCGTTATCCGCGTAGACCCGCCACTCGGCCAACAGTGACTGGCGCACCACCGCACGCCATGCGCCCGGTGTACGCCACCCGGTCCCCGCATAAGTGCCCTGCGCGCTACCCAACATAACAACTACGGAGTCATTACCGAATGTTTCCTCGACAGTGATCGAGTAATCCGGGACCATGCGGAAGTAAGCTTCCCATCCTTTCCGCATCTGTTCGCGGCCGGTCACGCGCATGCCGAGCGAGTCGATGAAGACGTGATCCTCGGTCATCAGCCCCGCAATCTCATCGGGGCTGCGCCGGTTGATGGCGTCGACGAAGGCGCGCGCGACGGTGAGGGGCATGGCGGCCATTTTATCAACAAGGCGTGCGATGGCGTAAGATAATTAGCGATACGAATGCTGATCAAACGCCTCACTGAAAAAGATCCTGTCCTTCAACGACAGCACGATAGAACTCGGTGCGTTGAATGTGCTGATCGGTCCGAACGCAGTCGGTAAAAGCAATCTGATCGAGGCCATCAGCCTGTTGCAGGCCGCACCAACGGGGATCGAGGGTCAGATTCTTCGTGGCGGTGGTGTGAGGCAGTGGCTCTGGCTGGGCGACCTGAATCCCACCGGAATCGCCGAGATTCAGTGCGAGCTGACGCTGCCGCACTTTGATCCCCTATCGTACCGTGTGGAGTTCTTGGCCGACGACGGCGGGTTCGCGATCTTGAACGAGCACCTCAAGTCAGAGTGTTCACAGGCGGGCTCAGATTGGCGGAAAGGAGGTGGCGCTGACGGCACCGAAAGGGTCCGTACTGGCACAGTTCACAATCCCGCAGGACGTGACGCCTATCACCGAAGTCGGCAGCCAGTTCAAACAGATTGAGATCTTCCGGGAGTTCAGAACCGGCCCCACGTCGCAGGCGAGGCATGGCATCTCGGCAGCTGCGCCTAAAGACTCGCTATTGGAGAACGCGGATAATCTCGCGCTGGTGTTGCATCAACTGGATTTTCTGGGCGTGCACGATCGCATTAGAGATTATCTCAGACGCTTTTGCGACCGCTTCGAAGACGTGAAGGTAGACGTCGGCGAGGGATTGGCGCGGCCTTTTCTGCGCGAAGCGGGCCTATCGGAAATGTTATCAGGCATACGGATGTCGGACGGGACACTGAAGTTCCTCTGCCTCCTTGCCGTGCTGTTGCACCCCAAGCCAGCCCCGCTGATCTGCATCGAAGAGCCGGAATTGGGGCTGCATCCGGACGCGCTGCGTCTGGTAGCCGAAGTGTTGGTGGAGGCGTCAGAACATACCCAGGTGATCATTACCACGCACTCCGAAGCGCTGGTTGATGCGCTTACCGATCATCCCGAATCGGTGCTGGTCTGCGAACGGGACTTCGATGGCGGCACGCAGTTCAAAAGGCTCTCGCGAGAACAACTGGACGAGTGGCTGGAGCACTATACTCTCGGCGAACTTTGGCGCAAAGGCGAGATCGGTGGAGGCCGGTGGTAGATGCCCGATGAGATCAGGATCTACTTCGAAGGCGACAATAGCCTCAAACCTGGGTTTGCGGAGTTCTTCAAAGAAATCATCGACGCCGGGAGGGCGAAGCGCTGCCGGGTCCAGCTAATCGCGACTGGTGGCAAACCTGACCGCGATTTCTCCATTGCCGGGAGAAAGCATCCGACGGCGTGGAATATCCTGCTCCGCGACAGCGAGGGGCCTCTCAACCCGAATGATCAGACCGATTCAACGTTCTGGATGGTAGAAATGATGGAGGCTTAGTTCCACGCGGACCAGGATGCCCTCGCGAGCTACTATAAGCTGGGCTTTCGAAAAGAGGCACTGAGACCGAATCCGCGGGTCGAAGAGATCCACAAGCAAGATCTGATCGCCGGCCTGAATGCCGCGACCAAGGACACCACAAAAGGGCGATATCACAAAACGAAACACGCGCCGAAACTGCTCGAACTAATCGCCCCTGCCAAGGTGCGCCACGCTGCTCCGAATTGTGAGAGACTCTTCCGCGCCGTTCTCGAGAAACTCACGACCACTTATGCGTAAAGACGAACCAGATCAGCAGCACGCTGCCCGCGCCTAACAGCCAGGCGAGGGCGGCCTTCACCGGCGGCCGGTCGAGCCAGGCAAGCGGAGTTTGCGGTGTTTCACGAAACGGCTTCAGGAAACGGCGCTGCAGGCTGGATGGCAGGTTTTGAATGGCGCGGGCGATCTCTGCGCGGCCGCGCCGGTCCGCAATCAGTATGGTGGCCGAATTCAGCCCGTTGGTCGACTTCAACAGCTTGCGCCGCAACGGCTCGGGCACTTGCTTAACCGACCGGTAAACCGCCTCGGTCCCGCCCGCCGAAATCAGGATGGTGGCGCTCTTCATCACGCCCGAGCGCGACCGCACCAGCCGCGGGGTGCCGCAAAACGGGCAGGTGGTATCGCTCGTCGCGTCGAAACGTTTTCCGCAGCCGCCGCACTTCATCATCCGATCATCCCACCATGACTTTGGGGCGTTTTTCGCGGTCGGCCTGCTGGTCGCCCAGATTGTCCAGCACCACCTGAATGAAGCCCAGCGCGGCCTTGGATAGAGCCTTGTCTTTGCGATAGATCAGCCCCAGGCGGCGCACCATCGGCTCCGGGGCCAGTGGAATCGCGCGCAGCTTTCCGGCGGCTATCTCCTCGTGGCAGTTGGAAGCCGCCAGAAACGATATGCCCAGGCCGGCCATCACGAAGCGCTTCATCATTTCGGTCGAATCCAGCTCCATGGAGACGCGCAGATCGTCTTCCACCAGTTCCAGCCAGGCATTCAGCCGCGCGCGCGTAGTCCCCGATTTCGGCAGCAACAACGGGTACGCCACCACATCCGTGGCATACACGGTCTTGCGCTCGGCCAGCGGATGCCGCGCGGGCGCGATCAGCCGGATTTCATCCTTGTGGATGTGGACCACCTGCAGCCGCTTCTCCTCCACAGGCAACTGTGTCAGGCCGAAATCGGCGATGTTCTCGAGCACCGCCTCCATCACGCGCGAGCCATAGGAGCGGTCCACTTGAAGCTGCACGGCCGGAAACATGTTCTTGTACTCGGAAAAAACCCGCGGCAACACATAGATGCAGGTGGCTTCGTTGGCAGCGATCACGAGTTCTCCGCGCGGGTTGCGCTCCAACTCGTTGATGTTGTCCTGGGCCTGCCGCCGGAGCTCCAACATGCGCGCCGCGTAATCGGCGAAGATTTTGCCCGCGGTGGTCAGCGAGATACGGCTGCCGAAGCGCTCGAACAGAGCGGTGTTCAATTCCTGTTCGAGCTGGCGGACCTGCGCGCTGATGGCCGGCTGTGTGCGGTAACACGTCTGGGCGGCTTTCGAAAAGCTCTTCAGCCGGACGATTTCGAGGAACGTGTGTAATTGGTCGAAGTCCATCGTGCGCCGCCGCCAGCGCCAAATAAAACATGAATGGGAGGGATAGAAAATATCAATTTCCCTCTCGTCACGCTTGTTGGTAAGTATTGTAACAGAAGACTCCGGGCGGTGCGGTTTTGTGAGGATGTGGGAATGCCTTAAGCCGCAACCGCACCTTACGCCCGGCGCAGTTTACCCTCCAGGTGTAACGTTCAGCCGGCTCTCGACAAGCCGGCGGAACGCTGTCCGCCTCACTCCGCAACCAGGGGACCGTCGCCACGGGACAGCTCGGCCATGATAATTTCCCGGCGGATGCGGGCGGCGGAGACCGCCGATTCAGTAGCCAAATAATAAACCGTCGCGCCCAGGCCCGCCGCTCCCGCCAACGACACCAGGAAGACGGTCTGGCTGTCGAAAGCGTAGCGCGCCAGATAGGCCAGAACAATCGGCAGCAGGGCGGCAGGGTAGAAGATGAAGATCAGGCCCTGTGTGCGCCCGCGAGCGCCGCCGGCCGATACCCTTTGGGCGTTCATCGCCCGCGGATAGTTTATGGATCCCAGGTTGCCGATGCCCAGCAGATACAGGGCGGCAACCCCAGTGACCAGAAACGCTTCGCAGATCTTGGCCGCTGAAATGCCCCCGCGGATCAGGGAACAAGCCAGCGAAACCGCGGCGATTTCCAGGAAGATGAAGATGGCCGCGGCGATATTCTTGCCCGCCAGGGAACGCCGGATGGAAACCGGCGCCAGGAAATAGAGCTGCGCGGCCGAGGCATCGAAACCGAACGCATTCCAGTAGGTGACTTGGCCCAGCAGCGTCAGGGCGTAGAGGCATATCAGCGGGAGAAAGTAGCTGGAGGCGCCGAAGCGCGCGCCGCCCCGCAGCGCCGTAGGAAAGATGATGGCGCCGAAGGAAAGCCCCATAATGAAGACCATGCGGAAGCGCGGCGTGCGGGCCAGCGACCGCAGTTCTTTTTCGACCATGGCAGCCAGGGGATCGGGCAGAAACAGGGAGGGCAGGCGATAGAGCCGGCCGGTCCAGGCTTGATCCTTGGCGGCAGTGGGGGCGGCCTGGGCTGCCTGCAAATCGAACCTGAGGCTGCGCATAAATTGCCAGCGGCCGAACAGAAAGGCTGCCACGGTCCATGCCGCCAGCGTCACGGCTCCTCCGGGAGATGCCAGCATGACGCGCGAGGCCGCCGCCCACGGCCATAACGAAGTCCGGGCAGCGGGCAGCAGCGGCTCCAGGCGATGCAGGCGCGCTCCAGTCACGAGCAGCAGGCGCGGCAGGAGCGCCAGCAGCATCACGGCCAGTCCGACCACCTCGCGCATGCCGCGGCGGCTCATCAGGCGCTCGATCAGGTTTCGCAGGCCGGCCGCCAACAACAGATTGAAGGCCGCAAAGAGCAGCATGGCGAACGGCACGCGCGCCAGCAGTCGCCAGCCGCCCAGCGCCGGACTGCGCAGCAGACCAGTGGCTATGCCGGACAGAACCAGCAGCAGCTCCGCGCAGGTGGTGAGGCGCAGCATGACTTCCACCAGGAACAGGGAACCGCGCGGCACGGGGTAGAGCAGCAACTTGCGCAAATCCAGCGAAGCCCCCATGCTGGCCGAGGCCATCGGCATCAACTGCCAGTAGGCGAACACGCCCAGAAGACCGACGGGCAGCCAGGTTTCCAACTGATCGCGCGTTGCGGCGGCGGCGAAGACTTCCGCGATCACCGCCAGAAAGCTCCAAAAGCCGTACCACACCACGGCGAGGACGATGGTAATCGCGACGCTACGGCGTCCGGCGCCCAGGCGCGCAAAACGCATGCTGAGCCATTGCGCGCGCAGGATGGCACGGATCATTTGAGCCACTCCAGCTCCTGGAATTCGCGTCCCGTGCCGACCAGGCGCACGAAAACATCTTCCAACGATTCCGTTCCGGAGCGCAATTCGTCCATGGAGCCTTCGCGCACGATGCGCCCGTCGTCGATGATGGCCACCCGGTCGCACAGGCGTTCCACCACTTCCAGCACGTGCGAGGTGAGGAAGATGGTGGCGCCGCGATGCACCTGGTCGAGCAGGATGTCTTTCATCAGCCGCGCGCCGACGGCGTCCACGCCTTCGAAGGGTTCGTCCATCAGGAAGAGATCCGGATGGTGGATCAACGAGGCGGCCATGGCGACGCGCTTGCGCATGCCTTTGGAATACTCGGCGATCAGCTTGCGCGTCTCGCCGAGCTCGAACAGATCCAGCAGCGACCGCGCGCGTTCCAGGGCCACCGCTCGGGCGAGGCCGTACATGCGCCCCACGAATTCGAGAAACTCGACGCCGGTGAGTCGATCGAACAGCAGGGATTCGTCGGGCACCAGTCCGATGCGCCGCTTGATTTCCAGTTCGTGCTCCGAAAGCGCCATGCCGAGCAGTTCGATCTCGCCCGAGGTGGGCGGGATCAGGCCGGTGAGCATACGGATGGTCGTGGATTTGCCTGCGCCGTTGGGTCCCAGGAACCCGAAGAAGCAGCCGCGCGGAACGGTCAGGTCGAGGCCGTCGACCGCGGCCTTATCGCCATAGACTTTGCACAGGCCGCGCACGGCGATCGCCGGGGAATCGGGCATGCAAATACCAGTCTACCGTCATCCGAAGAACTTGACGGCCATGCGCTGCCACCATTGCCAGTCATGACCGGTGCCGTCGCCCCAGACGTCGAGCCAGTGCGGGATCCGTTTGTGGTCCATGATGCCCGCGAGGCGCAGATTCTCGCTCAGGCAAATGTCGGTTTCACCGGTGGCCAGCACCATGCGGGCGCCATTGCGGTATTCGGCCAGGTAGCGTTCATCATGCAGATTGGGCAGAAAATCCGGCGGGCAGTTGAAGTAGCAGTTGTCGTCGTAATAGCCGTTCAAAAACTGGTGGATGTCGAAAGCGCCGCCCATGCTGACACACGGCCCCACCACTTCGGGATGGCGCAGGGCGAAGTTGACGCAATGATAGCCGCCGAAGCTGCAGCCGGTGACCGCGCAACGCGTCGCGGGATTCAGCGAATGGATGAACGGCAGGGCTTCATGCAGCACGTAACTCTCATACTGCATGTGCCGCAGGGCGCGCGCGCGGGGCGGGACACGCTTGTTGTACCAGCTTTCGGAATCGACGCTGTCGAGGCAGAAGGCCTGCAGGCGTCCGGCATCGTATTGGTAGCCGATGGCGCCGATCATGCCGCGGTCTTCGTAGTCGTAGAAGCGGCCCATGGAGGTCGGGAAGACGACGAGAGGCATGCCGGCATGGCCATAGACAATCAACTCCATGTCGCGCTGCAGATGAGGGCTGTACCACTTATGATATTCTCGGTTCACTCGGAACAGTATAGCTTGGCGCCCTCCCAGCGGGCTACTACGGCGCTGGCCAGGCAGTTGCCCACCACATTCACCGAGGTGCGGGCCATATCCAAGAGCGCATCGACGCCGAGCAATACGGCTATTCCTTCCATGGGCAGGTGGAAGGTGGCGATGGCGCCGGCCAGGACCACCAGGGAGCCGCGCGGCACGCCGGCGATACCCTTGCTGGTGAGCATGAGGGTCAGCATCATCAGGAGCTGCTGGGCGAGTGTCAGGTGGATGCCGGCGGCCTGTGCGATGAAGACGGACGCCAGCGACAGATACAGCGTGCCGCCATCCATATTCAGGCTGTAGCCGGCCGGAATCACGAAGGCCACGATATGTTTGGGGACGCCGAAGGTCTCCATGTTTTCGAGCGCCAGCGGCAGGGCGGCTTCGCTGGAGGCCGTGGAGAAGGCGATGAGGAACGGCTCGCGCGCCGCGCGATAGAAAGCGCGCACGGGGATACCGAACAGCAGCATGACTCCGCCGAGCACCAGCACCACGAACAGCGTCTGGGCGGCGTACATGGTGAGGACCAGTTTGCCCAGCCCGAGCAGGACGGCGAAGCCCTTGCTGCCGACGGTGACGGCGAGGGCCGCTCCGACGCCGAACGGCGCGAGATACATGACGTAGCGCGTGTAGCGGAACATGACCTCGGCCAGCGATTCGCAGAAGGCCACCACCGGCTGGGCCTTTACGCCGACAGACGCGCAGGCGGCACCGAACAGGAACGCGAAGACTACGATTTCGAGCACATCGCCGCGCGCCATGGCGTCGATGATGCTGGCCGGGAACACATGCTCGATCATCTGCCCGGCGGTGGGCCGGTCCTTTGGCAGCGCGGCGTCGGCGGCGGTCTGCTCCAGCTTCATGCCCGCGCCGGGACGCACCAGGTTGACGGCCGCGAGACCCAGGAACAGCGCGAAGGTAGTGACGATTTCGAAGTAGACCACCGCCTTCAGGCCGATGCGGCCCATGCGTTTCAAATCGCCGGCGCCGGCGATCCCGGCCACCAGCGTGCCGAAGATCAGCGGCGCGATGATGGAGCGGATGAGGCGCAGAAAGATGTTGCTGACCGGTCCGAGCTGGCGGGCAACGCCCGGCGCAAACGCGCCGAGGGCCACGCCCGCGGCCATGCCGATGAAGATCCAGGCGGTGAGGGACGGGCGCTTCAACGCTCGCCCCACTTGAGTTTTTGGCGCAGCACATCGAAGAACATCATGCGCGGCGGGCGAATCAGGTTGAGCGCGAAGTTGGAACTGCAGCACACCACGAAATCGTCCTTTTTGAGCGGCTCGCCGATCTGGCCGTCGATGGTGAGGAAGACGGAGTCGTCCTCGCCGCAACAGCGGATTTTGACCACGCTGTGTTCGGAAACCAGCACGGGCCGGTTGGTGAGCATGTGCGGGCAGATGGGCGTGAGACAGATGGTGGGCACGGTGGGAAAGATGATCGGGCCGCCCGCCGACAGCGAGTAGGCGGTAGATCCCGTGGGCGTGGAGACGATCAGGCCGTCGGCTTTGTAGGCGCACATGAACTGGTGATCGATGAAGGCATCCAGATCGATCATGCGCGCGATGGATGCCTTGGTGAGGACCACATCGTTGAGCGCTTCGTAGCGCGACACGATGGCGCCGCGGCGCTGCACCTCGGCATGCAGCAGCTTGCGGCGGCCGATGCGATGCTCGCCGCGCAGGGCGCGCTCCAGTTCGGGATACAACTCGTCGATGGTGATGGCGGTGAGAAAGCCGAGGCTGCCGAGGTTAACGGCGAAGAGCGGGATCTCGCGGCTGCCGATGGCGCGCGCGGCGGAGAGCAGGGTGCCGTCGCCGCCGAGCACAATCACCAGGTCGCAGCCTTCCGGAACCGCGTCGCGTGGAAGGCCGCCGTCACGCGCGGCGTAAAAGCCGGTGCCTTCGTCGTAGCGCACGCGCATGCCGTGGCTTTCGAGCCAGGCCAGCAGTTTGGGCACAACTTCGATGGCGGCGGGGACGGCGGGCTTGGAGATAACGCCGACAGTCTCAATGGTGGGCATGCAGGAGGAACTCCCGGTTCCCTTCCGCGCCTAAGATGGGGCTTTCCATGAGTGACGTTTCGAATCCCAACTGCCGCGCCGCATCCTCCACGCGGCGGCAGGCGGCTTGCTGCAACTCCGTATCGCGCACAATTCCACCCTTGCCCACTTGCCCTTTGCCGACTTCAAACTGGGGCTTGACAAGTATAACCATTTCGCCGGCCGGTTGTAACACGGCTTTCACGGCGGGCAGTATCAGGGTCACGGAAATGAAGCTGACGTCGCAGACGGCGAGGTCGATGCTTTCGCCCAGATCCTCGGGGCGGAGATAACGAGCGTTGAGCTTCTCGTGCACGATGACGCGGGAATCGTTGCGGATCTTCCAATCGAGCTGGCCGAAGCCTACGTCCACGGCGTACACGCGCGCGGCGCCGCGCTGCAGGAGGCAATCGGTGAAGCCGCCGGTGGATGCGCCGATATCGAGGCAGACGCGGCCGGCTACGGCAATGGCGAATTGGGCGAGGGCGGCGTCGAGCTTGAGTCCGCCGCGGCTGACGAAGGGCGGCTGGGCGAGCACTTCGATGCGGCTTTCGGGATCGACGGGCTGGCCGGACTTTTGGGCTTTGTGGCCGTCGATGAGGACCTCCCCGGCCATGATCAACGCCTGGGCTTTTTCGCGGGTGGGGGCGAGGCCGCGTTCGACCAGGAGACGGTCCAGGCGCGGCTTCATGATTTGCGATGGACGATCAGGTCGGCCAGTTCGTGCAGGCGCGCGGCACGGTCGCCGAAGTCCGCGAGGGTTTCATGGGCACGTTGACACTCGACTTCCGCCATGCGGTGCGATTCGGCGACGCCATAGACGGCGGGGAAGGTGATCTTGTGCTGCTGGGCGTCCTTGCCGGCGGTCTTGCCGAGGGCTTCGGAAGACTCTTCGACGTCGAGAATGTCGTCGACGATTTGAAAGGCCAGGCCGATGTGCTCGCCGTAGCGGGAGAGGGCTTCGTATTGGGCTTCGCCGGCGCCCGCGCAGATGGCGCCGAGGCGTAGGCTGGCGCGGAGGAGAGCGCCGGTTTTGGCGCGGTGTATGGATTCGAGCAGGGGCGCGGTGGGCGGCTGGCCTTCGCCTTCGAGGTCGGCGACCTGGCCGGCGATCATGCCGCCGACGGTGCCGGCGGCGGTGGCGAGCTCGGCGATCATGCGGGAGTTGCGGTCGGGGGTTACGGTGTCCATGGCGGCGAGGACTTCAAAGGCAAGGGTAAGGAGCGAATCGCCGGCCAGGATAGCCATGGCGTCGCCGAAGACTTTGTGGCAGGTGAGCTTGCCGCGGCGGTAATCGTCGTTATCGAGGGCGGGCAGGTCGTCGTGGATGAGGGAATAGGTGTGGATGAATTCGAGAGAGCAGGCGGGGGTGAGGGCTCCGTCGGACGCGCCGGCTACGGTGGCGGCGGCTTCCAGGCAGAGGATGGGGCGAATGCGTTTGCCGCCGGCGAAGAGGCTGTAGCGCATGGCGCGATGGATGGTGGCGGGGGGCTGAGATTCGGGCGGGACCAGGCGGTCGAGATGGGTATCGACCAGGTGTTGCTGCTGGGCGAGGTAGTCGCGAAGGTGCATTATTTATCGGAGACTTTAAGTTTAGCCGCCTTTGGCCGGCGTGGTGGAATGCCCCGGAAGCACACGGTAGCATGCGGGTGTGCGGATTTTGCGGGGAGGGGACTGGCCGGTGTTGGTGGGGATGGAGTTAGGGGAGTGGGTGGTTGGTGACCGAATTACGCCATGGCAAGCGGCGGATACGGATGGACGCTACATCCGGATTTCCAGGTCGTCAGCGCGGTCCAGACCTGCTTCACTTACGTGAATCGCGTCCCAGCCCTGGGCACGAAATATTGCGGCGGCGCGGGGCGCGAGGCCCTGATCGAGGACAATGCGCTTCATGCGGCCGGGTGCAGATGATGGATCTCGTCATCCACAGAGGCTGCCGTATAGCGAAGCGACTGTTGCAGGTCTTCCTCTTCAAGGAATGGGTACTGGCGGAAGACTTCGGCACGGTCGGGATGAGTGGCCAGAATCTCGAGAACGCGCGGCACGGTGATGCGCATGCCGCGGATACAGGGCTTGCCACCGCATTTTCCAGGCTCCACAGAGAGGCGGTCGAACCCGGGATTCGCAGCCATGAACTAATTTTACATTTCGCCGAGATACATTATTTCTCGGGGCGAAAGGGTTCGGGCTGGAGTTTGCCTTCTTTGCGGATGAGCATCTCGACGCGGGTTTCGGCTTCTTCGAGCTGTTTGCGGCAGGTATCGCTGAGGCTCATGCCTTTTTCGAAGAGCTCCAGGGAACGCTCGAGGGGCAGGTCGCCGGCTTCGAGTTCCTTGACGACCTTTTCGAGTTCTTCGAGGCAGGCTTCGAAGGGGAGGACGGGATTGGGTGGGGAATCGGCCACTGGACTATTTTAGCTGGTGTTCCGCGGGGGCGTCGGGGCGGTTGCGGGGCGATTTTGGAGGAACGAAACCAATTTTCGGTAAATACATGTAGTATGTATCTGTTACAAGGATGCTGGCGCGTCGCGCCAGGATTTCCCGTTGTGCGCTCTTGTGCGTTTTTGTGCGTTTTTGTGCATGTTTTGATCGTTTTCGTTTGAGGTCGCCACCCCCATTTGCGACTGGCAATACCCGCAAAAAAATGGCTTCGTTCCGCTGGACCTTGGTTTTCAGGTTCGGTTTTCAAATAGCAGGCGGGCGGCCGTGCGTGGGATGGCCCGAGACGAGGGTAGCAAGTGGTTGGCCGGATTGGGGCTATGGACGCCGGTGTGGTCATGATGTTCGAAGACTTATTTATTTGCATGAGCGGTGAACGCCGACCACCGGCCGGCGACAAGCACAAACTCGACGCCTTCGACCTCTGGCAGACCCACGGCACGGATTCAAACTTTGGGGAGCGGGTATCAAGCAGAAAGACGGCCGTTTAGCGGGACGCGATCTTTTGAAAGCGCTTCTGGTCCTGGCGGCGCAGTTTGTCCACCCACTGGGCGATCCGCGGGCGAGTTCGGGATGGTCCTTATCCTTCCACGCGCCGGCCGCGGAGCCCAACGCCTGGATCTGGCGCAGCCGCATGAGTTCCTTCTCGGCGGCCTGAGTGTGTTTGGTGTTCATGACGTTCCAATTCAAGGTTAACGGTCAGTGGGACGCCGGGCCGTTCATCCAAGTCTCTCCAGTCTATACTGGAGTGAGCCAAAATGACGCCCACCAGCAGCTTCGGCGCTGTGGAGAAAGCGAAAAGCGGAGACCCCGGCGCTTTCGAGGCGCTGTTTGCCAAGTATCGCCGCCGACTGGCCGCCCTGCTGCGTTATAAAGCGGGGCCGGAGTTATTGCGCACGGTGGAAGTTGACGACCTGCTGCAGGAGACTTTCCTTCAAGCTTTCCGCGATTTGCAAGGCTTTGACTATGCAGCACCGGGCAGCTTCTGGAACTGGCTGGCGTCCATCGCGGGCCACGTGGTGCAGGATGCCGCGCGATTCCAGGGGCGCCAGAAACGGCATGCGGACGGTGTGGTGCGCTTCCGCTCGGCCAGCAACCCGGAAGGCCCCGATCCGCTGGACCTGAAGACGCCGACGCTTTTGCTTTCCGAAAAAGAAGCCGTGCAAGCGCTATTCGAGCGGTTGGACGCGCTGCCGGCGGACTACCGGGAAGCGATCCTGTTGGCTAAGATCGAAGGGCTGTCCACGGCCGAGATGGCTGCGCGCATGGGCAAAACGCGCGAGAACGCGGCGCTTTTGCTGCACCGGGCGCTGAAGCGGCTGCGCGCGCCGGCGGGAGAGATGTGATGCCTTCGGCGTCCGGAAAAGAAGAGCTGCTGGCGCAGGCGCTGGCCGATTTCCTGGATCGCCAGGCGCGCCACGAGGCCCCAGGCATCGAAGGCTTCTGCCGCGAACATCCCGAGATCGCCGACGAACTGCGGCCGCAGCTCGAAACCCTCGCCGAGATCGACCGGGCGGTCGGCCCATGCGATCCGCCGCCTTCCCTTCCCGCGAAACTCTCCGGCTACCAGATCCTCGGCGAAATCGGCTCGGGCGGGATGGGCCGCGTATTTCTGGCCATGGACGAGCGTTTGGGCCGCAAAGTGGCGATCAAGACGTTGAACGCACGATACGCCGATCATCCGGTGCTGCGGGCACGCTTCATGCACGAAGCGCGCGCCATGGCGCAAGTGACCCACCCCAACATCGCGCGGATCTACTCGCTCGGCCCGGATGGCGAGCCGCCCCATTTCGTCATGGAGTACGTGGAAGGCGCCGCGCTCACAACCGCCGCGCAACAACTCACGCTACGGCAGAAAGTGGAACTGATGCGCAAGGTGGCGTTAGCCGTGGGCTTTCTGAACGAGCGCCAGGTGATCCACCGCGACCTGAAGCCGGGCAACATATTGGTGGGTCCCGACCTGGAGCCGAAGCTGCTCGACTTCGGGCTGGCTTTGCACCTTTCCGGGAACGAAGCGCGCCTCACCCTGCACGGCGAGGTCATGGGCACGCCGGATTATTTCTCTCCGGAACAGGCGCGCGCGGACGCGCCGCTGGATGCGCGCAGCGACGTCTTCTCATTGGGGGTCATCTGCTATGAACTGCTGACGGGCGCCTTGCCGTTTCACGCCGAGAACCTGGGCGATCAGATCGAATCCATTTGCGAGCGCGATCCCGTGCTTCCGCGACGCCTGAACGCGGAGATCCCCGGCGACTTACAGAACGTCTGCATGAAGGCGCTGGAAAAGTCTCCCGCCGGCCGCTACAACTCGGCGTATGAAATGGCGGCCGACCTGGAGCGTTTTCTGGCGGGGGACGCGGTGCTGGCCGCGCCGGCCGCGTACGCCCGCCTGATGACCGGCAAGATCGCCCAACACCTGCGCGAACTGGACGGTTGGAAACAGGACCGCATCCTCTCGGATTCCGAATATGACTCCTTCCGCAAGAACTACGACCGGCTGGTGGAGCGGGAGGACGCCTGGATCATGGAAGTGCGGCGGCTGTCACTGCCGCAGGTGATCCTGTATCTGGGCGCCTGGATTCTGGTGGTGGGGGCGGGATTGATCGTGTTGTTCCGCTACGCGGGGTTGAGCGGAACGCCGGCCGTGCTGGTGGCGTGCGCCGCCGCCGTGCCCACGGCTTGGATCGGCATACACTCGTGGAAGCTGGACCAGCGGCGTATTGCGGTAGCATTTCTGCTAGCCTTCTGCCTGCTGCTGCCCATCGCCTGGCTGGTCGCGATGGGGGAATATGGCATCTGCGGCGGATTCACGCGCGGCCGGAAGGATCTGGAACTTTTCTCGAAGTTCGACAGCTTCAAGCTGACCACCAACGCGCAGCTCTGGTGGTCGATTCTGCTCTCGCTGCCGGCTTATTACTGGCTGCGCCGTTTCACGCGCGCGTCGGTGTTCTCGCTGGTGTTCGCCATGATGGCGGCGCTCTGGTGTTTGGCCAGCTTGCTGCGATTGGGCATGCTGGACTGGATCGACAACGACCCCGGCAGGCCGTACTTCTACCTGCTCCCCTGCGCGGCCCTGTTCTTCGCCGCGGCGCTGGCGCTGGAACGTCTGCGCCTGCTGAACGATTCGCGCTACTTCTACCCCATCGCGGTGGCTTTCACACTGGCGGCGCTGACCGGTGTGGCGACGTATCACGAACCTTACGCGAATTGGCTGAAGGCGGTGGCGCCGTGGACCCGCGGCCAGGTTGAATATCTCTTCATCATCAACGCGGGAATCTACTTCGCGCTGCAGATCGCCTGCGAGCGGGTGTCGTCGCCGCAGATGCGCACGGTGGCTAAGTCCTTCCGCTTCGTGATACCCGGACACGTGATGACTTCGCTATTGCTGCTGGGTTTGGAAGCATCGGACCGCTGGGAGAAAGCGCCGGCGAACGCAGGCATGCGCCTGGAAGCCCGCCTGTTCGAGGTGCTGCTGCCGATGGTGGCGTGCGTCTTCGTGCTGGGCAGCATTCCGAAGCAGATGAAGAACTTTTTCGCCAGCGGGATGCTGTTCCTGGCGATCGGGTTGGTGCGGCTGCAGCAGGATTTCTTCAAGGGCCGGGCCTGGTGGCCGATCGGGCTGCTGCTTACGGGTCTGCTGCTGATGGCCGCCGCAGCCCGGTATGCGCCTCTCAAGATGGCGCTGAAGCGGCTGGCCCGGCTGGGATAAAAGCGGTGCAATTTCGGCGCGTGGATGTCGCTATCCCATAGTGAAAGGAGTTTTTAACATGCGATTCACACTATGGCTGGCTTTGGCGGCGAGCGCGGCGGGGCTGACGGGTTGCGCGCCCACGGTGGCGATCCACCCGCTCTACACTACCCCGGACCTGGTTTCCGACCCGGCTATCGAGGGCGCCTGGGTATCGGACGAGGGGGCGATTTTTCGGGTGCAAAAGTCGGGCGACGGTTACGATGTCATAGCGACGCCTGCCGCCAATTCGACCGATGTGTCAACGTACAATGTCCACCTCGTGCGCCTGCAAGGGTTCGAGTTTGTGGACGTGGCTTCCAAGTCCGACCCGGAGGTGGGCGTGGCGGGGCACATGTTTGCCAAGGTACGCATACAGGGCGACGAGTTGTACGTTGCCGCGATCAACGACGCCTGGCTGAAAAACATGGTGCAAACCGGCCATGCGCCGCAATCCACGGCAGGGGAGGGACAGCAGATGGTGCTGACGGCGCCCACCAGCGAGCTACAGAAGTTCATCGTGTTGTATGCGCCGGACCCGGCCGCTTGGGATGACGAGGAGGATAGTGTCTTGCACCGCATGCCTTTGCAATGATGATGGCACACGACAGAAAACGATCATCTGCCCCACGGTCTTGCGTGTTATGATGCGGTGCCATGTTTCGATTCGCAGTCTTGTTTTGGGCCGTGGCGGCCGCGGCCCAGACCTCCAAGCCGCTGATGACGCTGGACGAATTCTTCGACGCGGTGGAGATTCGCACCGTGCGCGTCTCGCCGGACGGGCATGCGGTGGCCATCGAGACGGCGCGCGCGGATTGGGAAGGCAATCGTTTCCGGAACGATTTGTGGCTGTACCGCGACGACGACGGCGGGTCGCTGGTGCAACTGACGCGCGCGGGGCATGACCGGTCGCCCGAATGGTCGCCGGACGGGCGCTGGATCGCGTTTCTATCGGACCGCAAAGGCGGCGAGGAAGACGCGGATCAGGTGTGGGCTATCGCGGCCGGCGGCGGCGATGCGTTCGCGGTCACCAGCGGCGAGGAGAAGGTGCACGCTTTTGCGTGGGCGGCCGATTCGCAGCACATCTATTTCGCCACGCGCGCGCCTTGGATGAAAGATCAGCAGGAAGCATACAAGAAAGACTGGAAAGACGTCATTGAATACCGGGAAGCGGAGCGCGGGGACGCCATTGCGCGCGCGGATCTGGCAGGCAGCACGGTGAGGCCGGTGTGCGCGATGGCGCTGCGGGTGAAACAAATGGAAGCGTCACCCGATGGCAAGACGCTGGCCATCGTGACGGATTCCATCTCGGAGCGGCAGGAAGATATGGCGGCTTACGGCATCTACTTAGTAAGTGCGGAAGGCGGGGAGGTGCGAAAGCTGGTGCAGCGGCCGGCGGTGATCGACAGTTTGCATTGGACACCGGATGGGCGGCACATCTTCTTTTCGTTTGCTAACGGGGCGGTGGAAGGGCCGTATCAGGATGGGCAGTCGCGGGTGTATTGGGTGGACGCGGTGAAGCCCAGCGCGCGGCTGACGCGTTGGGCTAAATTTCCCGGCGCAGTGACGGGTTACGCGGTCACCCAGGACGGCGGACTGCTGCTCACCGGGCGCATGGGCACCGAGGTAAATGTGTATCGCGAAGATCTGCATCTGTTCGTGATGCAGCCGGGCGTGACGGGCACCTATGAACATATTTCGGTGGCGGCGCGCGGGGCGCGGGTGGCGTTCGTGCACTCGACGCTGACGGAGCCGCCCGAGGTTTATGCCGGAGAAGGCGTCGCGGATGCGCGGCCGATTACGTCGTTCAACCGGCTGCTGGCAGGGCGCGCGCTGCCGGAAGGGCGGCCCTACCGCTGGACCGCGGACGATGGCGTCACGGTGGAGGGTATGCTGATCTATCCGCCGGGGAAGATGGGCGAGAAGAATCTGCGCATGCTGACGCTGATTCACGGCGGGCCGGGCGACGCGGACGGCAATCATTTCGAGGCGGACTGGTATCAGTGGGGATCGCTGGCGGCGACGCAAGGTTGGCTGGTGTTCGAGCCGAACTATCGCGGGTCGTTTGGCTATGGCGATCAGTTCGCGTTGGGGATTATTCCGAACATCGTGTCGAAGCCGGGCAAGGACATATTGGAGGGCGTGGATGCGCTGGTGAAGGATGGCATCGCGGAGCCGGATAACTTGACCATAGGTGGTTACAGCTATGGCGGTTACATGACTAACTGGCTGATTACCCAGACTAACCGATTTAAGGCGGCGGTGACCGGAGCGGGGGCGGTGGAGCATGTCGCCAATTGGGGTAACGACGACACCACTTACGACGATAGTTACTTTCTGGGTGGGCTGCCGTGGGACATGATGAAGAATTACAATGACGAGGCGGCGATCTGGCAAATCAATAAGGTGAAGACGCCGACGCATATTGTGTCGGGGGCGGACGATGTACGGGTGTATGTGGGCGAGCAGTATTTGCTGGAGCGGGCGCTGCATACGCAGGGCGTGCCGGTGAAGCTGCTGATTTTTCCGGGCGAGGGGCATGAGCTGGATAAGAATCCGTGGCATGGGAAGATCAAAGTGCGGGAGGAGTTGAAGTGGATCGAGGGCGCGGGGAAATGAGGGTGACGGCGGGGGATGCCGCCGTCATACCGTAGAACAGCCGCGCGGGCAGGGGTCTAAAGGAGCAACCAGACGGACACGGTCAGGTCGAAGTTGTTGCCGGTTATGGTCGCGGTGACCACTTCTCCGCCCGGCAGGCTGGCGGCGGCCACATTGCAGTATCCGACGCATCCGCCGGGGAGGGCGGTAGTGACGACATCATAGTTGATCCCTTGGGTTCCGCCCCAGAGAGAAACAAGATAGTTGTCGGAATCATCGATGGTGAAAGCCATGCCTTGCATGTTGACGACCGCCACGGCCGATGCTGAGTTTGCCTCCTGCCCCGAGGCGACCGCGGTGATGAGGCCCGACGCGCTAATGTTCCAGAGGCTGACGGTGGGGGTCCCGCTGTCATCCTGAGAGTCTACGGCCAAATTGCCTCCGCCCAAGGAAGCGATGGATAACGCACAGAAGGGGCCGTCGTCGTTGCCACACACATAACCATTTTGGTCCAGGAAATAGGCGGACAGTTCGAGCAAGTCGCCCATGGAATCGACGGAGAACGTCGACAGGGAAAGTTGGTTCGGGGCACCGTCGGCGTTTACACCGTTATCCTGTGCCACGGCTATTTGGGAACTGCTCATGGCGGCAACCGCGACGGAATAACCGGTACTGTAGAGAACCCAGGGAATCGCTTGCGCCGAGAGGGTGTTATTGGAATTCACGATCCAGGTGGTTACGGTAGCACTGGCGGAATCGGTGGCCACGGTGACTACGCGTTGGGAGTCGAGCGCGGTGATCGCCAAGCCGTTAATGGGAAGTGATTCGCTGACAGAGTCCAGCCGCGTGATGGTAGTGTTCGGATTCACCGCATAGAGGATGAGTTCGAGATTCCCATTGGCGTTGATCAAGGCTACGACGAACCGGTCATTCGAAACTCCGGCGACCGCCACGTTTGGACCATTTCCGGCGCCCAGTTTCCCGGCGCTGAGGCTGCCCAGCCGTGAGATGGAGCGGCTGGCGGTGTTGTTCTGCCAGGCAATGACCTCGAGGTCCAGGTTGCTGTTTTCGATGGCAGTGACGAATTGACCGGAGGTGGTAAGCGCCGCCACGGATGGGAAAGCAGCGGTTCCGGCGGAAGCGGAGTCAAAAACTTGGAGGGTTTGCGCCGGGGCGCAAACGGCGGCCCAGGTGGCGAGGAAAGTTACAGCGATCAGTTTCATGGTGTTGCGTTCCTTTTCTGGCGGCGTCTATACGAGCGCCAAAACTAGATGCGCAAAACGGCGCCCGAATGGCTAACTGGATTTTTTTATGGAGTGCGCCAGGAGTTGCATGTAGTTTCTATACGATCAGCATGCAGTCGCCGTAGGAGTAGAAGCGGTAGCGGGATTCTACGGCGTGCCGGTAGGCGGCCAGGGCCAGGTCTTTGCCGGCCAGGGCGCAGACCATCAGCAGCAGGCTGGTGCGGGGCAGGTGGAAGTTAGTCAGCATGGCGCCGGCTGCTTGGAAGTGGAAGCCGGGGTAGATGAAGAGATCCGTTTCGCCGGTGGATTCGCAGAGGCCGCCTGCGAGCACGGCGCTTTCGAGGGTGCGCACGCTGGTGGTGCCGACGGCTACCAGGCGGCGGGCGGCGGCCATGCGGGCGGCGTTTTCGGCGGTGATTTGATAGTGCTCGCTGTGCAGGCGATGGCCTTCGATGCGGTCGTCGTGGATGGGTTGGAACGTGCCGAGGCCCACGTGCAGCGTGACGAAGGCGGTGTCCGCTCCGGCGGCGCGGCAGGCGTCCAGCACTTCGGGCATGAAGTGCAGGCCGGCGGTGGGCGCGGCGGCCGATCCGCGCTCGCGGGCGAAGACGGTTTGGTAGCGCTCGCGGTCGGCAGCTTCGTCCTGACGCTTGATGTAGGGCGGCAGCGGGACGTGTCCGATCTTTTCGAATTCCTCGTAGACGTCGCAATCGGTGGCAAAGCGCAGGGTGCGCTGGCCGAAGTCGCGACGGGCGATCACTTCGGCTTCGAGATTGTCGCTGAAACGCACACGTTCGCCCACGCGCATCTTTTTGCCCGGATGCACCAACGCCTCCCAATCGCGCGCCGAGGCGTCCAAGGGACGGAGCAGCAGCACTTCCACTTCGCCTGTGTGATACTCGCGACGCTCCGGGTTCTTTAGGCGATGGCCGAACAGACGCGCGGGGAAGACACGGGAATCGTTCAAGACCAGGCAATCGCCGGGGCGCAGATAAGACGGCAGATCGCGGAACTGACGGTCTTCCCAGGTTTCGCGGGCGCGATCGACCACCAGCATGCGGGAGGCGGCGCGATCGGCCAGCGGCGTTTGGGCGATCAACTCTTCGGGCAGCGCGTAATCGAACTCGGCGAGGTCCATCCAGCTTCAATGTAGCGGAAACAGGTCGCCTTGTTCTTCGCCTTCCCACAGCTCGGGGCGGTACTCGACGGGAGCGGTGCGCAAGCCGTGGCGGTCGCGTATGCGGGAGATGCGATCGCGCAGCTCCGCCTTGTAGCCGGGGCCTAGATACGCGCCGTGGGCGTAGAGCCGGCGATAGGGGCGGGCCAGCTTGGGAAAGCGCTGGTCGAGGAACGGGAAGAAGACCTTCTGGGCCGCCGGCATGAGGAACAGCGGACCACCTCCGAAGTATTGCGCGCCGGCGCCCGCGGCTGCGGATGCGAGCGCGTCTAGGCTTTCTTCGGCGTCGGTGATCATGGGCATGACGGGGTTGGGATAGACGCCCACGATCAGGCCGGCGGCGGCGAGCGTGCGGACCGCGGCGAGGCGCAGGTCGGGGCGTGGGGCGCGCGGTTCGAGCTGGCGCGCCAGGCGGCGGTTGAGGGTCGTGATGGTGATGCTGATGGAGAGGACGTTGCGGCGGGCGACTTCGCGCAGCAGGTCGAGATCGCGAGTCACGAGGTCCGACTTGGTGGTAATGGAGAGATGCCAGCCTTTCTCCTCGGCGAAGACTTCGAGTAGGGCGCGGGTGCGGCCGAAGCGGCGCTCGGCCGGCTGATAGGGATCGGTGGCGGTGCCGATGGCGATATGGCCGGAACGGGGAATGCCGCGCAGTTCCTGGCGCAGCAATTCGGGCGTGCCGGCTTTGGCGTAGATCTTCGACTCGAACTCGCGGCCGTCGGCCAGACCCATGAATTCGTGGGTGTAGCGGGCGTAGCAGTATTGGCAGCCGAATTCGCAGCCGCGGTAGGGGTTGATGGTCCATTGGAAGGGCATGTTGGGCTTGGTGCGGTTGAGGATGCTGCGGGCTTCGATTTCGAAATATTCGACGGCGGATTTGGCCTGCAGGAGCTCGCTTTGGGCGGCCATTTTGGCGATGCCTATCAGTTCGGGCATTTCCCTATTTTCGCTTTTTGTTCGCCTAAATGCAAGACGCGATTTAGATGGCAGACCACAAAAAACGATGGTCTGCCCCACGGGGCTCTGGGACAGGGGTTATGGTGGAGTAGCATGCGCAAATTCTTCCTGTTCCTCTCGCGGCAGAAGCATCTGCGGCGATGGATGGAGACTTCCAGCTTCGCCCGGCGGTGGTCGGCACGGTTCGTGGCGGGCGACAATCTGCCGGAGGCGCTGGAGACATGTCAACGGATCAATGCCGAAGGAATCAGCGTGACGCTCGACCATCTGGGCGAAAACGTTACGTCGCTGGAGGAAGCGGAGGCCTCGCGGGATGCTTATCAGAAGGCGCTGGGCGAGATCGGCAGGCTGGGGATCGATGGCAATGTGTCGTTGAAGCTGACGCAGTTCGGAATGGATCTGTCGCTCGAGAAATGCCGCGGCAACGTGGAGGCGCTGGTAGCGCAGGCGGCCCAGATGGGGAATTTCGTGCGCGTGGATATGGAATCGAGCGAATATACGGACCGCACCCTGGAACTGGTTTGCGATCTGCACGCGCGCTACAAGACCACCGGTACGGTAATCCAGGCGTACCTACTGCGCAGCCGCAAGGATGTGGAGATGCTGTGCGCGCGCGGGATACGCGTGCGGTTGTGCAAGGGGGCGTACCTGGAGCCGCCGGCGGTGGCGTTCAAGGAGAAATCCGACGTAGACCGCAATTACGTGGAATTAATGAACCTCCTGCTGGAGAAAGGCGTTTATCCGGGTATAGCGACACACGACGAGAAGATCATCGAGCAGACCAAACAGTTCGTGGAATCGCGCAAGATTTCGCGCGATACGTTCGAATTCCAGATGCTTTACGGCATCCGGCGGGACATCCAGCGGCGGCTGGTTAACGAAGGATACAGGCTGCGGCTCTACGTGCCTTACGGGCATGCGTGGTATCCATACTTTATGCGGCGGCTGGCGGAACGGCCGGCAAATGTGCTGTTCCTGGCGCGAAACCTGTTACGAAGCTGATATGCGGTTGCGGAACTTGGCCATGCGCACCGGCATCTAAGGGGTTATGCGGTACTGGGGTTATCTCGTTGGAAAACTGGGTGTCTCCGCGGCGGTGACGTACGGCCTGTTGCGATGGCTGAATTATGTCTGGCCGGCGCCGCCCCAATTCCTCAACTACGCACCCCCGCGTTTCGGTTACGATCTGCAGTACACCATGCTGACGGGCCTTTGGTTTCTGCTGGGTTGCGGGCTGCTGTATCTTTGCATCTGGGATCAGAAACTGCGCTGCCGGGTATGTTTGCGGCGCCTGCGCATGCCGGTGGAAACCGGGTCGTGGAGCGGCGTGCTGCTGCTGGGCAGGCCGCGCATCGAGTACATTTGCCCTTACGGGCACGGCACGTTGAAGCTGGCGGAGTTGCAGATCTCCGGCCTGGAGAATCCGGAGTGGAATCCGCACGGCGAGATTTGGGACGAGTTGTGCGCTTCCGCGCGTGACGTGGACGAGCGGCCGTGATCGGCACCCGGTTGCGCCAGGCCGCCGGCTTTGCCGTGCTGGCGGTGCTGGTGGTTCTGGGCATCAAGCTGATTCCGATTTACCTGCACGATCAAGAGTTGCAGCGGTTCGTGGAGGATGTTTCCCATCGTCCTGCGGCTCCCGCGGCTTCCGACGATGTTTTGCGGTCGTGGGTTCTGGCCAAGGCCACGGATCTGGAACTGCCGGTGACGGCTTCCAACATCAAGATTCAACGGGCTCCGGGGACGGTACGGCTGGACGTGCGGTATGTGGTGCGGGTGGATCTGCCCATGTACACGGTGGATCTTCACTTCTATCCGGGCGCTGGGAGCCGGTAGGTCGCCTTGTGCGAGAATTGTAGTTAGTGGCAGAGAAAAGATCCGACGCCAAGCAGAAGAAAAGGGTTAGAGTCCGGGTACCCAAAGAAGCTTACCTGGTCCGGTTTTTTCTCCATCCGGTTGGCAAGACTCTGGCCATCTGCCTGACGCTGGCCTTCCTGGTTTGCGCCGGTGTTCTAACGCACTTCTATACGCAATATTCCAGACTGATCGACCAGAAGCTGCGCGCGGGTCCGTTCGCCAATACTTCCAAGATCTTCGCAGCGCCGCGCCTGGTGGCGGTGGGCGACACCCTGACCGCCGCCGAAATGGCCGACGAACTGGGGCGCGCGGGTTATACCGAATCGCATTCGAATGCCACGGGCTATTTCCAACGGCGGGGCGACAACGCGGTGGAGATTTATCCCGGGCCGGACTCCTACGACGAGGAGGCCGGGGTCATCAAATTCGCCGGCGGCCGTATCTCGCAGATCGTTTCGCTGCGCGATAATACCGCGCGGCCGGAATATCGCCTGGAACCGCAGCTCATCACTAATCTTTCGGACCGCAACCGCGAAAAGCGGCGACTGGTGAAATTCGCGGATATTCCCAAAGTGCTGATCGATGCGGTCACTTCGGCGGAAGACAAGCGCTTCTTCCAGCATGCGGGCTTCGATCCCATCGGCATGATGCGCGCCGCGTATGTGGACCTGAGGGAGGGCCGGAAGGATCAGGGCGCCTCCACGCTCAGTATGCAGTTGGCGCGCGAGTTCTTCCTCGATAAAGAGAAACGCTGGACGCGCAAACTGGCGGAAATCCTGATCACGATCCAGTTGGAACAGCGGCTGACGAAGGAAGAGATCTTCGAAGACTATTCGAACCAGATCTACTTGGGTTCGCGCGGGACGTTCCGCATACACGGGTTCGGGGAAGCGGCGGAAGCGTTCCTGGGCAAGGACCTGAAGCAGATCACGCTGCCGGAGGCCGCCGAACTGGCCAGCCTGCCGCGATGGCCGGCCTATTTCGATCCCTTCCGCCATCCGGACCATCTGCTGGAACGGCGCAACGCGGTGCTGGTGCTGATGCGGCAGAACGGCTACGTCAGCGATCGCGATTATGCGGTGGCGCGGGAGGCTCCCCTGACGGTAGCCAAAGGCTCCGCGCAATCGCTGGAAGCGCCGTATTTCGTCGACCTGGTGAACGATTTCCTGCTCAGCAAATGGCAGGACGATTTCCAGGCGAATTCATTCCGGGTGTACACCACGCTGGATTTGAATCTGCAACGGGCCGCCGCCGAGGCCATCCGCACCGGGATGCAGGGAGTGGATGAACTCATCCGCAAGCAGAAGCGATTCAAGGGCCAACAGCCGCCGGAGGCGCAGTGCGCGCTGATCGCGCTCGATCCGCATACGGGCGAGATCCGGGCGCTGGCCGGTGGACGAAACTATGGCGTCAGCCAGCTCAATCATGTGCTGGCCAAGCGGCAGCCCGGCTCCATTTTCAAACCGTTTGTATACACGGCGGCGCTGAATACGGCGATCGAAGGCGGCACGCATATACTGACGGCGGGCACCACCGTGTTGGATGAACCGACTACTTTCTGGTACGACAACAAACCCTACGAACCCAGCAACTTCAAGCACGAGTTCCACGGCACGGTGACCTTGCGCCAGGCGCTGGCCAAGTCGATGAACGTGGCGACGGTGAAAGTGGGCGAGATGGTGGGTTTCGACGCAGTGGTCAACCTGGCGAAGGAAGCCGGACTGAATTACAACATCCAACCCACGCCGGCGGTGGCGCTCGGCTCGTACGACGTGACGCCCATGGAGATGGCGGGCGCGTACACCATGTTCGCGAACGGGGGCGTCTGGGTGAAGCCGAATTTCGTGACCCAGGTGCGCGCGCGGAATGGCCAGCAGATCTACGAAAACAAGCCGGAGAAGCGGACGGTGCTGGATCCGCGAGTGGCGTATCTGATGACCAACCTGATGGAAGAGGTGATGCGCTCGGGCACGGCGGCGGGTGTGCGCGGGTTGGGCTTCACGGCGCCGGCGGCGGGCAAGACCGGCACGTCCCACGACGGCTGGTTCGCGGGCTACACTTCCAACCTGCTGTGCATCGTGTGGGTGGGTTTTGACGATAACAGCGTATTGGATCTGGAAGGCGCGCACTCGGCGCTGCCCATCTGGACCGAATTCATGAAACGGGCTTTGCAGTTCCGCGAGTATCGCGACGTGCGGCCCTTCGAAGCCCCGGACGGCATTGTGTCCGTGCAGATCGACCCGGAGTCGGGTATGCTGGCAACGCCGTATTGTCCGGAGACGATCAACGAGGTGTACATTTCCGGCACCCAGCCGGTGACGGCCTGCCCACTGCATAGCCGCGGGCAAAGCGTGACGAACGTGGCCGGATGGGAAATACCGAGTCCCGCGCCGACGATCGAAGCCGCGCCGCATGTGAATGCGCCGCCGCCGGTGCTGGCGGTGCGCCGTCCGCCGCCGACGCCGCAGGCTCCCGCGCCACCGCCGCCGGTAGCCGAAAAGCCGAAACCGAGAAAAGGATTCCTCCGTCGCCTCCTAGGTGTGTTTAAATAATGCTAAAGGGAGGCCATATGGTTTCCGCTCGCTACCTCGTCGTAACCTTTGCAGCTTTTCTGGTTTCCGGTGTGTTTGCCCAGGATACCGTTCCGCCGGCCGGCACGGAGCCGGCTAACGCCACGCCCGTTATTCCTCTCCAGCCGCTGACACCGGAGCAGCGCGGGGACGTCTTCATGGCCCGCAAGATGTACCGGGAAGCCATCGAAACCTATGGGGAGGCGCCGCAAAGCTCCGCCATCATCTGGAACAAGATGGGCATTGCCTATCACCAGATGCTGCAGTTGGATGCGGCCATGAAGCGCTACCGGCGCGCCATTCACCTGGATGGCAAATATCCCGAGGCCATCAACAATCTGGGCACGGTTTACTATGCCCAGAAACACTATGGCCGGGCGATCGGCCTGTACAAGCGCTCGTTGAAGCTGGCGCCGGATTCGGCGTCGATCTTCAGCAACCTGGGCACCGCCTATTTCGCGGAAAAGAAGTACAAGGACGCGGCGGCGGCCTACGACCGGGCGTTGCAGCTCGATCCCGAGGTGTTCGAACACCACAGCACCTACGGCGTTTTGCTGCAGGAGCGCACGGTGGACGAACGCGCCAAATTCCACTATTATCTGGCCAAGGTTTACGCCAAAGAGGGCCAGAAGGATCGCGCGCTGCTGTATATCCGCAAGGCGTTGGAAGAAGGCTTCACGGACCGCAAGAAGCTGATGCAGGATCCGGAATTCGCGGCGTTGCGCGATCTGCCCGAGTTTAAGGAGCTGCTCACGCTGGAGCCGCGTGTTTTGTAGGAAATCCGGCGGCCTGCTGTTTTGTCTGTTTGCTTTTTCTACTGCGTGCACCCGCGACAGCCAGCAGGTGACGCCGCAACTAGCCATTCTGCGATTCGAGAATCTCTCCGGCGATCCCGCGCTGGACTGGATGGGCCGCGGTTTTTCGGAAATCCTAGCGAGTGAACTGGAAGGGTCGCGGGCACGCGGCGTGATCCAATTCCCTACCCTGCATGCGTTCGATGGCACGTTGGGCTCGCGCGCCGCGGCGCCGGGCATTTCGAGCGAACGGACCCAGACGCTGGTGGCGGGGGCCAACCACGCGGTGTACGGTTACTTCTCGGTGGTGCGCGGCACTTTGCACGCGACCGCGGTGGAAGAGGATCTGGCCACTCATAAAGTGGTCCAAAGCGCGACGGCCGACGGCGGAATTTTTGGCGCAGCCGATGCTCTGGCACGGGCGTTGGGAGGCAGCCGGCAGTTCGACACACGCAACCCGGAGGCGCTGCGTGCTTATGCCAACGCGCTGGATGCTCCCGATGCCGCGGCGGCCGCGCAGGACTTTGCGCAAGCTACTTCCGCCGACCCGGGTTTTGGCGGGGCATGGCTCCTGTGGCTGGACGAGGCTCTGGCCCGGCACAATCGCCCCGAGGCTGAGAACATCCTGGCACTGGCGCGCGCGCATGCGGATCGTTTTTCGGAAATGGACCGCGCGACGCTGGATCTGGATACCGCGCTCCTGCATGGAGATTTTTCCGCGCAGGTGGCGGCGCGGCGGGCGCTGGCGCTTCTCGATCCGGCCAATCCGAATTACCATCGATCGCTGGCCGAAACGCTGATGCGCATGCGCGATTACAACGGCGCGATCGTGGAGTTCCGGCGCGGGCTGACACTGCGTCCCGACGATATTCTGGCTCTGAACACCATGGGCTACGCGGCGGCATTCGCGGGGGACCTGCCCACCGCCATACGCGTGCTGCGCGGCTACGAGCAACTGCGGCCGAAGGAGCCGAATCCGCTGGATTCGCTGGGCGACGTCCATTTTGCATTGGGCCACTTCGGGGAAGCCGAGCAGTTCTACATGGCGGCGCACGCCCGGTCGGCCGCATTTCTGAATGGCGGCACCTTGTTGAAGGCCGCGCAGGCGCGCCTGATGTCGGGCGATGTGGCGGGCGCGACGGGGCTGTTCCACAAGTACCTGGAGGGAAGACGCGCGGCGCGCGATCCGAATGCGCCTTACGATGCGGCGGCGTGGTTATGGGCCACCGGCTCGCGGCGCGCGGCCATCGACGGCTTGGAACAATTGGCGCACGGCGAGACCCGCGCCGATGCGCAAGCCGCGTTGTGGCTGCTGGAACTGGGCAACCGCGAGCGCGCCGCGGAACACGCGCAGAAGCTGGCGGAAGCCGGCGCGGCCAACGCGCCTATCGCCCAACTGGTGGCCTACCTGGCGCAACCGGATCAAGCGAGCCCGCCGGCGCAGCCCGCATTGCGGGCTTATGCGCGCGCGTACGCAATGCTCTTCGCCCGGCAGTTTCAGCCGGCAGCCGAGGCGCTGCAACAAATCTACGCGCAACCGACGGGCGAACTGGATGACGGGCTGGGCTTGCTGCTGGCGTGGGCTTACGTGGAGACGGGGCAGTGGCAGAAAGCGGAACCCCTGCTGCGTCTGACCCCGCTGCCATCGGCGACAGGCTTCCCCATGTTCCATTCGCTGTATTTTCCGCGGCTGTTTTTGTTGCGCGGCAAGGTGCTGGATCACGACGGCCATCAGGCGCAGGCAGGGCCGTATTTCAAGCTGTTCCGGACGTTGTCGGGTGCGGATGCCACGATTTGGGATCATGACAGCGCCGGGAGTGTGACGCGTCCATGAAGCCAACCTTACGAAGCATGCGCCGGTTCTCGATCTAAGAAGGCAGACCACGGAAAACGATGGTCTGCCCCACGTCCAAGAGTTTAAGGTTTTGTGGTGTTCAGCAAAACGGAAATGCTTTGGAATTCGTTGGCGACCACCAGATCCGGCTGGCCGCCGGGCGTCAAGACGGCTACGATCGCCGAGCGCGGTTCGGCGCCGACGGCGAAGATTTGAGGCGATTGAAAAGTAGCGTCGCCGTTGCCGAGCGCAATGGAGACGGTATCCGCGCTGCTGCCGATCAATGCCAGGTCCAGGTTGCCGTCATGATTGAAATCTCCCACCGCAACGGAGTTGCCGCTGAAGCTTTCTCCCAGGTTTGAGAAGTGCTGGAATGTGCCGTCGCCGTTGCCGAGCAGCAGGGCGGAATCCGGGAAGCCGGCTACGACGATATCCTGATTGCCATCGCGATTGAAGTCGCCGACCGCCAGTCCCGTGGGCTCTCCGGGAACGGCGTAGCCCACCGGTGGCCGGAACGTGCCGTTGCCGACGCCCAGCAGGATATACACGTTTTCGACGCTCACCACCGCCAGATCGATGGCGCCATCATGATTGAAATCGCCGAGCGCGAGAGAACCGCCCACGCCGTAATACATGGCCGGTTGAAAAGTGCCGTCGCCATTGCCCAGGAGGATGGCCAGGGAGTCGCCCAGCGATACGGCCAGATCGAGGTTGCCATCGTGATTGAAATCCGCGGCGACTACTGAAGTGACTCCGGTTCCAATGGTGAAGGTGGTGGGCGGTTGAAAGGTCCCGTCGCCATTCCCCAGGAGAATGGATACCATGGCCAGTTCACCCGCGTCGCCCGCGAAGCTGGTTACGGCGAGGTCCAGCTTGCCGTCGTTATTGAAATCGCCCGCGACCAGCGCGCTGGGCAGGTTTCCCGCGCTGTAGCCGATAGGCGGCTGCAGAGTGCCGTCGCCGTTGCCCAGCAAAATCGAAACGTTCACCAGATTGGCCACGGCCAGGTCGAGATGGCCATCGCCGTTGAAATCGCCCTTGGCCAGCGCCCACGGCGAGTTGGGAACGGTGTTGGTGACGGCTCTTTGAAACGTGCCCGCGCCGCTGCCCAGCACAATGAGGATTTGGCTATCGCTGGCAGGCGCCAGATCCAGGTGACCATCGCCGTTGAAATCCGCGGCCAGCACGGCATTGCAAGGCAAAGCCAGGGGGAAATTCGCCGTGTGCGCGAAGCTGCCGTCGCCATTGCCGGTGAGCAGCCATCCGGTATCGGCGGCCAAGTCGGGGATGCCATCGCCGTTGAAATCGCCGACGGTTAGCCAGCGCACGGCTTCGCCCGCGGGATAGTTGGCGGCCGGCTGGAAAGTGCCGTTGCCGTTGCCCAGCATGACGGCGGCGGCTTGTTGATAATAGTCGGCCGCGGCCAGATCCTGTTTGCCATCGCGATTGAAATCGCCGGTCACAATCGAGCGGTAGCTGCCGGAGCCGTAATTGACGGCGGGAGCGAACGAGCCGCCGCCGGTATTCAGCAGCACGGAGATCCAGCCTTGAATGCTCTTTTCGGGATAGCCTTCGTTGGCGACAGCCAGATCGGGCTTGCCATCGCCGTTGAAGTCGGCGACGGCTATGGAGACCGGCGAAGGTCCGACGGGGAACGCGGTGGCTGGTCCGAAGACGCCATGGCCGCTGTTCAAGAGGATTGCGATGGTGTTGTGCTGGGCGTCGGTGACGGCCAGGTCGGGTTGGCCGTCGCCATTGAAATCCGCGATCGCCACAAAGGTGGCCGTGCCGCCGACGGAGTATTCGACCGCGGGCTGGAACGTGCCGTCGCCATTGCCCAGCAGGACTGCCACGTTGATGCCGTTGGCGATGGCGAGGTCCAATTTGCCGTCGCCGTTCAAGTCCGCGGCGGCCAGCGAGCGGATCTGGCCTTGTCCCACGGCATCCTTGATGGTGGGCCGGAAACTGCCGTCGCCGTTGCCCAACAGGACGGTTACATAGGCGGGCGTATGCGGGTATGGGTCGCCGGCGACCGTGGCGATATCGGGCGTGCCGTCGCCGTTGAAGTCGGCGATGGCGAACGGGCTGGCGCCGGCATAAACTCGCGGCGAGTTGAAAGAGACTGTTTGCGCGGAGGCGGTGAGAAGGACGAGCGTGCCGCAGGCACACGCAGTTAGCCGGCCATATCTTGGCATAGCCTATGATACCGGCGATGGCGTTAATCGCGATAGCGCCCAGCGTGCGGATTCCGACACCAATGGGTCGGGTGAAGATGCCAGCTTTTCCAGCGGCGCGCGAAGCTTCTCGTGGTTGGCGTTCCCCATGGCGATGGCTACATTGCGCAGGAAGCCGGAGTAGCGCGCGCGGGGGATGGGGGTATCGCGGAACATCGCGCGGAATTCGTCTTCGGAAAGCGCAGCCAGTTGCTCCAGCGGCGGGGCGAAGTGCGCGGGCGCGAAGGCCGGGTCGGCGGTGACGGGCGAGCGGCGATTCCAGGGGCAGACATCCTGACAGATATCGCAGCCGAAGACGTGATGGCCGACGCCCGGACGCAGGGCTTCTGGCACCGTTCCGCGCAGCTCGATGGTGAAGTACGAGATGCAGAGGCGCGCATCGAGCGCCCAGGCCGGGCCTTCGGCGAGACCCGTGGGCACGATGGCCGCGGTGGGACAGGCATCGATGCAGCGCGTACACGTGCCGCAACGATCGGGCGGGGGCTGGTCCGGCGGCAGGTCGAGCGAGAGGAGCAGTTCGCCCAGGAAGAACCACGATCCCATGGCCTGGTTGATCAGGCAGGTATTTTTGGCGATCCAGCCTAGGCCGGCGTGGCGCGCGTAGGCGCGTTCGAGGATGGGCGCGGTGTCCACGCAGATCCGCGACTCGAACGGCTCGGACGATACGGCGCGCAGGCGCTCGTCCAGGTGGGCCAGGCCGCGGCGCAACACGTCGTGATAATCCTGACCCCAGGCGTAGCGCGAAATCCAGCCGAGGTCGTCGCCGGCGAAGCGCGTGGAATAGGGCTGCGGACCGTTATAGAGCTTGCCCACGCAAAGGATCGACCGCGCGGATGGCAGCAGGTTGCGGGGATCGTCGCGGACGGCGGCGCGGCGATCGGTCAGGTAGCGCATCTCGCCCGCGAAGCCGCCGGCGGCCCACTGGCGGTAGTAGCGGGCTTCGGGAACGGGCGCGGCCGCGGCGATGCCGGCGAGTTCGAAGCCGGACTCATGCGCCAGGTTCTTGATCTGTTCCGGGTGCATGGATGGCGAACTTATCGCGATATTTTTCCGGCATGCGGCAGGGGCGCAGATCGCGGCTTAGGAAGATGTGTTTGGTTTCGCCGGTGGCCAGCTTACGCCCGCCCTCGGCCAGGCGCATCTCGTAGGCGAAGCGCACCATGCGCGGGTTGGCCTCGGCGACCCAGGTGCGGATGACGACTTCTTCGTCGAAGCGCGCGGGCGAGGCGTAGCGGCAATGGGCTTCGGCGACTGCCAGGAGCACGCCGTCTTCGAGTTCCATGTGCTTGTACTCGAAGCCGGCGGCCTTGCAATATGCGACGCGGCCGACCTCCATCCAGACGAGATAATTGGCGTAGTAGACGATGCCCATCTGGTCGGTTTCGGCGTAGCGGACGCGGATGCGGGTCTCCTGGGGGGGCATTTGGGGCAATTGTAACAGGCGAGGTGGGAGGGGAGTTGTGGTCACACCGAGGGGCGCTTCCGAGCACGGAATGTGCTGTACCCTGGTTGAAAGCAGGCCGGAGCCATAAGTCGGTTGGTTGACGCTAACGTACTTCATCGTCTCGCAAGACGGGCGGCGTTGAGGCGGTTCTTGGGCCAGCCGCCGAACCGGACACCGTCAGGAGAGAGACAGTCCTACCGCCCGCAGCCCGGTCCAGCCTTCGGCCTCTCACTAGATGGTTTAGCAACGACCTCCCTAAATCTCCGGGAGGACAGACTGGAGGTGCTTAATCAGATTCCGTTCCACCTCGGGCTTACCGCCGATGGTATCGTCGTAGAAGATCACGCGATAGCTGCGAATGTCAAAGGGTAGTTCCCGCCCACGGCGTGCCAAGAGAATGGTTGGCTTGTTGAGCGCATGGGCGTAGCCTAGTTCATAGAAGACATTCTGGTTAGGAGCCGTAATTTCGGCGATCACCACCTTGGACTCGGAGATCTCCCTCTTTATGTCTTCAAAAATGATTCCCGGCCCGGCCAGTTCGTCAACGCGAATAACGTCCAGGCCGAGCCGTTCTCCTTCAGGAAGAATGACCTCGCGGTACATAGTGTTGAAAGGCTCCTCAAACGGCATCGCTACGAATGCCCGTGGACGCTCGCTTAATACGTGAAGTTTTTCAAAGGTGATCTTGTGCGGACCCCAGGCATAGAGCCCAACCTGATTCCCTGCGAGGGGCTTCGCCAACACCTCTTCAAAAATCTGAACTCCGTCCACTAGCATCACGATCCGTTGGCCTGTCTGCCGTATTTTCAATTCATAGGCTCTACGGGCTTGCAGATTTTGGATAGATCCTGCCAAACGGATTGCCCTCCAACCTTCTCCAGGGACAAACTCACTCATCGCGTACGCGGATCTCCATCCGCCGAGTTGAGGGTTCAGGTAGCTCGCCGTCTCTGACTGGAAGCCAAGCACAATCCCCGCGGACCCCGAATCGGTAAGATCCTCAAAGGTGATGGTCGCCCAGGCACGTCCGTCCTGAAGCTGCAGTTCGCTCAGTGCCAGACCGAATGGCATTCGCTGATCCTCAAGAGGACCCTGGTAAACGGAGATAGCAGAATCAAAGGACCAGCGACCTGCCAGGGCTGCCCAGTGGCGCGGGATTCTCGGCTCCAAAGAGTCGGAGTGGCCATTGCCGTTCGTCGGACGACCGTCCTTCATCTCTGGCTCTATGCTACCACCTCTATCGCAGCGGCTCCGATCCGAGCCATGATGCGGCTTCTTCGGATGCGCCGCGCCTTCGATAATCCGATGTAACGTCCACTCCGTGCCCCCGCCGACGTGATGGACACTCGCCTCGCCGTCACAATAGCGGAGAATCCGGCCCTTCTCCGAGATTGTTGTCAGCGATGTAAAATAGAGCCGATGACCTCTGCACCGCCTCTCAGTCGCCTGGTGCCCGTAATCGC
>JBEKYC010000017.1:0-101949 GCA_049511415.1 Bryobacteraceae bacterium | reverse complement strand
TCCAGTACTTCGATAGCGCGTCCGGAGCGGCCGGCCGCCACGCATGCCCGGCCGAGGATAGCCGCCATCCGTACGTCGCCAGGGGATAAGCGACAGGCCTGCTCGGCCAAGCGCAACGCACGCAGCGGATCGCCCATCGCAAGATATAAGCTGGCGAGGCTTCCGCGAAAGCGGGCCTGCCTGGGAACCAGAGAAATGGCAGACTTCAATTCGCCGGCCGCGCGCTCGTATTGTCCTAACTGGATGCTGGCGCCGGCCGCCAATTGCCAGATTTCCGGGTCTTGCGGACCACTACGCAAGAGCCGCCGGCACAACTGGCGGCTCTCGCGATACTGGCCCTGCTGAAACAGGTCTAGTGCGGCCTGCAATGTGTCTGGCACGCTCACTTAGGGGGGCGGATTGAATCCGTGCCCAGGTGAATTATGTGGGTATTGGGCGTCGGCGGGTTCCCGGCGTTGTTCCAAACAGTCAACAACAGACCGTTTAGCCCATTCGGACTGTAATTCTGTATGGTGGCGTTCACTGTCCCCTGCGTGTTAAGCGGCAGAGTAACGTTGGCTGTTATGTAGAGCGTGCAGTTTGAATATCCGACAAGGATATTCTCGCTAAAATCGCCGGAAACTGTTTGGTTGCCCGCGTCCGCTGACTTCGTCTTCTTTTTTGGTGGCTTCTTTGCCATTTCGAACTCTCCTATGCAAGTGGCGTTGGGAATAAAAAGCCGAACTAAAGTCTCAAAGTTTCGAGTAAATCGTTATAACAGGCGCCGCCCTTCAGCGGATCAAACAGGGGATCGACCTTGAGAACAGTCAGATCCTCTTCGCGGGCCGGCAGCGCTTTGTTCAGCCATGTACAGGCCTGATCAAGATCATGCAGACCGAGATAAACAGTGGCGACCTCAGAGGCCAGAGCCTCGCCTTGGGCATAACGCGTCTCGAGATCGGTTGCGATCCGGCGCGCCTCCTCGCCGCGATTCGCGCGCGCATAATGGTAACCAAGCTCCGCCTGTACGTAAGAAGCCGGCCCCGCCGCCGCAATCCTTTCCACCAAAGCGGCCGCATCCCCCGGCCGCCCCATCTGGTCGTAGACCTCGGCTAGAAGCACCTGCGCGTTAGCGAACGCCGGCTCGCGTTTGGTGATCCATTCCAATTCGGCGCGGGCTTCCTGGTAGCGGCGGGCGCGGTAGAAGAGCATGGCGTAAGACGATGCCACCGCAGGCGAGAGCGGATCCAAGTCGCGGGCCAACGCGCCTTCCGCGATCGCCTCGGCGTGCCGGCCCCGGATGCACAGCAAGCCGGCCAGCCATTGATGCGCGACCCCCAGCCCGGGCGCCAGTTGCGTGCACCGGCGGAGGTAACGCTCAGCAGTTTCCCAGTCCCAGAGAACACGCTGCGAATTGGATCCCTTCACCAACAGCGCCTCCGGCAGATCCGGATCGATTGCCAGGGCCCGGTCCGCTGCCTCTTCGGACAGCCGGTAGGCTTCCGCCGCAGGTTGCACGCCGCGGGTGGCGATTATGGTATAGGCCCGCGCCAATCCCGCCTGCGCCAGCGCGTACCGGGGATCCAGTTCGATGGCCCGCTTGAAATACGTGATCGCCTGGATCAGTCCAGGTGTAGTGCGGAGCCCAACGCAATATTCACCGAGCAGGCAAGCCTGATAGGCTTCGGGATTCTGGGAGTGGCGCTTCGCGACGGCGCGCACGCTCGCGGGCGCCATCTCAACCTGCAGCGCCTGCACACTGGCTAACGCAATAGTCTGCTCCACCCGCGGGAGGTCCCCGGCAGCCGCTTCGTAACGATGAGACCACAAGACGGAACCTGTACCGGAATCCATCAGGCTGGCGTTTATCTGAAGCTGGCCGTTGTCCGGCGCGATGGATCCGGACAGGACGGAACCCGCCTTCAGATCCTGGCGAATCCTCCGCAATTCTCCCGAACCCCTTTTGAAAGTTCCAGTGGTAGTCTGCGCTACCACGCGTACGCCCGGAACTTCGGACAGTTCCGCCGTCAGGTCCGAACTGAATGCGGCGCCTTGCCGAGGTTCGACTCCTCCTGCGACCTCGAAAGGAACCACAACCACGGAGGCCCGCAGGATAGGCTCGACCCGCGCAGAAGTGCCCCACATCGCCAGGCCCGCCGCCGCGCCCAGAGCCGCCAGGCCCAATGCGACGGCGATGGGCTTGCGGGATGGCTGCAAAGCGGCCAGCACCTCCGGAGCGCGCGCGAACCGCCGGCCGGGATCGCGAGCCAGGCACCTCAGAATCACTTTCTCCCAGCGCGCCGGGATCGCCGGATTGATGGTTCGGGGCGCGATCGGCGGCTGAGAGAGCCGGGCCTGCGCCTGTTCGATCGGCGTGCCGCCGGCAAAGGGAAGGCGCGCCGTCAGCATTTCGTAGAGGATCACGCCCAGCGCATAGATATCGGTGGCTCTGGTGAGCGGCTGGCCCTCCACCTGCTCCGGAGCCATGTAGGCAGGGGTCCCGGCCAATGGACCAGAATTCTGGCTCCCCAGGGGAGCCGCTAGGCCGAAGTCGGTCAGGACCGCCCGGAGCTTACCATGGCCTTCCCCCACCAACATGATGTTGCCGCTCTTCAGGTCCCGATGCAGCACCCCCAGCCCGTGGGCTGCCTCCAGACCGTTCACGACTTGCTTCAGCAGGGTCAGGGCCTCGGCCCGATCAAGCACTCCCTTCCGGCTCAGATATGCCGAAAGAGTTTCGCCTTCCAGGATCTCCATGCTGAAGAAGAGGACGACGGAGCCATCCGCGCGCTCCGTGCGGCCTACATCATGCACGCGGCACACATGCGGATTCTGGATACGGCGCGCCAGCCGAACTTCGGTCTTAAAGCCCTCGATGGCGCTATCCGAGGCCCATCCGCCGCGCAGAACTTTGAGCGCAACGGTCTCGTCCAATTCCCGGTCGTAGGCTTCGTAGACTTCGCCAGCGCCGCCGCGGGCCAGGAATCGGCGGACCTCAAACCGGCCGGCCACCAAGTCTCCGCCGGCGAACGAGACCGGCGGCATCCCGACCGCCAGCATCTCCCGCTCGAACACAGAAAAGAAATCGCGGCCGTCGCGATGATAATCCAGCAGGCTTTCGACGCGGCTGCGCAATTCGGAATCGTGCAGACAAACTTCATCCAGGAAACCTGGGCGCTGTCCAGGATCTAGTTCGAGCGCGCGCGAAAATATGTCCTTCTCGGACTCCCAATCGGCAACCATCAGCATTGACCTTGCGACGCTGGCAGCCGCTACGGCCGCACGGATCGCATTTCATTGAAAAGCCACGCTTGCGCGAAGTCCCAATCACGCTGGATGGTGCGCTTGGCTACCCCCAGCACGTCCGCGGTCTCTTGCAGAGTCAGCCCCGCAAACAGATGCAACTCCACCATCTGCGCCTGCCGCCGGTCTTTTACGGCCAAGCGCTCCAAAGCCTGGTCAAGGGCCAGCACATCTTCGAGCCGGTCATCGGAGATCAGCGGAATCTCATCCAAATCCACGCGTTTGCCGCTGCCGCGCTTGGCCGCCGTGCGAGCGCGGGCATGGTCGACCAGCACGCGGCGCATCATCTGCGCGGCGACCGCAAAAAAGTGCGACCGGTTCTGCCAGTCGATCTCCTTGCCAAACAGCCGCAGGTAGGCCTCGTGAACGAGCGCGGTGGTCTGCAACGTGTGTCCGGGACCTTCGCGGCGCATGTGGTGGCGAGCCATCTCGCGAAGCTGCTGATAGACCAGCGGAAGCAACTTGGCTTCGGCGTCCTTGTTGCCTTCGCGGCACTCCGCCAGCAACCGGGTGATTTCGTGGTCGGGCACATCCGGGGGACTGGGCATGCGGCGCGTGAACGTCCAGTCTAGCGCAGAAGGCGCAAAGTCGCGGAGATCTTTTTGGCGCGGCCATCAGAACGATTCCGGTAGCAACAACAGAGTTTCGAGCAGGCTCCGGTCGATGTTGCCCCAATTTCCGCCGGCGCACATGTCGGGCATCTCCTGGGTAGGCATGGCCTGTTCCTTTAAGGCGGCCTGATAAGCCGGATCGTCCTCGCTCAGGTGTTTCAGTTCTCTGAACCGAGTCCAGACCCGATCGATCCACCCGTGCAATCGCCAGAACCTCTGGTTCTTGATGTTTCCAAAGAAATAGCCCATCGAGACAGCCTGGTCGGGATCACAAGTCTTGCTCGGGTCCAGCATGAACCTGTTATGGAGGTAGTTGTGGATGCCGCTATCGGGCTCGCCGAGGTGGTAGGGCTGGCCGGGAGTCCGGCGAAATAGCGTCTCGATATAGAGGCCCAGGTCGTCGTCACTCTGGAAGTCCTCCAGACGCCGGTGCAACCGCTCCAGGGCTTTGAGGTAGTTCGCATCAAATTGACGAGGTTGCTTATTAAAAGGCATCACATCGGTAGAGTCAGCCGGATAATCTGGGTCGGTGGGAACCTGGTTCCAACCCAGCCAGAGCGCCTGAAACCGTGGAAAGTAGAGCTTCAGCGCCCGGACCATCGTGCGATGCATAGCCAGGAAGTCAAGGCCGTTGCCCGGTTCGCCCTCCTGCCGGTTGGCCTTCTGACCGCCGTGCCGCAGCACATAGCCCCGCACGGACGGATTCAGATCCCACCACCGTTCGAAGTGCCAGAGTTGATGGTGGGGGCCCCATCCCCGAAGGTCCATCCAATCGCTTACTTCTTTCGGAATCAACGGTTCCCACATGCGCGCGCCTCCTTGAAACGGTTGATGGCACAGTTTAACAAAGCGCCATTAAACAGTCGCCATACGCGTCCTAATTATCTAAGCGGAGAAACGAGCACAAAGGCGCCACTAAAAGTGACGAAAATTCGGGTGAGGCAGGCAAGCAGGAGGCGGGAAGGCTGGGGTGTTCCTACGCCACCGGCATGGAAAGCAGGCCCTTTTCCCTCAGCCCCGATAAGGCCAGGCCGTACCGGCCCCGGATCCCGGTCTTTTCAAAGATATGCTTAAGGTGAATTTTCACGGTTCCCGGGCGAATCCCAAGCTGCGCCGCGATATCCCGGTTCTTGAGCCCCTGCTCCACCAGATCCACTACCTGCAGTTCGCGTGATGTGAGGTTCGAACGCGTGCCGCGGGCCGTCGGCTCCGGTTCCTGGAGCACGCTCTCCTCCATCCAGGTATTTCCCGCTGCCACTACCCGCAGGCATTCCATCAAAGATTGGATCGACGCTGTCTTGCGCACCACACCCAATGCCCCAGCTTGCAGAATACGCAGCGCTTCCGCCTCGCTCAAGTGCGCACCCCACACGATGGCGGCCACCGTACGGCCGCTGGCGCGCAGGCGTTTGAGGCAATCCATAATGGCATGGATGCCGAACGCCTTATCCAGCAACATGATCGCCGGAGCGTGCTGCCTGACCATCTCCATGCCGCCTAACAGCGACGTCTCGGCCGCCACCAGGCGGAGGTCCGGGCACTGGCCGAGCACTGCCCGCATGCCTTCGATGGCGATGGGCTCGGTGTCGCAAATAATCACTGATTTGATGCAAGTTAACGGGTTCATACCGTTCTCGGGTGGTGTTTGTTGGGCCGATTTACAGAACTGTAGTAGTCCGAGCGGTAAAGTACTCTCAGCTTTTTGATACGCGGCGGGATTTTAAGTTGATGGTGCCGCGGCAGCCAAGCGACCCGCAGCGGCACGGAACGTCATCGATTTTGTCCGAGAAACGGTAATCCACCGTGAGTTCTTCCCCGCGTTTGATGTCCCGTTTTGCCAGGTAGAGGATGTGGCCCTTGAAAATGCCGCTATAGAGGTTTGGTTGGCAGCAGTGATTAATCAACTCCGCGCCGCTGCCGCCCACGGCCCCATCGAGAGTCCAATAGTTGTCCAAGGTAAAGAGATAGGTGCGCGGCCCCATGCCCCGCCTTCGGGTTTCGCGCCGGCTGATCCGCTCGCCGGTATACTCAATCACTTTGTGGCGGGCCGGGATCGGCTCGGCCGCATAGACTCCCCAACCGTGGATACCTGAGCGCCCCACGTGCAATTTGAAACGGGCGAGGAGCGGGTCGATTCGCGGCGAAGCAATGAAAGGATGCGCGGCCATTTTCCGAAGATTGTACCGAACCGCCGGCCATTTGAGAAGAGGCCGGACCGAATTATAATGCGGTATCGTGATTCAGCTTGCGGGCCACGCCACACCTCTATTCGAGGATGCCTTGCGCTTTGCCGCGCGCCAGTTGCGCGCCCTGATCGAACGGGACCCGGATTTCTATCCGATGTACACCCGTGGCGGGCTCTGGAAGCATGCGGGGGAACAATGGACGCATTGGTGCGACGGGTTTCTGCCCGGCATGCTGTGGATCATGTACGCGCGGCAGGCAACTGGAAGTGCGGAGTCGCGCTGGTGGCGGGAGCAGGCCATGCGGTATTCGCGCCCGCTGGAACCCCGCAAGCTCGATCGCGACGTGCACGATCTAGGCTTCCTCTTTATGCCCAGCTTTCATCGCTGGCACGGCTTCACGCCCGATCCCACCCTCAAACGGGTGGTGGTGGAAGCGGGCCGCACGATGGCGCTCCGCTTTCAGGATAAAGGCGGGTATCTGCGGTCTTTTGTGTCGCCCGATTCGCTATTCATCGACATCATGATGAACGTCGGCATCGTCTTCCACGCGGCGCGCGAAACCGGCGACCAGGCGCTGGCGGAGATCGCCCTGCGGCACTGCCACACCACCCGGCGGGTGCTGGTGCGGGGTGACGGCTCGACCGCGCATGAGGGCTTGTTCGACCTGGAAACCGGCGAATTCCTGAAGCAGACCACGCACCAGGGATTTCGGGACGACTCCTGCTGGTCACGAGGACTCGCGTGGGCGCTATACGGCTTCGGCACCGCCTACACGTACACACACGACCCGCTGCTGCTCGAAACCGCCGAAGCTTGCGCCGATTTCTACATCCGCCATACGCCGGCGGACGGCGTGCCACCGTGGGATTATGATGCGCCCTTGGATGGTGGCCGCGCGCAGGTGGATACTTCGGCGGCGGCCATCGCGGCGGCCGGCCTACTGCGTCTGCAGAGTCTCGTAAGCGACGCCACCAAGGGCCATTTTTATCACGAGACGGCGCTGCATATCCTGGCAACCCTTTGCCGCGACTGGCTGGCCGAAGGGGACCCGGAATGGGAAGGTATTCTGAAGGGCGGCGTCTACCATATCCATAAAAACCTGGGCGTGAATGAATCGGTGATGTGGGGCGAGTACTTCTTTCTGGAAGCCCTGGAAAAGGCTCAAGCACTCGCACGGCGCAACACTTCTTCGTAGTATTGCTCGTAAAGCGGAATGATTTTGTCCGCGCAGAAGCGCTCGGTGGCGGTATGCCGCGCGGCGCGGGACATCTGATCATGTAGGGCACTATCGTTGAGCAGCGCCGTGACGCGCGCGGCCTGCGCGGGGATGTCGCCCACGTCCTCCAGGTAGCCATCCAGGCCATGCGTGATCAACTCGGGCACACCACCCACACGGGTGGCCACGGGTGGCACACCGCAAGCCATAGCCTCCAGCGCGGCCAGCCCGAACGACTCCAGTTCGCTGGGCATCAGCAGAACGTGCGCCAGCGGGATGATGCGCTCGACGTGGTTCTGCTTCCCGAGAAACGAGACGTGCCGCTCGATGCCCAATTCGCGCGCCAGGTGTTCGGCGGGGCCGCGTTCCGGACCATCGCCGACCATTAGCAGGTGCGCCGGCGCGCGCGGCACGACTTCCGCCAGAATGCGCACGCAATCGAGCACGCGCTTGACCGGCCGGAAGTTGGATACGTGGAGCAGCAGCTTGGCATCCTCGGGCGCATAGCACTGGGCCATGTGCTTCTCGCGATCCGGCTTATACACATCGCAATTGACGAAATTCTTGATCACGCGGATTTCGTTACCCACGCCGAACACATCGATGGTCTGCCCGCGCAGATAATCGCTGATCGAGGTGATGCCATCCGATTTTTCGATGGAATACTTGGTGATGGGGAAGTAAGAACGGTCGGCGCCCACCAGGGTGATGTCAGTGCCATGCAACGTGGTGATGAAGGGCAGCCGCCGCACAGGCGCCAGCATATCCTTGGCGAGCATGGCCGAGATGGAATGCGGAATGGCGTAATGCACGTGCATCAGATCCAGGCCGTAGGATTCTGCCACCTCCGCCATGCGCGAGGCCAGCGCCAGGCAATAAGGCGGATATTGAAACAACGGGTAAGTGGAGACTTCCACCTCGTGGTAATGTATGCGAGGAATGCCCGGGTCGAGACGAATGGGATTCGCGTAAGTAATAAAGTGGACTTCGTGGCCGCGGTTAGCAAGTTCGAGGCCGAGTTCGGTGGCCACGATGCCACTGCCGCCGTAGGTCGGATAGCAGGTAATGCCGACGTTCACATGGTCAGGCTACCACGGCGGCCGTGTATCTTTGATGAGACGCGGGCCGGCGCGCGTCTCAGGAGTGCGGAAGAAGCGCGGCGGGCTGGCGGATATTTACGCGTTTTCCCCGGCATGTCAATTGCTGAAGGTTATTCAACAGCGCCTTTTCATGAACAAACTAAAACGCCTTCCCCGCCCGATCGAGCTGAGTGCCGGCTACATCGACGGATTGAACCTGATCGCCGACGATCTGGAGCAACGCGCGGACGCCCTACGGGGTCATGCGCGGCAGATCCGCCACCACGCCGCGAATCTGGAATCGGCGGCCGCGGTGTTGCGCAAGAACAGGTCCAGCCGGAGCAAGACCGTGCAAACCATCGCATTGAGCCGCCAGCGACCCTAATCTTACTCGTAGCGCAGCGCGACCATCGGGTCCACCTGGGCCGCGCGGCGGGCCGGCAGCCATGTGCCCACAAGCGAAACGGCCAGCAGCAAGGCGGCCACGGCAGCCAGCGTAGCCGGATCGATGGGCGAGACTTCGAATAACAAGCCGCGCAGTACGCGGCCGAACGCTACGGCTCCAACCAGCCCGGCTGCAATTCCAGCGCCCGCCACCAGCAACCCTTCTCTCAGAACCATGCGGGTTACATCGCCGCGGCGCGCGCCCAGAGCCATGCGAATGCCAATTTCCTGGGTGCGCTGGGTCACCGAATACGAAACCACGCCGTAGACGCCGATGGTGGCTAACAAGACCGCGAGGGCGGCGAATATCGACAAAAGCACGAGTTGGAATCGGGGGCGGGAGACCGAATCGGAGAAGATCTCCTGCATGGTTTCGACGCCCGAGATGGCCTGATCGGGATCCACCCGATGAATGGCGGCCTGTACGGCGCGCGCCACCCGGGTGGGGTCATGGCGCGAGCGCACCACCAAGTGGGCGAAGTACATGGGTGCCTGAATGTTGTCCAGGAAGATGGTCGGCTGGGGCGGCCGCTGCAGATCGGTCTGGCGGGCATCCGCCACAACACCTGCGATAGTCACCGGATTGGGCACGGTCCAGCAGACATTCAGCGAGCGCCCGACGGGATCGCGGCCGTGGAAGAAGTGCTCCGCGAAGGCGTGATTCACGACCGCTACACTGGGCGACCCGAACTGATCGCGCAGCCCGAAGTTGCGGCCGCTGAGCATGGGCGTGCCCATGGCCTCAAAATAGCCGGGACTGACGACCAGGAAGTCGGCCGCGGGCGAAGAAACGTCAGGCTCCGGCCCGGGCGCCTCGGCGAAGCAGGAGCCGGAGACCATGCCCGTGAGCGGCAAAAAGTGTACTGTTCCGGCAGATTCGACACCTGGCACGGCGCGCACTTCACGAACGATGCGGTCGAAATATTGGGATCGCTTGGGCTTGTCGTCATACTTAGCCGGTGAAGTGAAGATGGTCATTGTCAGGAGGCGATCGTGGGTAAAACCCGGGTCGACCGAGATCAGGCGCTGGAAGCTGCGCAGGAGCAATCCGGCGGCGGTGAGCAGCATGAGCGCCAGAGCCATCTCGGCGACTACGAATGCGCGCCGGAACACGCGGCTGCCGCCCATGCCGGTACGCGCATTGCCTTGACGCAGAGCGCTCTGCAATTGCGGGCGCGAGGCTTGCATGGCGGGAATGAGTCCGAAGAAGAGGGCGGTCAGCAAGGAAATGCCGAAGGCGAACAGGAAGACGCCGGGATCCAGGTGCACGGATTCCATGCGGGGCAAGTGCACGCCGGCGGGTACCAACGCGAGCAATCCCCGAAGACCCCAGTAACCGACGGCCAGGCCCGCGGCCCATCCGGCCAGGGCCAGCAGCAAACTTTCGCAGAGCAGTTGCTGCAGGATGCGGCGGCGGCCGGCGCCCAGGGCGGCGCGCAGGGCGATTTCGCGCGTGCGGCCGTTGGCGCGCATCAGGAGCAGGTTGGCCACATTGGCGCACGCGATCAACAGCACCAAGCCCACGGCTCCCAGCAGCACGAGCAGCGGCAGACGCACGTCTTCGGTAAGGTCGCCGAGGAAAGGCACCACTTCGGCGCTCCAATCCTTGTTCATGGCCGGATCTTCCGCGGCGAGCTGCCGGGCGACCGCCTGCATATCCTGCTGCGCTTGGGCCATACTGACGCCGGGTTGGAGGCGTGCGACGGTGGTCAGGAACCGGCCTTTGACGCGTTCGGTGGGCATGGGCACCCAAAGCTCCGATTTCCATCCGGGGAAGCGGAAGTCGCGCGGCATTACGCCGATGATGGTCGTAGGCGCGCCGTTCATGGTGATCTTCCTGCCGAGCACCGCGGGATCGCCCGCAAAACGGCTCTGCCAAAAGCCATAGCTGAGAATCACCTTGTCGTCGTGCCCCGGGATGCCTTCGCGGGCACTGAACGCGCGGCCCAGCAAGGGCGGCGCCTGCAGGACGTCGAAGAATTCCGGCGTGACGCGCATACCGGACGCTGCCAGCGGTTCACCGCTGCCGGTGATGTTGGCGGTCCAGCCGTCAATGGCGGCGATCGACTGGAAGCTGCGGTTGCGATCGCGCCAGGCGAAGAAATTGTACGGGCTGACCACATTGCGGTGGTTGCCCGAAGTGCTGCACTCCCACACGCGCACCAGGCGGCTGGGCTCCGGAAAAGGCAGGGGGCGCAGCAAGACAGCGTTCACGATGCTGAAGATGGCGGTATTGGCCCCGATGCCGAGGGCTAGCATCACCCCGGCAACGATGCTGAAGGCCGGGCCTCGCCGCAGCAAACGGGCGGCGTAGCGCAGATCCTGCGCCAACTGTGCGAACCAAGTCCAGCGCGACATTTCGTGAATGGTCTCCTGGGTGACGGTCACATTGCCAAAGGCGCGGCGCGCGGCGTGCGGATCGCCCTGTTCGGCGGCTTCCATTTCGAGATGCGCGCGCAACTCGCGTTCCAGGTCGTCATTGCGGGTTGGCCGGCGCCGCAGCATATCGATGGTAGATAGTCTACCATCTTGGACGCGGCTGGGCGGAGAACGTTATGCGGTGGTGGCCGCGGGGCTGCGGCACACAGTAAGCTGGTTATTGACCCCGATCTTCTCCACTCCGCCGAAGCGTTCGCGCTGGTCGCTGGCCGTCGATGCTTGCCGCTCCACTCTGCGCTATTGTATGCAGACGGAAGTTCACGTTTACGCTCTGGCGGTGGCCGCCAGCGCGCTCCTGTCGTTCTACCCTTTCCTGATCGTGATGCTTTCTTTCTGCCGCGATATCCTGCGCTGGCCGGCCGCCGTGAATACCATTTATCTGGCGCTCAACGACTACCTTCCGGGTGACCTGGGCGCGTTTGTCAAACGCAATCTGCCCATGCGGGGCGCGTTCCAGCCGGTGGCCATGCTGCTGCTCCTGGTTACGGCGAACGGTGTCTTCGAGCCGCTCGAAGTGGCTCTCAACCGCGCATGGGGAGTCACTATCAACCGCTCGTACTTCAAAAACCAGCTCGTCAGTCTGGGCATGATTTTCCTGTGCGGGGGCCTGGCGCTCGTTTCGCTATTGCTTACCGGCATGAACGAACAATGGGCGCGTTCGCTGAGTCCCGGCCACGCCCGCCTGGACGTATGGGTCAACGTTTTGGTGTTCAAGATCGCGGCCGTCCCGATTGCCTGCCTGGCGCTGTTCCTCATTTATTGGATTCTGCCCAACTGCCCCATACGCCCCGGACGCGTGGCTCCCGTGGCGGTACTCACCGGATTGATCCTGGAAGGGATGAAGTACGTTTTCCTGGTGGTCTGGCCGCTATTGGGCGTGCGCCTGGACCGGGAATACGGCGTGTTCCATAATTCCGTTACCATACTGATCTGGGCGTTTGCGTCCGCGATGGTCGTCCTGGCCGCCGCACACTGGGCCGCGCGCATGGAGAACCCAAATGAGCAAAGACTGGAAAAAGATCGCCCGGGCTAACGGGCTGGCGATACCGGAGGGCAGCCTGGACCGCATGGTGCAGCCGCTGGAGGCGCTGGAAGCCGATTTCCGGCCCCTACTGCGCACCCTGGATGCCGCCGAGGAGCCGGCTGTCACCTTTCACACCGACCGGGAGGACGGCGAGTGACGCTGCTCGAAGCCGCCGCCGCGCTCCGCCGCCGGGAGGTATCCTCGGGCGAATTGACCGCCGCCGCACTGGCCGCCGTGGAGCGTCTGAATCCCAGCACCAACGCCATGCAACTGGTGACCGCGGATGCCGCCCGGGAGCGCGCCAAACAAGCTGACGCGGAACTGGCGCGGGGCGAAGGCCGCGGTCCCCTGCATGGCATTCCCATCGCCGTCAAAGACCTGTTCTACACCAAGGGTGTGCCCACCACCGGCGGCTCGCGGCTGTTCGAGGACTTCGTGCCGGAGCACGATGCCGCGGTCGTGGAATGGCTGTGCGCGGGCGGCGCGGTGCTGGTGGGCAAGACCGGCATGCACGAACTGGCTTACGGCATCACCTCCAGCAATCCGCACTTCGGCGTAATCCGCAATCCCTGGGACCGCGACCGCATACCCGGCGGATCCAGCGGCGGTTCGGGGGCGGCGGTGGCCAGCCGCATGGCTTTCATGGCAATGGGCAGCGACACCGGCGGCTCCATACGCATCCCCGCCACATACTGCGGCGTAGTGGGACTGAAGCCCACTTACGGACGCGTCAGCCGCTTTGGCGCGATGCCGCTAGCCTGGTCGCTGGACCATATGGGGCCGCTGGCGCGTTCGGTGCGGGATGCGGCCGCCGTGCTCAACGTGATTGCGGGGCACGACCGGCGGGATGCGGCGTCCTCGCGGCTGCCGGTGGAGAATTACGTCCCGGATATTGCGCCGCCGCTCAAGGGTATGCGCATCGGGCTGCCGGAGAATTTCTACCTGGAGCGGCTGGAGCCGGATGTGGATGCGGCGGTGCGCGGCGCGTTCCGGACGGCGGAGTCGCAGGGCGCCATAATCGTTCCGATACGGGTGCCGGATATCGCCGCCATCAACACCGTGGCGCGGGTCATCTTAATGGCGGAAGCCTCGGCCGCCCTGGAACCGCATATGGAACATCGCGATCAGTTCGGCCCGGATGTGCTGGCGCTGCTGGAACAGGGGCGGCTATTGCCGGCCACCGATTACATCAATGCGCAACGGCTGCGCACGGCGATGCAGCGCGAATTCCACGCGCTTTGGAGGCAGGTGGATTGCCTGTTCACGCCGACCGCGCCGATCACGGCGCCGCGCATCGGCGAAACCAGCGTCTCGATCGGCGGCCAAAGCGAAGATGTGCGCCTGGCGACCACGCGTTTCGTACGCGGCATCAACCTGCTGGGGCTGCCGGCGGTGTCGATCCCGTGCGGCAGCGATCGCCGCGGGTTGCCCATCGGGCTGCAAATCATCGGCAAGCCGTTCGCCGAGGGTCTGATCCTGCGCGCGGCACAGGCCGTGCATCCGGCGGAGATTCCCGCACCACGGTTATAATCGGCCTGGAGACTCATCGATGCAAATCACCCGACGCATTTTGCTGCAGGCCGGCGCGCTGCTCGCCGCCAGTTCCCCCGCCGCGAGGCCCGCGCCCAGCGATCGCATCGCCGTTGGATTCATCGGCACGGGGGCGCGCGGACAGGAGTTATTGGACTCGCTGCTGCCGCAACCCCAGGCTGAGATCGTGGCGTTGGTGGATGCCTACAAAGGACGGCTGGAACGCGCTTCGAGCCGCGCCAAGGGACGCGCGAAGATCTATCCCACGCATCACGAACTGCTGGCCGAGAAATCCATCGACGCGGTGGTGATCGCCATTCCGGACCACTTGCACAAGGCCGTGATTCTGGATGCGCTGCGCGCTGGCAAGGATGTGTACTGCGAGAAGCCGATGACTTACACATCGTCCGAGGGCCTGGAAATCATCGCGGCGGCGCGATCCGGCGAGCGCATCATGCAGGTGGGCAGCCAGGGTGTCAGCTCCGATCTGCAGCGCAAGGCAAAGGCCATGATCCGCGCCGGGAAACTAGGACGCGTGACCATGATCCGCGCGGCGTACAATCGCAACACGGCCTCGGGAGCGTGGATCTATCCGATACCGCCGGATGCTTCACCCGAAACCGTCAGCTGGCAGATGTTCCTGGGCGACGGGGCGAAGCGGCCGTATAGCCCGGAGCGGTTTTTCCGCTGGCGCTGCTACCAGGAATATTCGGGCGGCATCGCCACGGATCTGTTCGTGCATCTGTGCACCACGATCAATTATTTGATGGATGCCAAGATGCCCGCGCGCGTCATGGCCATGGGCGAGTTGTACCGATGGAAAGAAAGCCGGGACGTGCCGGATACGCTCAATGCCATTCTGGAATACCCGGAAGGTTTTACGGTGAACCTGAGCTCGTCATTCAACAACGAGCTGAATGCCGAGGGCGGATTCCAGGTGCTGGGCACGGAAGGCAGTCTCACGATCGGGGGCGAGGGTTTGAAGTTCTATCCGGAGAATCCGATTGAAGACAACCGCTGGATCGTGGATGCGTGGGCGCAGCCGCTCGAAGACGCTTACTACAAAGATCCGAAGGTGATCGCTGCCGAGGTGGAGCCGGCCAAGGCGCCGCGGAAGCAGCCGGAGCTTTTCAAGGACGAAGGCCCCGAGCCGACGTTTGCGCATCTGGGCCACTTTCTGGATTCGATTCACTCCCGGCAATCGTATTGGGAAGATGCGGTGGCCGGCCACCATGCGGCCTCGTGCGCCCACTTAGTGAATCTGTCGGCAGCGGACGGGCGTGTGGTGGCGTGGGACTTCGCGAGGGACGACATCAAGGCTTAAATTGGCCACAATGCCGCTACAAATCGCTGTGCGATACTGGAAAGAGAGTAATGCCCGCTACCACTCAGATCCAGGATGAAAGCGCGGTTGTACTGCAGGCCCGCGGAGGCGACGCCAAAGCCTTCTCGGAACTGGTGCGCCGCTACGAAAACAAAATTTTCCGCCTGGCCATGCACATCACGCAAAACCGCGAAGACGCCGAGGATGTGCTCCAGGAAACCTTTCTGAAGGCGTACGAACATCTCGATCAATTCCAGGGGAATTCGAAGTTTTACACCTGGATCGTGCGCATCGCCGTAAACCAGGCGCTGATGAAACTGCGCAAACGAAAAACGGACAAGTCGGTTTCGATCGACGAGACCATCGACACCGGCGAGGACACCGTGGCGCGCGAGATCGCGGCCTGGGACGAAAACCCGGAACAGCAGTATTCGCGCGAAGAAGTGAACGAGATTTTATCCACGGCGGTGGACAGCCTGGCGCCGCCCTATCGCGCGGTGTTCGTGCTGCGCGATTTGGAAGAACTCTCCACCGAAGAGACCGCGGAGGCGCTGAACCTCTCGATCCCAGCGGTGAAGAGCCGGCTGTTGCGCGCGCGCCTGCAGCTTCGCGATAAGTTGACTCGTTTTTTCAAGCATAAGGGAGATGACGCCTTTGCTTACATGTAAGGAATTTCTACAAGAGCTAAGCGATTATCTGGACGAGAACGTTGACGCGGAGATCCGGGCCAAGCTGGAGCAGCACATTACGGAATGCCCGAACTGTTGGGTGGTCTGTGACACCACCAAGAAGACGGTCCGGATTTATAAGGGGATGGAGCCGCACCCGATCTCACCGGAAATCGAGTCCCGCCTGATGGCCGCGCTCGAGCGGAAGATGGCGGCGCGGTAGGGCTAACGCTTACTTGGGGCTGTGGGGAAGGCTAAAGCCTGCCCCACAGTCCTTACTTCATTTACTGCCAGCTTACGTTGATACCGCCGATGAAGTGAAACACGCCGTACAGCGCATCCAGGCCGCTCGGCGCCGTCAGCGAGATGGCGCCGCTGGCGGGTCCGACCAGCAATTCGCCTGGCGGCACCGCCGCCGCACTGCCGGTCGTCGAGGGCAGGGTTTGCAGCACGTAGGTCGGAATGGTGAAGGTTCCGGCGCTGGCCGGGGCGAAGCACTCGACCAAGACGCCGGGCGTTGTGGCACTAGGTGTCAGGCCCGACAGGAGCGTGGAGCTGATGGCGGTAATATCGACAAAGCCGTCGGGATCGCCGCCGGTCCAGTTGATAGTCAGGCCGGTGCTACGCGGGATGGCGCTGGTGGCGAAGCTAGACTGGTTGGTCCATTGAAACGCAGCCGCAGCTGACGAAACCGGAATCACTCCGTTAATCGCTCCCACACCGCCGCTAGCGCTGCTGCCGGGCGATGTCACCGTGTAATTGCCCGGCTCGATGGCGTACTTCCAGGAGCTGGTTCCCCAGCCAGTGGCGTTCAGGTAGAAAGGATTAATCCCGTTGTCTTGAAGCAGCCCGGCAATCGTCGAGCCGCCCACCAAGCCGCTGTACCCCTTGCCGTTTGTGCTCTTGGGGACCGGCTGTGTTCCTTGTGGACCGGTGATGCTCAGGGCGGAACCTGTATCGAGGAAAGTCACCAGCGCCAATGCCGGATCCGCCGGTGGCGGGTAAGCCAGGAAGTTGTAGACGGCGCAATTGCCCACCGAAGGCGCCAGGGTAAAGCCCTGGAATTCGCCCAGGACACTGGTGGAGAAGTTGCCGATTTCGCCGCTTACCGTGTCGTTATCCCATTGGAAGGGCGACCCCAGAACTTGTAGCGTCAGATAATTGCTCAACAGGTCCAGCACGCCGACGTTCAGCGATGATTTGCTGTTTACGGCGGTTTGAATGGCGGTCGAATTGTAATCGATACCATCCGCGTCCTGACAGGGATTGCCGTTGGGATCGACCGGCATGCTGGTGAAGTTACCGACGATCGAGCCGATCTGCACGGCCACCTGGACGTAGCAGCCCTGCACGCCTTGCGGGATGATGAAGACCACCTGATCCTCAGCGGTGTAACCGGAACGGCCGGCATAGGCGACGCTGGCCTGCTGACCAGCTACCCAAACGGTTACCGGGCAGGTATCACCGGAGCCGCAGAGGTTAGTTTGCGCCGGGGGCTTGGAGCCTTCGTCCGCGATATCGGGCGAAGGGCCGAGACCGGTTCCCCACAGCAGCACGTAATCGCCCGGCTTGGCCGTGTGGAACGGCGACAGGACTACGTAATTCACGTCGGTGATGATGCCCGGCCCGGAGCCCGCCTGATTGATCGCGAAGGTGCCGAAGGAGCTTGGCACGACGTTAACGGCCAGCGCGGTGGTGGTCTGCCCGTTGTAGGAGACGGTTAGGGTTCCGCTGCCCGTGGGCGTGTTCGAGGGCAGCACCGCGTTCACCTGCGAGTAAGTCGATGTGATCTGTGCCGCAAACTCGACGTATGCCTGCACAACGGTGCCGCCAACGGTTACGGTCACCGATGTTCCCTGGATGGAGGTGGGCAGCGGATAGGGCGCCCAGAGGCAGTTCGCATAATTGGTGCCGCAGGTGGAGACGTTGGCGGCCAGTCCATTACCGTAGATGGAAAAGTACGAGCCCAGCGCGATGGGCGCGTTCTGCAGCGACGAAGCGTTGGGGTTCGCGCCATACCAGGGCACCTGGCTGGCGGCGTTGCTCACCTGTGCCACGCAGAACGACGTATTGGTGGCGGCGGAACAGGGTGACTGCGCAAATCCCACTGTCGCCAGCATCCCCAGCGTCAAGAAAATTGCGAAAAGAGTCTTCACGGGTTTGTATTTCCTCTCATAGGCACCAAGTCTAACACCAGAACACACACGTTGGAAGGCTGGCCGTATTCTTTGCGTACCAATGCGGCGCAGCCTATGAGAATGAGATCCCCGCGCTCGATGCGTATTTATGAGCCGGGACGCGGCAGGCTACAGTGCCGGCGCTATTAAGTTGTTGAGAATCCCTCGGTACTAGGACTGCCTGTGCAGGCGTTCGTCGCAAGGTATGATTTCATCCTTTACACTGAATTGATTTGGGTTACTATCGATAGGATTGGCCTGGTCGGCAAGGAGAACGGACGTCATGCACACGAAGCACCAGTTACTTTCAGCGTCACTGCTAATGAACATCTTGAGTTTCGGCCTGGTAGCGGCGCCGGCCGCGAACCCCGCCAAAACTGCGCCTGGCAAGCCGGCGGCGCCGGTTGCGGCGCCCATGCTGGGCGTACGGCCGCAACTCTCGGCGTGTCCGACTACGCCCAAATCGCCGGACGTGTGTGTGACGGTCGCTGCCAGCCTGGGGCCGGAGTTGAGCGGTCCGGTTGTAGTGGACACAGGAACCTACCAATCGGGCGGCACGGCGACGGGCGCTTCGGGAAGCGCGTGTACCCTCACCATGGTCGGCGGTGGAGCAAGCACGGCGGCGGTGTCGTACGTGATTCTGAATGCGACGAACACTATCCCCGCGGGCGCGAACTTCGCCGGAATGCTGAATGAAGGCAACGGATACACGAGCACGCCAACGACGGCTACGCTCTCCAACGGACCCAGTAGCCTTCCCTCGGGGGAAGCCCCACCGCCGGCGGCTACGTGCAGCGGAACGGCTACCGTAACGACCAAAATCGGCGATCCGCTGGGCCTGGTGGGCGCCACGGGGACGGTGACGACGCCGATCAACCCGGTGGGTGTGACCTACGCCTATCCCACCCTCAGCTACTCCGGCGTGACCATCGACGTGGAGAATTCGGCCAACGGCGCCACGTTGCCTTGCAGCAACGCGACGGCGACGCTGACGGCCAGTAAAACCAGTAACGAGACGCTGGCTTTGAGCAATTGCACCCTGTACCTCATCGTTCCCACGAACACGGTGGCTACGATTACGGCAAACATCGCGTTTCCAGCCAACACGATTCCGGCCCCGATTCCGATGGCATTCAGCGGGAGCCTGATTGGTTCTCCGACCAGCACGGTTACGTATACGTGCACGAATCCGACTTTTTGCGCGGGCCAGGTCGGCACCGAGGTGACGCTGGGAATCGGCGCGGGCAGCCCGATTTCAGGGGCGTGCCAGGATTGTCCCACGGGATCGGCGTTGCCCGGGACATTGACCTTTAATGCAACGGCTGGAGGAAGCGAGCCGACGGCGCAGACTGTCACGGTAGGCTCGGCGCCAGACAATATACCCTATGCGGTTGTCGCATCGCAGCCCTGGATTGTGATCAACGGCGGCGGCGCTTTAGGGGGTAACACGGGGTCCGGCGGCACGGCCGGCTCCGTCAGTGTGACGGTGAATCCTGCGACGCTCTCGCCCGGCCCGTATTCGGGAACGGTGACTGTTTACGACGCCACCTCCAATAGTCCACAGACTGTTACCGTCAATCTTACGGTGGCTTCGTCCTCGCCGCCTACGATCACGCCGAAGTCTCTGCCTAATGGATTTACATTTACTGCGTATCCCACTCAAACGCTGAGCGCCACGGGCGGCACGCCGCCTTACAGCAGTTGGACTGTGTCCAGCGGCTCGTTTCCTCCCGGTCTGTCACTGAGCGCATCGGCCGGCACGATCAGCGGCACACCAACCAGCACGGGCACGTTCAACTTCAATGTCACAGTGAAGGACAGCACGGGCACGGTGTCGGCGCCGGTAGGGTTTACGATCAATGTCTATGCTCCACTGAGCATCACGACAGGCTCGCCGCTGCCCAACGGCTCGACCGGCACTTTTTATACGGATACCCTGGCTGCCACTGGCGGCACGGGATCTTACACTTGGAGTTTGACGGGTGGCTCGCTGCCCACCAATCTCACTCTCAGTTCGGCGGGCGTGATCAGCGGCACACCCTCGGCGGCTACCACTGCCACTTTTACGGTGATGGTAACCGACGCGGCCAGCGATACGGCATCGAAGACGTTTTCGCTGACTATCAGCTCCGGTGTGGTGATTACTACTGGGTCGCTACCTAATGGCGAAGTGACCGCGCCTTATGCGCAGACACTAGCTGCTACCGGGGGCACGGGAACCTATACCTGGAGCGTGACCGCAGGGGCCTTGCCGCCCGGCCTGACGCTTTCTTCCACAGCCGGCACCATCACCGGATCCCCCACGACCACTTCGGGCAGTCCTTTCGCATTTACCATCACCGCTACGGACACGGCCAGCAACAGCGGATTCAAAGCGTTCTCAATCGGGGTCATCGCGGGACCGGGCATCACCACGACTTCACCGCTGCCGGCCGGAGAGGTAGGCGCGTCCTATTCGCAGACCTTCGCGGCCAGCAACGGCACGGCGCCCTATAGCTGGAGTGTGACTGGCGGGACACTGCCGCCGGGTTTGTCGCTGGCCAGCACGGGAGCGCTCACCGGCTTACCGACCACGGCGGGACTTTATACGTTCACGGTTACGGTGAAGGACAGCGTGAATGGCAGCGCTTCGGGATCGTTCAACGTGACGATCAATTCAGGGCCGACCATCACTACCTCGTCGCTGCCCAGCGGTGAAGTGGGGGTCAGCTATAACGATACTCTAAGCGCCAGCGGTGGCTCGGGGACGGGCTATACGTGGAGCGCCACGGGTCTGCCTTCGAACTTGACTCTTTCCACGGCTGGTGTGATCTCCGGATCGCCCAGCACTTCGACGGGCAGTCCGTTCACGGTGAATCTGACGGTGAAGGACAGCCTGGGCGGCACGGGGACGGTGTCGCTGCCATTGACCGTTTTACCCGGCGTATCCATCACGACCACATCGCTGCCGAACGGGACTATGGGGACGGCGTATAGCGCGACTCTGGTCGCCAACGGCGGCACCACGCCCTATACCTGGAGCGTCAGCAGCGGCGCGCTGCCCGCCGGCCTGACGTTGAATGCGTCCACGGGCGCGATCACGGGCACACCCAGCACAGCCACCAGCGGTCCGCTTTCGGTGGGCTTTACGGTGAAAGATAACGTGGGGAGCACGGCTTCGGCCACGCTTTCCATTACGATCGTGGCGCCGTTGAGCGTCCAAACGACTACGCTGCCCAACGGGGTGCTCTCTACGGCCTACAGCGCCAGTCTGTCGGCGATCGGCGGCGTACCGCCGTACACCTGGACGCTGGCAACGGGAGCTTTGCCGAACGGCCTGACGCTGAGTTCGTCGGGGAGCATCACGGGCAACCCAAGCGCGGCGGGCACGTTCACGTTCACGGCGATGGTCAAGGACAGCGCCAGCAATACGGCGACTTCGGGCAGCCTTTCCATCACCATCTCTTCGGGATTGACGATCACCACCACTTCGCTGGTGAATGGAACGGTGGGGACGGCTTATTCGCAGACGCTGGGAGCGGCCGGGGGGACGCCACCCTACACATGGTCGATCAGCAGCGGGACTCTGCCGACGGGTCTGACCCTGAATGCGTCCACCGGTGCCATCACCGGTACGCCCAGCGCGGCGGGGGCTTTCCCCTTTACCGCGAAGGTGACGGACAGCGCCAGCAACACGGCGACACAAGCTCTGAGCATCACCATTGTGACTCCGCCGCTAACGATTACGGCGATGACGCTGCCCAACGGCACGGTCAGCGTGGTTTATCCCACGCAGACTCTAGCTGCCACCGGTGGTGTGCCGCCGTACAGCAACTGGAAGGTAGTCAGCGGAGCGCTGCCCACGGGCCTGACGCTGAGCGCCTCGGCCGGCACGATTTCGGGTACACCGAGCGCGTCCGGGGCGTACTCCTTCAGCGTCACGGTGCAGGACAGCACTTCGACGACTTCTCCGGCGCAGCCGTTCTCGATTACAGTGATCGGCGCGCTGACGATTACGACGACGTCGCTGCCGGGCGGCACGTCGGGGGTGGCCTATGCGCAGACGCTGGGAGCGGCGGGCGGGACACCGCCTTACACGTGGTCGATCAGCAGCGGGACGCTGCCGCCAGGCCTCAGCCTGAACGCTACGCTGGGATCTATTACCGGGACGCCGAGCACGGCCGGGACCTATCCGTTCACTGTCAAGGTGACCGACAGCGCCAGCAATACGGCGACCCAGGCTTTCTCGATCACCATTTCGGCCTCGCTGACGATTACAACCACGACTCTGCCTGGTGGATCGGTGGGGGTGGCCTATTCGCAAACGCTGGGAGCGGCGGGCGGAACGCCGCCGTATACCTGGTCGGTGAGCAGCGGGTCGCTGCCGCCGGGGATCAGCCTGAATCCTTCGAGCGGGGTGGTCGGGGGTGTGCCGGGCACCGCGGGCAGTTATTCGTTCACGGTGAAGGTGACGGACAGCGCCAGCGCGACGGCTACGCAACCGCTCACCATCGTAATCGCGGCGGCTCTTTCCGTCACGACGACGAGTTTACCGGGCGGATCGCTGGGAGTGGTTTATTCGCAAACGCTGGGCGCCGCGGGAGGCGCGCCGCCGTATACGTGGTCGATCAGCGGCGGGTCGCTGCCGCCGGGTATCAGCCTGAATCCATCGACCGGCGTTGTGGGCGGCACGCCGAGTACGGCGGGCACGTATCCGTTCACCGTGATGGTGAAGGATACGGCCAGCAGCACGGCTACGGCGAACTTGTCGATCAGCATCGTCGCGGGGCTCACGATTACCACCACGTCATTACCTGGCGGGTCGGTGGGCGTGGCCTATTCGCAGACCTTGGGCGGTGCGGGCGGCACGCCGCCTTATACCTGGTCGATCAGCGCCGGTTCGTTGCCGGCGGGCCTCACCTTGATCGCTTCGAGCGGGACGATCAGCGGGACACCGACGACGGCGGGCGCCTCTTCCTTCACGGTCACGTTGAAGGATAGCGCCAGCGGCACGGCCACGGCCAGTTTATCGATCACCATCATTACGCCGCTGAGCATCACGACTTCGGCACTGGCCGGCGGATCGCCGGGAGTGCCGTATTCGACGACACTGGCGGCCACGGGCGGCACACCGCCCTATAGCAACTGGATCATATCGAGCGGGGCTCTGCCTCCGGGATTGACCCTGAGCGCCTCTACGGGCGTAATCAGCGGCACGCCCAGCACGGCTACGGGCAGTCCGTTCGCGTTCACCGTACAGGTGAGCGACAGCGCCAGCAACACGGCTACCAAGGCGTTCACGCTGACGATCAGCACGGGTCACCTGATCGTGACGCCGTCGCCGATCAACTTTGCGCTCTCCAGCACGTCGGCGCCGACGTCCACCACGTTTACGGTGACGGCGTCGGATGGGTCGGCGCAGGCATTCACGATCGCTGAGGGCGCCAGCAACACCAGTTGGCTGAAGCTCAGCGCGACGAGCGGCACGACGCCGGCAACCATCACGGCTACGGCGAACGCGGCCGGGGTGGTTCCGGGTTACTACACGATCGTGCTGACGTTCAACGCGCCGGGGCTGGGAACGCCGACGGCGACGGATTACGTGGAGTTGACGGTCAGCGGATCGAACCTGTCGGCATCGCCTTCGATGCTGACGTTCACGTTCCAGCCGGGCGGCGCGATACCGGCGGCGCAAACCATCGCTCTATCGACGGTGAACGGCACGACGGTAGCGTTGGGATCGGTGACCACGGATGTGCAGTGGTTGCAGGTCACTTCGGCGGTGAGCGCTCCGGCGACCCTGACGGTCACGGTCAGTCCGGGATCGCTGGCCGCGGGCACTTATAGCGGCGACGTGGTGGTGAAAGCGGTGGGTTCGTCGGTGACGGCCTTCGACATACCGGTGATATTGACGGTGAATGCGGAGCCGGCGTTGACGCTAGCGCCCACCACGATGGCTTTCAGTTATCAGATCGGCGGATCGGCTCCGGCGGCGCAAACGTTCACGGTATCCACGGGCGCCGCAACGCTAACCTACTCGGCCGCCTCGCCGGGCAACTGGCTGCAATTGAGCCCGTCGCACGGAACGACTCCGGGGGCGGTGACGGTGACGGCGGTTCCCACGGGCCTGGCTGCGGGAACTTATACCGGCACGATCAACGTGAGCGCGATCGGCGCGTCAAATGGCGCGACGGTGGTGGTGACGCTGACGATTACGGGTCAATCGGTGCTGACCATCACACCGAGCACGCTGGCGTTCACAGCGCCGGTGGGAGGGCCGGCCCCGGCTCCGCAGACGCTGATGCTGGGGAGTTCGGGCGGCGCGATCGGATTTACGGCGGCGGCTGGTTCCGCCTGGCTGAGCGTGTCGCCGGCCAGCGGCACAACGCCGGCATCGCTGGCGGTGTCGGTGAATCCGGCGGGTCTGACGGCCGGCACGTACACAGGGACGGTGAACCTTACGGCGGCCGGATCGTCGGTTCCGCAAATGGTCATCGTTACTCTGACCGTGGGCACGGTCACCGAGCCTACGATTCTGGGCGTGATCAACGCGGCCAGCGGCGCGGTAGGGAAGGTGGCGCCGGGCATGGCAATCTCCATCTTTGGCACGGATCTGGGACCGTCCACGGGTGTGAGCTTCGCGGCACCCCCAACGGGCGGAACGGTGGCGACCACACTCGGTGGCACGCAGGTGCTGTTCGACGGCACGCCGGTGCCGGTGTTGTTCGCCTGGGCCAACCAGGTGAATGCGCTGGTGCCGTTCGAGCTGGCCAGCAAGGTGGGCGGACCGAATGCCAACACGGTGCTGCAAGTGGTCTATGGCGGCCAGACCTCCGCGGGTGATTCTCTGCCCGTGGTGGCGACGCTGCCCGGGCTGTTTGCGGCCAACGGCGCGGGTTCTGGCGAGGGATCCATCCTGAACCAGGATTCGAGCATCAACAGCACGTCGAATCCGGCGGCGGCGCCCTCGATCATCCAGTTGTTTGGGACGGGCGGCGGTGTGACGAACCCGGCTTCGATCGACGGCGCGCTCAACCCGCTGACCTCGACGGGTGAACTGGTGGCGGCGGTGACGGTGACGATCGGCGGACAAAATGCGCCGGTGTCGTATGCCGGACCGGCGCCGGGCCTGGTAGGCGGCATCTTCCAGGTGAACGCCATGATCCCGAGCGGAACGGCATCGGGTCCGCAGCCCGTAGTGGTAATGGTGGGTGGGGTCGTCAGCCAAACGGGGCTGACGGTCGCGGTGCAGTAGATTATCGGCAAACCAGCGGGTGGGGCGAAACGGTTTCGGCCTTCGCTCCACCCGGTACCATACCTGTAGTAGCCAGTTCCGCCAGCAGCGGCAGGCGCAGTGCGTTATTTTAGAAAGAGTCACCTTTTAAGAGCGCACTGTAGATGCCATTTCGTATACAGCCCATTCGTGAATTCCTCGTTCGCCCCGCCTTGCCGGAGCAGCTTTCCCGCATGCCGGAGCTGGCCTATAACATCCTGTGGGCCTGGGAACCCGTAATTCGCGCGCTGTTCCGCCGGCTGGACGCGAATATGTGGCGGGAGTGCAATTACAATCCCGTGCTGATGCTCGGGCGGGTTTCGCGGGCCACCTTGCAGCGCGCCGCCGCGGACCCGCGCTATCTGGCTCTATATACCAGCGCGTGCCAGCGGTACGACGCGCACGTGCAGGGCGGCAAGCCGCGCAACGACGGGCAGTTGATCGCTTATTTTTCGGCGGAATATGGGCTCTCGGAATGCCTGCCGATTTATTCGGGCGGCCTGGGTGTGCTCTCCGGCGATCACCTGAAATCGTCCAGCGATTGCAATCTGCCACTGGTGGGCGTGGGCCTGCTGTACCAGCAAGGGTACTTCCGGCAGGTGTTGAATCCCGACGGCTGGCAGCAGGAGCGCTACCCGACCAACGACTTCTATACGTTGCCGGCGCTGCCGGTGCGGGATGCCAACGGCGAGAATCTTAAAGTTTTCGTCCGCCTGCCTACCGGCAAGGTGATCATCCAGGTATGGAAGATGGAAGTAGGACGGGTGAAGCTGCTTCTCCTGGATACCAATATTGCGGAAAACGTGCTGCCGCAAGATCGCGGGATCACGGATTCGCTCTACGGCGGCGACACCGATACGCGCATGCGGCAGGAGTTCGTGCTGGGCGTGGGCGGGCTACGGGCGCTGAAAGCTCTGGGCCTGGAGCCCACGGTCTATCACATGAACGAGGGGCACTCGGCGTTTCTGGCGTTGGAGCGGGTGCGGTTGCTGAAACGCGAGCATGGGCTGAATTTCGAAGAGGCCCTGGAGGCCACCCGCGCCAGCAATATCTTCACGACGCACACGCCGGTGCCGGCCGGCATCGATCTTTTCGATCCGGGATTGATGTACCACTACTTTAATGCCTACTGCAACGATATCGGGATCGATTTCGATCAGTTGATGGCGCTGGGCCGGGGCGATCCGGGCAACCGGGAAGAGCGATTTTCGATGGCCATTTTGGCGCTGAAGACATCCGCGCACCGGAATGCCGTCAGCAAGCTGCACCGGGACGTGTCGCAGGAGATGTGGCATGACCTGTGGCCGCAGCTTCCGGTGTGGGAAGTGCCCATCAGCTCGGTGACCAATGGCGTGCATCTGACCAGTTGGCTGAACGGCGATCTGGCGCAGCTTTACGATCAGTATCTGCAGCCGGACTGGCGCGACCGGCTGTCGGATGCGACGGTTTGGGAACAGATCAAGGAGATCCCGGACGAAGAACTGCTGGAAGTGCATCGGCGGCGGAAGCGGCGCCTGGTGAATTTCGTGCGCGAGCGGCAGCGCTCGTCGGCGCTGCGGCGGCAGGCGTCCGCCGTGGAGATGCGGCACACCGAGGAGGTGCTCGATCCCAATGCGCTCACCATCGGGTTTGCGCGGCGGTTTGCGACGTATAAGCGCGCCACGCTGCTGTTCCGCGACGTGGACCGGCTGAAGCGCATTTTGTGCAACAAGGACATGCCGGTGCAGATCGTGATCGCGGGCAAGGCGCATCCGCGGGACAACGAAGGCAAGACTTATATCCGCGATATCGTGCAGCTTTCGCGCGATCGCGACTTGTGGAAGCATGTGGTCTTCATCGAGGACTACGATATGAAGGTCGCGCGGGAGATGGTGCAGGGCGTGGATCTGTGGTTGAATACGCCCAAACGCGGTCAGGAGGCCTGCGGCACCAGCGGCATGAAAGCGGGCATAAATGGCGTGTTGAATCTAAGCATTCTGGACGGCTGGTTCGACGAAGGGTACGAGATATCCGGCGGCTGGGCCATCGGCGACCGCGAGACCTACAACGACGAACAGGACGGGTTGCACGCCAGCGAGATCTATTACCTGCTGGAGAACGAGATCGTGCCGCTATTTTACGAGCGGCGCGACCAGATCCCGCGCGACTGGCTGAAGCGCGTGAAGCAGTCGCTGATGGGGCTGACACCGCAGTTCGATTCGCGGCGCATGGTGTCGGAATACGCGCGCGAGTTCTACGATCCGGCACACACCGAGGCCTTGCGCCTGAGCGCGGACGACTACGCCCAAGCGCGGACGGAGGCCGCCTGGAATCAGAAGGTACGCGAAGTTTGGCATCGCGTGCGGTTCGTGGAAGCGGGTCCGCCGCCGCCCGGACCGATTCTGAGCGAACGGCCCGTGGCGGTGCGCGCCGCTATCGACCTGGCCGGGTTGCAACCGGGCGAAGTACGCGTGGAAGTGGTGATGGGGCGCGTGGGCACCGACGGCGGGCTGGAGGATACCGAAGTGATGGTCCTGCCGCCCACGGGTCAGAACGGATCGGTGGCGATTTTCGAGAAGGAGATCGTGCCCGAGCGCACGGGACGCGTGGGCTACGCGCTCCGTATCAGCCCGAACCATTGCGACGATCCACTGACGCGGCCGTGCACCAGCTTGCTGAAATGGAGCGAGTAGTCTAGCTTCGCCGCCGGCATCGGCAGTACGACGCCGATGCCAGACGGGGCGACTCGGCGGCACGGCTCCCCTTGCTAGTACCGGTCGCTCATAAATATCCGCGCTGCACTTACTGACCGGAGTTACCATCATGGACGTGGATGTGCGCTGTGCATTTAACATAAGTTACGCGCACTTGGAGGGGAAATGTATAAGTCCTTCTCGATTGCCGCGATTGGTTTGATGACATTGCCGGCTGGGCTTTTTGCGATCGACTTCAACGCGCCACGGGCTTACTCGGTGGGCAAGGGCTTTTCCGCGTACAGCCTAGTCACCGGCGATTTCAATGGGGACGGCATTCCCGATGTGGCGGTGACGGTTTACTCGTACTCCATACCTTGCTGCTCGGTGGAGGTCTACCTGGGCCAGCCCGGCGGAGGGTTGCAACACGCCGGAAACTACGAACTCGTTTCGGATTGGCTGAATTCGAATAGCCTGATCACGGCGGACTTCAACAACGATGGCCACCTGGACCTGGCGGTGGCGGGCAACACGGGCTTTGCGATTCTGCTGGGGAACGGCGACGGCACGTTTGGCGCACCCGTCACTTACACCACGGGGACGGAGGCGTACGCCATTGCGACAGCAGACTTCAATGGGGACGGCATTCCGGATATCGCAACCGCCAACCCGGGCGCCAATAACGTGTCGGTCTTATTAGGCAACGGCGACGGCACGTTTCAGCCGCCCATGAGCTTCGGCGTCGGGACGGCGCCGCGCGATCTGGCGGTAGGTGACTTCAACAGGGATGGTAAGCCGGATCTGGCAGTCACTAACTACAGCTCCGGCACTGTCTCCATCCTGTTCGGCGTGGGCAACGGCACATTCAACCCGGCAGTAAGTTATCCGGCGGGCACTGATCCTACCAGCATTGCCGTCGGTGACTTTAATAAGGATGGAAGGCCGGATCTGGCAGTCACGCTGTACAACGGGGGAGTCTCGATTCTATTGGGGGCCGGCGGAGGCACGTTTCTGCCGCCGGTAACTGTAGACGCCGGTCCCGAGCCCGCCGCGATAGTCGTGGCGGATGTGAACGGCGACGGCAATCTGGATCTGGCCGTGGCCAATCAATTCGATTACAGCACCAACACCGAAGGTTACACAGTCTCGATCCTCAAGGGCAATGGCGACGGCACCTTCCAGGCTCCCGAACCATACGATGTGCCCAGTTTCCCGACTTCCATCGCCTTCAATGACTTCAACGGCGGTGGCAAGCTGGACCTCGTGGTAGCGGCCTTTGGCGGCGTTTCGATTTTGCCGAACAACGGTCACGGCGGCCTGGCCGATATGGTGAACGATCCGGCTGGAACCGCGCCATCATCAATTGCCACGGGCGACTTCAATGGCGACGGCAAGCCGGATCTGGTGGTGGCTAACAAGGGCTCCAACAACGTTTCGATCCTGATCGGCAACGGAGATGGCACCTTCCAACCCCAAGTTACTTATGACACGATCGGCGACCCGATTTCAGTAGTTGTGGGGGACTTCAATGGTGACGGCAAGTTGGATCTGGCGGTAGCTTCCAGCACCGCCGTGGCAGTCATGTTTGGCAATGGCGACGGCAGTTTCCAACCACCCCTGACGAGCGCCATCCCGGTTTACGGTCAGATGGTGGCGGCGGACTTCGACGGGGATGGAAAGACGGATCTGGCGGTCATCAACGCCTGCCAGTGCAGCGCCGTGACACTGCTGAGTAATGGAGACGGCACGTTCCAGCAGTTGCCCCTGAATGGCCCTGAAGGATCTCTGCAGTACCTGGCGGTGGGTGATTTCAACGGCGATGGCATACCGGACTTAGTGGTGCAGACCGCTATTTTCGGGTATTACTTTACAGCCGAATACGTCAGCATCTGGCAGGGCAATGGGCACGGATACTTTTATATCGTCGACAATTTCGATGGCGAAGGCCCTGTCACAGTGGCGGATTTCAATGGCGAGGGCCGAGCGGATCTGGCCGGCGGCGCCTACGGCGGCGTTTGGGTGGTGATGGGAAACGGCCCGGATTCGTTTGGCGGGATCGCCTACTATCCAGCACAGAGTCCTATCGCACTGGCGACGGGCGATTTCAACGGCGATGGCAAAGTGGACCTGGCGATGCTAGGCTTCTCGGCGCCAGTGGGTTCGTCCGACACGATTTCCATCCTTCTCAACTACGGGCTGGGAAAGTTCCAGGCGCAGAAGGAGTGGGTCGTGGGCGGCTGCGCCGCGGCGCTGGCGGTAGCCGATTTCAATGGCGACGGGCTATCGGACATTGCCACCGCCAATAGTTGTTCCAACGATGTGACTATCCTCAAGAATACGACTGAGTAAGTCGGCCCGGCGCCGGGCTATGAGTTATCGGAATTCCGCCGCGCCATGTCTTCCAGGCAGCGGACGACCAGCGAGGTCCAGCCGGTCTGATGGCTGGCCCCCAAACCGCGGCCGTTGTCGGCGTGGAAGAACTCGTAGAACAGCGTCAGGTCGCGCCAGTTGGGGTCTTCGGCGTATCGGGTGGTGCTCTGCCACGGCGCCCGCCCGTCGGGTCCGCGCAGGAAAATGCGCGACAGGCGCGACATGATTTCCCCCGCCACTTGTTTCAGGTTCATCATGCGCCCGGATCCCGTGGGGCACTCGACCCGCAGGTGATCGCCGTAGAAGTGGTGATAGCGCTCCAGCGCTTCCACCCAGAGATAGTTGACGGGGAACCATATGGGGCCGCGCCAGTTGGAATTGCCGCCAAACATGCCGCTGGTGGATTCGGCGGGCTCATAGTCCACGCGCTGCTCGCCGCCCTCGGTCTGCAGAGTATAGGGATGCTGCTGATGGAATTTCGAAAGCGACCGGATGCCGTAGGGCGACAGAAACTCGTTTTCATCCAGCACGTACTTGAGCACGCGCAGCAGGCGGCCGAGCGACGGAATCGCCAACAGCCGGTGGGTTTGGCCGTTGGAGTCGTCCTGCTCCATGTAGGAAATCTGCTGGCAAAGGTCCTGACGGTTGTTCAGGAACCAGTCCATGCGCTTGCGAAAACCGGGCAGGCGCTCGATGACGCGATCGTCCAGCACCTCCACGGCAACCAGCGGCATCAGCCCCACCGCCGAGCGCACGCGCAATGGCAGCATGGTGTGATCCATGCGGAGCTGATCGTAATAGAAGCCATCCGCCTCGTCCCACAGACCGTTGCCGCCCAGCGAATTCATGGCGCTGGCGATGGCGACGAAGTGCTCGAAGAACTTGGAGGCGACGTCTTCATACTCCGGGTCCTCGGCGGCAAGTTCCAAGGCCATGGAAAGCATGGTGAGGCAATAGGACGCCATCCAGGCGGTGCCGTCGGCCTGCTCGAGAAGCAGATTGCCCGGCAACGGCTGCGAGCGGTCGAAGACGCCCACGTTGTCCAGACCGAGGAATCCGCCGGAAAAGACGTTCTCGCCTTCCACGTCCTTGCGGTTCACCCACCAAGTGAAGTTCATCAGCAGTTTCTGAAAGACACGCCCCAAAAAGACGCGGTCACGGCCGCCGCGCGGGCCGGTCATCTTGTAGACGCGCCAGCAGGCCCAGGCATGCACCGGAGGATTCACGTCGCCGAAGGCGAACTCGTACGCCGGCATCTGCCCATTGGGATGCATGTACCATTCACGCAGCATCAGCACCAATTGTTCCTTGGCGTAGTGCGGATCGACGCGCGCGAAGGGGATCATGTGGAAGGCCAGGTCCCACGCCGCATACCACGGATATTCCCAGTTATCCGGCATGGAAATGACGTCGCGGTTGTAGAGGTGCTTCCAACTGCTATTGCGGCCGTGTTCGCGCCCCGGCGGAGGCGGAGGCTGTGAGGGATCACCTTCGAGCCACTGCTGCACGGAATAATAGAAGAACTGCTTATTCCAAAGGAGTCCCGCATAGGACTGGCGGGCGATGCGGCGCGTTTCATCGGTGTAGCCTTTGCGCAGCCACATGGCGTAGAACTCGTCCGCGTCTTTCTGGCGCTGCGCGATGATCTGGTCCGCGTCCCAGGTTTGGGCGGCGCCGCCGGCGGCCAGGCGCAGGCGGATGGCGGCGGTCGCGCCGGGCTCCAGGTCGAGGCGATAGACCGCCGCGGCTTTGGTGCCCTCGGCTTGCGCATTCACGCGGTCCTGTTTTCCTTCGATTACGTATGCATGGAAGGCGTCCTTCACGTATGGCGTGCCGCTGGCGACGCCGAACAGCCGCTCCATGTTTGTTTCGTTTTCGGTGAAGAGAAGTTCGGCCGCGCCCGGCGCCTCCAGGGTGTACTGGCCCAGCGAGGCGTGTTCCGCGGCGAAAGAGGCCTCACCGCTGCGGCTGATCTTCGGTTTCGGCCAGTATCCTTCGCCTTTGCGTCCCCACGACCAGGTATTGCGGAACCACAGCGTGGGCAGCAACACCAGCGGCGCGCGCTCCGGACCGCGATTTACGGCGGTGATACGCACCACCAATTCGTCCGGCGCGGCCTTGGCGTATTCCACGAAGATGTCGAAATAACGCTGCTGGTCGAAGGCGCCGGTATCTTCCAATTCGAATTCGGGCTGTTCGCGGCCGCGGCGGCGATTTTCCTCGAGCAGCGATGCGTAGGGGAAAGCTGCCTGCGGATACTTGTAAAGCGCCTTCAGATAGGAGTGGGTGGGAGTGGAATCCAGATAGTAGTAACACTCTTTGACGTCTTCGCCATGGTTGCCCTCGGGACCAGAGAGTCCGAACAGCCGCTCTTTGAGAATCGGGTCGCGGCCATTCCACAATGCCAGCGCCAGGCAGAGGCGGCCTTCGCGGTCGCAGATTCCCAGCAGCCCATCCTCGCCCCAGCGGTAGGCGCGGCTGCGTGCATGGTCATGTGGAAAGTAGTCCCAGCACGTGCCATTAGCCGAATAGTCCTCGCGAACCGTGCCCCACTGTCGCTCGGCAAGATACGGGCCCCAGCGTTTCCAGTTTTTCTCACGCCGCTCGTCTTCGGCCAGACGGGCCAATTCGGCGATCAAGACCGCGCCTCAGAAATCGCGATGACGTTCTTGATGCCGCCGGCTTTGCCCATCACGGGGTCGCGGAAGGCTTCCATGGGAAAGCGGCCGGTGATCAGCGCGCGCACGGCTTGCGGCCAGCGCGCGGCGAATACGCCTATGTCGCGCACGGCGTTGTCGAAAGCTTGCGGCCCGGCGTTGACGACTCCCAGCACGGCCTGATTCTTCAGCACCATGTTGTACATGATACGCTCCGTATCGAACACTACGGGCTGCTCGCCGCGCGGCACGCCGGTGAACACATAGATGCCGTTGGACCCCAGGTGTTTCAGAACTTCAAATGCGAACTGCGGGGCGCCGGCCGCTTCATAGATCAAGTCGATGTTACCCACCTCTTCGGCCATCTCTTCGATAGACACCTGCTCGGTTGAAATGTAGCGCGCGCCGATGGCCTCCGCGACGGTAGCCTTCTCGTTGGGCTTGGCTCCCCGCGAGTAGACCACCGTGTCGAAGCCTTCGTTGACGAGCACCATGGCGCCCAGCAGTCCGACCGGCCCGGCGCCCAAGACCACGGCGCGATGCCGGTCCGTGCCCCACGGCAGCCGCCGCTGAATTTCACGCACCTCGAGCAGGGCTTTCTCCGCGATGGTTAGCGGTTCCACCAGCACGGCCACATCGCGCAGATCGCGCGCCACCGGATGCAGATGCGCGCGATCTTCCACCACGAATTCGGTCATGAATCCGTCCAGATCCTTGATGCCGTGCTCCCTGTACTTGCCGGTCATGCAGAAGTCATAGTGGCCGGCGCGGCACGGCGCGCAATGGGGGTCGGTGCAGGCCATCCGTACGGTGCTCACCACCAGATCGCCCGCACGCAGGCCGGCCACGGCCGATCCGGTTTCCACCACTTCGCCGAGGGATTCGTGACCCAGCACAAAGTGGTCTTTCCCTGGCGGCGGCGTGCCATACGCAAAGGCGCAGATATCCTTGTCGGTGCCGCAGACGCCGACTTCCAGCATGCGAAGTTTCACTTGCGTGGGCGCCGCGATGCGCGGTTCCGGCAGGTCCTCGACTTTGATTTCGCGCGTGGCGGGATAGACGGTTACGGCTTTCATGCTGTCCTACCATGTTGGCAGCACCAGCGGGGCGCGGTCAACCAGAAAGAGTATGGTTTCGCCTGCTCCCGCAATACCGTTGTTTGGGCCCCAAATTCGCGTTTGAGCCTGGCTGCCAGCCGGCGGATGGAGAGTGCCAGGCCGCTGTACACCAGCACGCCGGCTCCGCACGATGCCGAAGGCGGCCGCGCGTCGCGCGGAACGATCGGCCTTCTTTTGCCGCTGGGTTAGTCTTGCTCCTGCGCCTGCATGGCTCGAGCACTAATACCCTGAAACAACTATCCTGGAGGATAATGTCGAAATGCTGAAGTCACGAATCGTATTTGCGCTCTTGACGGCCTGCCTGGGGTTCGCCGTCTTAAACGGACAGAGCACTCCATCCACGGTGTTGCTGGTTCTTTCGAAGGCGGACCGGACGGCGTCGATCGTCGATCCCGCGACTCTCAAAGTCCTGGCCCGCATGCCGTCCGGACCCGACCCCCACGAAATTGTCGCGGACGCCGATGGAAAGCTGGCCTACATCTCGAACTACGGCGGCCCCGGGGGCGCTTACAACACGATTTCGGTGGTCGATCTCCGCGAACAAAAAGCACTGGCGCCTATCGACCTAGGCGTGTTGCGCGGTGCCCACGGACTTGCGTTTGTCGGGGGGAAACTCTGGTTCACGGCGGAAACCAATAAGGTGATCGGCAGCTACGATCCCGCAACCAAACGCGTGGACTGGGTGCTGGGCACTGGCCAGAACCGGACCCACATGGTCGTCGTTTCCGAAGACCTGAAGCGCATCATCACTTCCAATGTGAGTTCGGCAACCATGAGCTTCATCGACAAAGTCAGCAGACCGGGTCCAAATGGCACGCGCCAGGACGATTGGGACGAAACCGTGGTCCCGGTCGGCAGAGGCGCCGAGGGTTTCGACCTATCGCCCGATGGTAAGCAGATCTGGGCCGCCAATGCGCAGGATGGCACCATCTCCGTGCTCGACGCCGCCGAAAAGAAGGTCATCGACACGCTGAACGCAAATGTCCGCAGCGCGAACCGGCTCAAATTTACTCCCGATGGATCGCTCGTGCTGGTTTCGACGTTGGGCGCTCCGGATCTGGTGATCCTGGATGCCAAAACCCGCCGCGAGGTGAAGCGCGTGCCGATCGGGCGTGGCGCGGCGGGCATCCAGATGCAGCCCGACGGCGCCCGCGCCTACGTGGCCTGCACGCCGGACGGCTATGTCGCCATTATCGATCTCAAATCCCTGGAAGTCGCCGGTCACATCGATGCCGGCAAGCAACCGGACGGCCTCTATTGGGTCGTCAACCGTTGAGATGTTCTCAGCGGAACCGCGAGGCCGTCAACAGTAGCGCTGCCGCAATCGTGCTTGTCAGAAATTGCCTCATCGAATTATCCAGTTACTTCCCGATCCAGGCCGCTCCGTCCGGCCCTTGCCGGTCGACGCACGCAGCGCCGGCGGCATTCGTGACACCGATCCGAGCGTGTCGACCATCGCGCTCCGGAAATATGGCTTCGGCTATTTACTCCTGTACTGGTTCACCAGATCCGTTAGCCCGTCCGCGATTCCCTGTTCCGCGCAGCCCGGTTTCAGCCGCGATCCGAGCACTTGAAACGTATAGGCTCCGAACGCCGCATCATTCGGTATATAGCCTGAATTGGCGCGCCCGTTCGCCAGCGTCACCATTACCGTATTCGTCATCGGTGATCGCTTCTTCATGCGCTGCGAAATCAGGTTGTAGACCTCGGCGTTCACCGTAGTCAAAGCAATGTCGCCGATGCCCACCACGCCCAGCCGGATGTTCACCGGATCGCCGTCTTCATAGGTTCCCGGAGATCCCTCGCGGCCGGTGTTGGTGCGCCGCCGTCCCGGACAGCTCAGGTTGTTCTGGCCGCCCCAAATGCTCACTTCACCAGCCATCTTCCGCGTATTCGTCATCACACGGATCACTTCCTCGCCCAGCAGTTGGCCTTCGCTTTCCATCCACCGCTCCAGGTTGTCGGCCACTTTGGGATCGAGCTTTCCGTGCGCCACCTTCCCGTCTCTCAGTGGCGCCTCGACCGGTTCGCGGACCAGTTCGTAGCCCGTGATCTTGACGCCCGACTTCGATGCCAGCGCGTTCGTCGAAGGCCGCATCAACAGCGGATTCTGATCCCCCGACGCTCCCTGCGTGAAGATCGTCACCATCTTGTCGTCAAACGCCTGCTCCACGTAGCGGCACGCGGCGCCCGGAAAATCGGCGCTCGTGATCCCCACCAGGTAGCCATTGATGGGATGCATCGCATAGTTCACATAGGCCGCGATCGGCTCGCCCGTGGGCGTGGTGAACTTGACGACAGCCACGGTTTTGTCCGAAGGCGCTTCCAGGTTCGGCGCCTGCGTCCACAAATGAGTATCCTCGCTGACGGCATCACGAGCCACGTTGAGATAAGAGAATCCCGTTCCGAAGCCGACCTGTGCAGGCTGCAGCTTGGCTTTGGCCTGGCGAACGGCGTCCATCATGGCTTCCGCCACGTGGCCGGCCCCCTGTTGCGGCGGGCCGGACGGCGGCGGTCCGGAGGGGACCGCGCTGTGCGAGTGCGTCGCGGACATAATGATGTTCTCCACGGGGCACTTCAGTTCCTCGGCAATCTGCTTGGATGCCGCCGACCAGACGTCCTCGCCCAGTCCGCCCTGATCGGCGCCGATGAGAGCCGCGCGTGTCACGCCGTTGTCCAGCACGATCGCCCGAATGTAGAGGTGCTCGTGGGCGTATTTCCCCGAAGCTGGGTAGTCCGGATTTGCGGGAGGCGTGATGTCCACGCGTGCCGCGCCGGCACGGAGAGAACCACGATCCATCGTGGCGCCCGATGCCGTGGCCAACGCCAAACCGGCGCAGGCCGCTAGTTTTAACCAGTTCATGAAGAATCTCCTAACGAAACAACAACTGCGAAAAATCTCTCAAGTAGAGCCGCCAGTTGATCCACGTATGCCCGCCCTCCGTCTCGTGAAACTCGTGGCGGATATGGTGAGCCGTTAGCATATCGGAAAGCCGCTTCGGGCCGTCCGTGACCGTGTGATCGTCTTTGCCCACACCGATCCAAAACAGCTTGATCTGCCGGTTGGTCTTCTCGGGATCGGCGAAGAAGGCGGCGTTGCGCTCGACGAAATCGGAATTGACGCCGGCGTTCACACCTTCCTGCAACCCCATGCTGAAGACGCCGATCCAGGCGAATTTATCGAGGTTCGAAGGCGCGGCGCGCAACGTCTCGGCTCCGCCCATCGAGAGTCCTGCGATGGCGCGGTTTTCCCGCGTCGCCAGCACGCGGTAGGTCTGCTCCACAAGCGGGATGATGCCGGTCAGCAGATCGCTGACGAAGGCATCGTGCAGTTTGGCGATCGCCCGAATGCGGGCGGCGATGGCTTCCGGACTAGCCGGGCGGCCGCCCATTGGATTAGCGACTCCGGGCAGGGATATGCTCCCATTGGGCATCACCACGATCATGGGTTTGATTTTGCCCGCCGCCAAAAGGTTGTCAATAATGAAACCCGCGCGGCCGATAGTGCTCCAGCCGGAGTCCTCGTCGCCGCCGCCGTGAATCAGGTAGAGCACCGGATACTTCTGGTTGCCGCGTTCATAGCCGGGAGGTGTATAGACGTGCATCCGGCGAGGCTGTCCCAGCGTGGCTGAATTGTACCAGACGGCGCGCACCTCGCCATGCGGCACTGGCAGCGTGTCTTCATACGCCGCCTCCTCGCCGGGAACCAGAAACATGCTGTCCAGGCTGGCAACACCTTGCTTCACCATCGGGTTTTTCGGGTCGATGGTGCGCACACCGTCCACGGTGAAGGCGTAGCTATAAAAGTCTGGTACTAGCGGCCCTACGGTGATCGACCAGACACCCTGATCGTCCTTTTCCATCGCTCCGGCCGTGCCGCGCCCCTGCGCCACAAAATCGCCGCTAAGCGTCACCATGCCCGCTTTCGGCGCGTAAATGCGGAACACGACGCGGTGATCCGGCAGGACCTCGGTGGACTTCAACGTGTCGTTCGGCGTCGGTTCGCGTTGCGGCTGGGCGAACGCCGCGGATCCGATCATCACCAACGCCACCATGCAAGCTCTCAACATTTTGTCTCCCCAATACCGGATATATGCGGTAAATCCAGAGTGTCATGGCCGATCCCAACCTGCCTATTCTTTTCCATCCGTCTGATCCAGAATCTGGATATTGGTGGAAGGCCCCAGATCCACTGGTGGCGCCCAGGAACGCAAGGCCCAAACGATGCGTTTATCCGGCGTAACCTCCAGAGCCTGCGCCGGCGCGTCGCTAGGATTCACCTGCCCCGACCACTCATTGAACCAATCGTTGATGATGGTATTCCCATTTGGCAAACGTATGGCGGTCTGCAGGTTTGAGAGTCGATACCCCGGCGCGTCTGCGGCAGTGAACTCCCAAACCGTCTCACCTTTGCGATTGATCTCACGAACATACCTGCGGGAACTGCCTACGGCCAGGATATTGCCATCGGGCAAAGGAGTTGCCGACCAGACGCCGGGCGCCTCCACACTCCGGAGCACCTTGCCATTCAAATCGTATTCGACCACCTTGCCCAGATCCATGTGCGCCACCAGGTAAGTCCCTGCCGCGGTCAGGCGGCCGCGCCGGAACTGGCCGTGCACGCTGGCTGGATTCTTCACGGGCAACTGAAATTCGTGCGTGATGGCGTGTCTGTCTTTATCCATGACGATGACTTTTGCCGGATCCCCGTTTTGGATGAAGATCGCGCTGTGCGCGCCCATCGGCTGCACCGTGTGGATCTCCGTGCCCGGCGGCGCGTCGTAGTTCCACACAACTTTCTTACCGGCAGTCACCTCCGTGATGGCGAATTGGTGGGCAAACAGCACATTGCCATTCGGCAGCCACACCGCGTCGCTGATCTCACCTCTCCCGGGATGCGTATACGACCATACGATGGCTCCGCCCCGCACAACAAACATGCGTTCCTCCTTCGCCTCGCCGGCGTAGAAAAAATCGTGCTCTGCCAGGCCGCGGCCGGGAAGGATCGCCGGCGACGCGGGGATATTTGGGATCTCCGCCGTTTGTGCCAGTGCCGGCACAAGGCTGCTCAGGCACAAAACGCCGCGTAGCCACGCATTGTTGATTTCCTTTTTCATAATCACCACACGCGCACGCGGTTTGCCGGCGCCAGATACAGCTTCTGCGCGGTCTGCACCGCGAAGGCATCATACCAGGCATCCAGATTCCGAACCGTGTCCGCCCGGTACTGTTCGGGAGCGTGCCCATCGGTGACAATCTCCCGCCGCAAAGCCGCGTCGCGCACCTTCGATCGCCAACTCTGGCCGTAGCTGATAAAGAACCGCTGATCGCCGGTGAAACCATCTTTCACTGCATCCGGTTTGCCTCCCAGAGAGATTACGTAGGCGTCGTGAGCCGCCAGCAGTCCCGCCAGATCGGCGATATTCTCGCTCAAAGTCTGCTGGCCGTTTACCGCCAGATCCGGAAACGGCCGGTAGCCGTCGAACTGCGCGGCCAGCGCCTTGCCGGCGGCGCGAAAATGCTCCAGATCCGCCTTGGTCCACCAGTTCACTAAGCGCCCCGCGGCATCGAACTGGCTGCCCTGGTCGTCGAAGCTATGGCTGATCTCATGGCCGATGGTCGCGCCCATGGATCCGTAGTTGTACGCCGCATCCGCCTTCGCATCAAAATAAGGAGGCTGCAGGATGGCCGCCGGAAAATTCAGCGCATTCTGCAAAGGCAGGTTCACGGCATTCACCGTTTGCGGCGTCATCCACCACTCGTCCCTGTCAATGGGTTGGTGGAGCTTGTCCAATTGGTGCCGGTACTCGAACAGTTCGGCGCGTCGCCAGTTACCCAGAGCGTCGCTCTTGGAGATCTCCAGGCCGGCGTAGTCGCGCCATTGATTGGGGTAACCCACGCCAACCTTCAACGTGGCCAACTTCTCTTTAGCCTTCACCTTGGTTTCGGGCGACATCCAGGCGAGCGCATCAATGCGCTTGCCGAATGCCTGCACCAAATCGCGCACCATGGCCTCCGCCTTGGCCTTGGTTTCCGCCGGGAAATAGCGGTCCACATACATCTTGCCCACCGCGTCCCCCAGCGCCGCATTGGTCCAGTCGATACCGCGTTGCCAGCGTGGACGGATTTCCGGGACTCCGCTCAGTGCCTTGCCAAAAAAGTTAAAGTCCTCGTCCACGAACGCCTTTGGCAGGAAGCCGGCCGCGTTTTCGATGGCGTGCAGCGCCAGCCAGTCTTTCCAGGCTTCCAGCGGCTCCTTGGCGGCCAAGGCGGAAAGACCAGTCACTGCCTTCGGCTGCCACAGGATCACCACCGGCGCGTCGCTCAATCCGGCAGCCTCCAGCAGCGCCGGCCAATCCAGCCCGGGCGCCTTCCCCGCCAGTTCGGCCTGTTTCCATGGGGCCGCGGAATGCACGTCCTCCGACTCGACGCGTGTGGCGTGCACCTTGGCCATGGCCGTCTCCAGTGCGAATACCCGTGCCGCGCGGCCGGCCGGATCGGTGAAGCCGGCCAGTTGGAACAACGCCTCCACGTGTGCCTGGTATTTCTTTCTCAGCTCCGCCATCGGCGGCGAGGGCGAAAGGTAATAATCCCGGTCGGGCATGCCCAGGCCGCCTTGCAGCAGATAAGGATAGGCATGCGACGGGTCCTCGATGCTTTGTGTAACCCAAACGCCGAACAGATTCCCCGTCTCGAAGTTCGTGCTGTTCAGCGCATCCACGTCCGCCCGCAGTTGCCCGCCGATGGCGCGCGCCAGCGCATGCCGGTCCGCGATGGCCGCGAACTGATCGAGCAGCGGCTTCAACACCGCGATTCCTTTCGATTCGATGCCCGCCTCATCCATGAAGGCGCCGTAGAAAGCCGCCACTGTGCGGGCATTCTCGCTGGCGCCGGCCTTCGCCGCCTCCTGGATCAACGTGACTGTCCGCTTCCGGTTTTCATCCGCCAGAATGGCATCCACGCCATAACTGGACTTGTCCGCGGGAATGGGCGTGGACTTGATCCATCCGCCGTTTGTATACGCATTGAAGTCGTCGCCTGGGGCCACTGATTTGTCCATTCCCGCAAGGTCGATTCCGGCATTCTGCAATGGCTTCTTGGTGGTGCAGGCAGGCGCGGCCGCCAACAGCGCCGCCGCCAGCCAGGCGGACAGATATCTCATTCCCTGAGATTAGCTCACGGCGGATGACAACCGTCGTCCAATCAAGCCCTGGTCCCGACCCCTAACCTGAACCCCTCACGTTCAATCCGTGTTCATCGGTGGCCAATAAATGTGTTCGCTAAAACTGTGCCCCGGCGCCGAGATGAGATAATCAAGGAAATCCAAAATGGCAAATCAAGGATCGGACCGGCGCAGGATCCTGGAGTTGCTGGCGAAGGCCGCGGCTGCCAGCCAGTTTCCAGGCTTTGTCCGCTGGACGTTTGGTCAACAGCACGAGCACGCCGCGCCCCCACGCGCGAAGACCTATCGGCCCTCTTACTTCTCCCCGTCCGAATACCACGCCATCGACGTTCTGACTGGCCTGATCATCCCGCGAGATGAAAGCCCAGGTGCGCAAGATGCCGGCGTCGGTGAGTTCATCGATTTCCTCGCCGCGCACGGCGAAGAAGAGATTCGGCTCCCCATGCGCAATGGCCTGAAGTGGCTCGATACCAAGGCGAAAAGTACTTACGGCGCGGACTTTGCCGCACTTTCCCCCACCCAGCAGAACGCCATTCTGGAAAAGGTGGCGCACAAGACATCTGCGCCTGCCGATCGGCAAGGCCAGACTTTCTTTCGCCTGATTCGCCGCTACACGGTGATGGGCTATTACACCAGCCGCGCCGGGCTGACGGAACTGGCTTATCCGGGGTTGCAATTCTATACCGAGTCTCCGGCTTGTCCCCACACCGGCGATCCGGAACATCGCCATTTGCCGCCCCCCGTGGTGTAAACGATGCCAAAGCAAATCTTCGACGTGATCGTGATCGGGACCGGCGCGGGTGGCGGCATGGCCATTCACACGCTCTGCCAGGCCGGCGCCAAGGTATGCGCCCTGAACGCCAGCCGCCGTCTCAATCCGGCCAAGGACTTCCGCAATCACCGGCAGCCCTACGATATGCCCTTCCGCGGCTTCGGCGACCCCGCCAAGCGCGCCAAATGGATCGGCTACATGGATAACGAGTACACCGAGGGCATTTGGGAGCACGAAATCGTCTTCACCACCGCCCCTGGCACCGAGTGGACCTGGCGGCGCTGTTTTGCGGTGGGCGGCAAGACCAACTTCTGGGGTCGCTCGTCGGCCCGTTTCAGTGATATCGACTTTCGCGCCGCCAGCCGCGACGGCTACGACGTCGATTGGCCCGTCACCTATGCGGAGATCGCCCCCTACTACAGCCGCGTCGAGCGCATGATCGGCGTGGCCAGCACCGTCCAGAACCGCCCCAGTAATCCGGATGGCGAATATCTGCCGCCCATGAACTTTCGCTGTATCGATCGCATCCTGGAAAGCGGCGCTCACAAAATCGGCATTCCCTATCTGCCCGATCGCATCGCGCAGCTCACCGTGCCGCATGCCGGACATCCCGCCTGCCATTACTGCGCGAATTGCACGGAAGGCTGTGACGTGGGATCGTTCTTCTCCACGCCGTGGTTCTTGCTTCCCGCCGCGGAAAAAAGCGGCCACCTCGAACTGCGCACTAACGCCCTCTGCAAGAACATTTTGGTGGATGAAAACGGTCGCGCCAACGGCGTCGCGTACATCGATCGCAACACCCGGCAAGAAGTGGAAGTGTACGGCAAAGCCGTAGTGCTGGCGGCATCCTGCGTCGAATCGGCGCGTATCGTTTTGAATTCCAAGTCGCGCCATTGGCCGGACGGCATCGCGAATTCCAGCGGACAGGCCGGACGCAATCTCTGTGACCATCTCTATGGCACCACCGCGCGCGGCTACTTTCCGCAGTTACTCGGCCAGCCGAGTTTTCCGGATAACGTTTCTTCCAGCACCGTAGCCTGGATGCCGCGCTGGCAGAATCTTGACAATCCCCGCCAGGAGAAATTCATTCGCGGCTATTCCGTCTATCCCGACGGCGGGTGCGCCCAGTTTCCCTGGTACTTCGACGAAATCGAAGGCTTCGGCCGCGAGTACAAGCGCCAGATCAAGCGGCGCTATCCCACTCCGGTCAGTTTCTATATTCAGGCTCCCACCCAGCGCAGCGATGCGAACTACGTGGATATCGACCCGTCCGTCAAAGACGCCTACGGCATTCCCGCCGCGCGCTTGCATTTCGCGTGGGACCAGAATACGTTGCGCATGTGGGAGCATGGCAAGTATTCCTGTGAGCAACTGCTGCGCGCCAGCGGAGCCGAATACCTGGGATCCGCGCCGCGGCCCGACACGCCCGGAACCAGCCTCCACGAAACGGGCGCCTTGCGTATGGGAAACGATCCCAAACGATTCGTCACCAATCGCTTCGGCCAGACGCACGATGTCCCAAATCTGTACGTCTGCGACGCCGGCGTCTTTCCGAATTGCACCGACAAAACCACCACCATTTCGATCCTCGCGTTCACCCTGCGCACCTCGGAATACCTCATTGAGAATTTGAAGAAGAGCTAGCGCGGTTCGCAAGGTTCGGCCACCAACTGCAGGCCGGGAACAAACAGGTGTTTTTCGAAATCCTGGTCGCTCGATGGGCAGGCGCCGGCATCCGCGTCCAGGCGAACATCGATCGGCGCCATGGCCTTGGCATATCGCGCCCAGGCCCCGGCTCTTCCGATCGCCAGGATCGTCGCATGCTGCGCCTCCAGAAAGCGCAGCGCCGTCAAAATATCCTGCACTCGGTTGGCGTCGTCGCTGGCATTGAACGTCAGAAAGAATTGTTTGCTCAAATCGCGCGCGGCCACGGCCCGGCCGGTCTGAAACACGTCGATCAGCAACACTGGTTTTCCCGCCTGGACCAGCTCTTTGACGCGTGGGTCCCGGCGCGCCGATTCGGCTCCATCCGGACCCACCACCAGCGTTGCCGGACCTGCGCCCTGCAGCCAAACTCCCGGCACGCGATCGCCGCGCCCTGGCCGTCCCATCGTTATGTTCGTGCCCTCGCTTTTGCTCCACACCTCGCCGGGCCACTCGGCGTGAAAGATATCCACCATCAACTCGCGCCGCTCCGCCCGGTCGAGCGCTTCCACGCGCCTGCGGCCGGACGTCTTCCATAGCTCGAAAACCTGCGCCTCCGTGAGCGCATTCGCCGGCAGGCTTCGTCCCTCCCACACCAGCATGTCCGCCAGCGGTTCCACTTCCACAGGCCTCTCGGCGACGCGCTCCTGCCCACCACCGCCAAATTCTTTCCGGAAGAAGCTGTAGACCGCTTCGCGGCTCTGCCGGTTGAAATTGTGTTCCGCCTGGAACTGCACCACGCTGACTTGGTCCGCGCGCTGGTAAAGATCATAAATGGAGCGCACGGCGGGATATTCTTCCTGTGGAACATTGTGCGTCCAGTCCCCGGTAGCCGACACCAGCAGCATCGGCCGCGGCGCCATCATGGCGGCGATCTCCACGTTCGATGTGCCGATGCGCAGGCCCGGCGCATTCTCGCACTGGCACCCACCCTGCATCAGGAACGACACCATATTGACCGGTGCGGCGGTGCTTACGCGCGCATCCACCGCCGCCAGCAACAGAGTCTGCGTGGCCCCGCCGGAGGCGCCCGTCACAGCCAGCCGTTGCCGGTCGACTTCCGGCAGCGACTCCACGAAGTCCAGCGCGCGGATCGAATTCCATAGTTGCAGGCCCAGCGGCGTGAAGCTCCAGAGTTGATAGGCAGGGCTCGTGAAACGATGCGCGGTCTGCAGCGTATCGTTGTACCCGGCCATGTCATACGCGAACGCGACGTATCCTTGCCGGGCGAGATTGATCCCCAGCGCTTGCCCCGAGAAGCTGTCGGAATTCTCCAATCGCCCGTAGGTCCAATGGCCGTGCGGCGTCAGTATGGCGGGTACTTTGCCTTGCGCATGCAGCGGGCGGTATAGGTTTCCGCCCAGGTAGTAACCCGGCATGGTTTCGAGCGCGACTTTCTCGATCGTGTAATCGCCGCGCTCGATGCGCCCGTAGATCCGCGGGTTGAGAGGAGTCCGCTCGGGAAACGGCTGCAGCCCCGCCGCCACCAGAATCTGCCGCTTGAGCCGGACTTTGTGAGCCTCCCACGCGGGCAAACTCGCATACTGCGGCATGCTGAAATGAAAATCCGTATGCCGTATGTCGGTGTTCCGCGAGTCGGTGTCCGGCGCCTGCGCGAACAGCCGGCCGGCGGCGAGCGCCGCGCAGAAGATAAGAATGTGGCTGGATTGCCGCTTCACCTGCGGGGAATTGTAGCACCCCGCCGCAGGGTGGAATCGAAAACGGCCCGCAGCGCACGATCGATCTCCGCCGAGACGCGCGCCTGCGTCCTGTTGACGGCCTCTTGCTCCCGGTTCACGACGCCTTGCTGCTGGTTCACTTTGGCCTGCTCGGCATTCACCGCCTGCTGCTTACCGTTGACGTCCGCTTGCATCCGGTTCACGCGGTCCTGATCGGCGCCGCCTCGGTTTACCCGATTCTGCTGCCGATTGACTTCTTCCTGCGCGGTATTTACCTCCGCCTGGTGTCCGTTGACGTGTTCCTGTTGCCGGTTCACTTCTTCCTGATGGCGGTTGACTTCATCCTGCTGGCGGTTGACCTCGCGTTGCGGCGCCAGGGCGCTCTGCAGTTCGGCCAGGACATGCGCGTCGGTGATGATGAAGTCGCGTCCATCCTGCCGGAACCAGGCAAATTCCGAACCGTATTGGGCGCGCCATTTCTCCAGACGCCCATCGTCGCGGCTGTCCCAGGAGCCGGTCATGGAATCGCCCGACACGATCAGGTACCGGGTTGACCGGCTGTCGCCCTCGGCCACCAGAAGCAGCCCGCCGAGTCCGAGCAGCAGAACCACGATTGCGATACGCCTCAACATGTCTGATCCTTTCAACACCTTGGACGATCCACGCGCTGACCGGTTAGCCTCATTAATGCTGCGTGCTGTCCCCGGAGCCATTTGCCGTGATGCGGATCTCCGCTTCACCGTCGCGCGCAATCGAAATCGACAAACCGAAATGGTCGCCGGACTCCTTCATGGCCGATTCCATCTTCTCGATCGAGTCCGCGCCCAATGCGCCGCCCACTTGCACCGGCAACCGCGATAGCAGCGCGTCCGACTCCGGTTGAGAAAGACCGATGATTTCGATGGATTTGACCCGCCGTCCGCCAAAAGCCGGATCGCGCATCTCCGCCAGGCGGCTCTCTAATGTACCCATCTGGAATCTCTGAGCCTCCAGCAATGCCGTGGCGGCTGCTGTCTGGGCGCCATGCTCCTGCAATCCTTGCAGTTGGTGCTCCAGTTCTTGGGCGAAGTTCTCGCCATGTTGGTTTCGGAACGCTTCCAACTGGGCCTCCAGAGCCTGATGCTGCTCCAGCCCTTGCGCAACGCTCTCGCCATGTTGGTTTCGCAGCGCCTCCAACTGGGCCTCCAGAGCCAGGACGTCCGGATGGGTCTGCGTATACGTCTGGCGCAGAGCCATAAGCTGTGCCTCGGATTCCAGGATCTGGGCTTTGAGTTGTCGCCGCTTCTCGCTCTCCACGGCCTTACGCAGGGCTTCGTCTAAACGCCGCTGCTGTACGCCGCCGCTCACCCCGCCGGCAACTCCCCCACTAACGCCCTCGCCAATACCGCCACCAACGCCCCCGCCAATACCGCCACCAACGCCCCCGCCGATACCGCCACCAACGCCCCCGCCGATACCGCCACTAACGCCCACGCCAATACCACCCCTGATGCCTCCGGCTACGCCGCTCCCCGCGTGAAACGCGACGCTGACCTGCCGGACACTCCCAGCCGCACCCGCCGCAAAATGCCATTCCAGCACCGATTCGAGCGTCGTCTTGCGCAACTCCGCCGGACCGCTCAGCACCCGCGCGTCGCTGACCGCCCCCGTTGCGTCCAGCGTCACTTCGATCACGACCGTGCCTTGGATGCCCTTCTCAAAGGCCGCATCCGGATACGCCACCGGCTCGCGATCGCTGACGGTTGCGCCTCCCAGATTCACCGTCACGCCAAGGTCGTCTGTCACGGCGTCCGTCTCCGCCGTCGCCGCGGCCGGCGCGTCCGGTTGCTGGCCTCGTGCCCACGGTACATGCACCGCCAGGGCCAGTAGGCCCAAGCAGAGCGCCAGAACCCCAGGCAACTTAGAAGGCGTATGCCCTTGGTCCGCTTCACCCACGATTCGCCGGATGCGATACAACAGTGGTCCGCCCGTGCTGCCCAGCGCCATCGCCGGCGCTGTCAATCGCATTCGCTCCAGGCGTGTAAGCGCCCGTGCGTAGCACAGCGCATCCCCGCAGGCCGCCACCGCCAGATCGTCGCAGCACAATTCGCGCTCCCGCCGGATGCGTGCCGAAGCCCACCACACCGCGGGATGATAAAAGAGCAGCGTCTCCGCTACCGTTTGCAGCATATTGACTAAATAGTCGTAGCGCAAAATGTGCGCGAATTCGTGCGCCAGCACGGCCTCCAATTGTGGCGGCGTCAAGCCCAGGATCGCGGCCGCGGGCAACAACACCACCGGCCGGATCCAACCCACCACGCTGGGCGAATCCGTAGCCGCGTTCATCAGCACGCGCACCGGCCGCCTCAGATGCATCCGTTCCATCAGGCGCGCGGTCATGCCAAGCACGGCCGCCTCGGGCGCCGTCGAGCGCCTTCGTAGCGTCGCCAGGCGCAACGCGGCCCACACCACGCGCAGCGAAAACAGCAATACCCCCAAAGCCCATATCGTCAACGCCCAGCGCTGCAGCCACCCGGCCCAGCCGAATGGCGCATGTCCCGGCACGGTCGCGGCCGCTGCCGTTTGCAGCCCGGCGATTACCCACATGGGTGTGATCCGCTCGGCGGGCGGTCTGGTGTAGTTGAGACAGGTTGTGATCGCGGGCAAGCACGCCATGGCCGCCAGCATCGTCGAGCTCACTGCATAGCGTACGCGCGGCGAGCGGTTCCTCAGCATGAAAAGAAGGACCCAAAGGGCCAACGCCATCCATAGGCCCTGCCACACAAAATCGATTAGCGCCGCGCTCAGTGCTTGTGCCAAAGCTGTCATTTTTTGCCTCCTTCGATGCGGTCCAAGAGCTTCTCCATGGCATCCAATTCCGCCGGCGTGGATTTCTTGGTCGCCAGCGCCTGCAGCACCAGGGCCTTCACCGAGCCGCCGAACGCCCGGTCGAGCAGGTCGCCCAACAACTGCCGCTGGGTCTGCTGTTGCGAATAACGGGCCCGGTATAACTGGGGCCGCTGGGTGTCGTCGCGCTCTACCAGTCCCTTGTCCGTCATGATCTGCATCAGCTTCAGGACGGTGGTGTATCCCGTGGGCCGGGATTCGTTCAGCACCTCCTGGATCGCGCGCACGGATCGCGCTTTGCCTTCCCACAAGACCCGCAGGATCGCCAACTCCGCCTCGGTCGGCTTGCGCCGTTTGGATTCCATGACCGCATTATGACGAAGGCCTTCGTCATTGTCAAGCGTTATAGCATGGAATTGTGAATCTCCCCGTGCATCCCCCCGTGGCGCCGATGCTCTCCAAACGCATCGACGAATTGCCGTCCGCCGGATCCTGGATCTTCGAGCCGAAGTGGGATGGCTTCCGCGCCCTGGTTTTCCGCGATGGCGGCGAAATCCTGATCGAAAGCCGCGACGAGAAGTCCCTGAACCGTTACTTCCCCGAACTCCTGGCGGCGCTGCGCGAGCAGTTGCCGGAACGCTGCGTGCTCGATGGCGAAATCGTGGTGGCCCAACCGAACGGCCTGAATTTCGAGGCCCTGCAGCTTCGCATTCATCCCGCGGCGTCCCGTGTCAAACAGTTATCGCAGCAGATCCCCGCCTCGGTCGTCTTCTTCGATCTCCTGGCGGAGGGTGACCGGGACTTACGGGAAGCACCGTTTGAAACCCGCCGCGAGGAATTAGTATCGCTGCTCGCCTCCGCGGCGCCGCCCATTCATCTGACGCCCGCGACTCGCGAATTGAGCGTGGCTGCGGATTGGTTTCGCCGCTTCGAAGGCGCCGGCCTGGATGGAGTCATGGCCAAATCGATTGCAGGCCGCTATGAATCCGGCAAGCGTGTGATGCTCAAGGTGAAGCACGAACGCGACTGCGACTGCGTGGTGGCCGGCTTTCGCTGGCACAAAGACGCGCAGGGTACGGCGGTGGGTTCCCTGCTGCTTGGCCTTTTCGATAGTTCGGACGTATTGCAGCACGTCGGCGTCTGCGCCAGCTTCACGCTCGAACACCGCCGGCAACTGGCGGCCTACCTCGCGCCATTTCGTGAGAACGCACTCGATCGTCACCCCTGGAAGCACTGGGCCGAACCGGGCGGGGCTGACAGCCCAATGGGCCATCGTATGCCGGGCGGCCTGAGCCGTTGGAGCCGCGGCAAGGATCTGTCGTGGGAGCCCCTGCGCCCCGAACTGGTGGTGGAAGTGGCTTACGAACATATGCAGGGCTCCCGGTTCCGGCACATGGCGCAGTTTCGCAGATGGCGCTCCGACAAAAAGCCCGGCGAATGCACCTATGCGCAGCTCGAAGTGATTCCCCCGCACGAGTTGGCCGCCATCTTTGCGGCCGGATCTTCAGACACCCCGATCCGTCACTCGGGAGAATGATCCGTTAGGCGCTCATGATTGACGCGCGGCAGGCAAAAACAGAATACGGCCCCGCAGCCTTCGCCGTCGCTCGTGCCCCAGATGCGGCCGCCGTATCTCTCCACGATCCGTTTGGAAATTGCCAGGCCCAGGCCGGTTCCCGGGTAGGCGTCTTTGTGCAGGCGCTTGAATAACCCGAATATTCGCACCGCATGTTGCGGGTCAAAGCCGATTCCATTGTCCCGCACGCTGATCAGCCATTGGCCGTCACGCGTCTCCGCGCTAATTGTGATCCGGGGCGGAACATCCTGCCGCCGGTAGCGCAGCGCGTTCGAAAGCAGATTCTGAAAAACCAGCGCCAACTGCCGTTCCTCTCCGTAAACTACCGGTAGCGCCTCCCTCGACACGACAGCGCCGGTCTCCTCAATGCTCAACCGCAACACCGAGAGCGCCTGCTCCAACGAATGATTCAGATCCGCGGCCTGGGCCTTCTCCTGCTCCGGATGCACCACCCGGGAATACAGCAGCAGGTCCTTAATCAGGGCTTCCATTTGTTGCACCCCTTTTTTGACGAACTCCGCGAATTGCCCGGTCTCCGGATCATGCGGATCTCCGATGCGCCGCAGCAGGAGTTGCGTGTAGATGTTCACCATGCGCAGCGGCTCCTGCAAATCGTGGCTCGCAACATAAGCGAACTCCTCTAATTCGTTGTTGGCCCGCTCCAGCTCCGCATTCCGGCGCCTGACTTCCTCTTCGGCGCTCTTGCGCGTAGTAACATCCGTCAGCACGCCGACCAGTCGCGTCACCGCGCCCGTTTCGTCGCTAATGCCGGTCGCGCGATCCTCGATCCAAGTGATCTCCCGGTTGTCGGCGCGGCGGATCCGGAATTCCGAAAGATACGACCCGCCCTCACGGACGACGCGCTGCACCACGGACCGATGCTTCGGCTCGTCTTCCGGGTGGACCAGCGCAAAGCCGTCCGCCGTATGACGCACGCGCGTTCCGAACACGCGCTGCAGGTCGCCCGTGAAGGCAATCTCGTCCTTCAGCGTATCCCATTCCCAGGCCACCATATGAGAAGCCTCCAAAGCCAGTCCCAGCCGGACCTCGCTCAATCGGCGCGCCTCGTCGGCTTGCCGCCTCATCCGGGCCAGCGAAATGTGCGCTTCCACGCGGGCCAGAAGTTCGCGGGCGGTAAAGGGCTTCACCACATAATCGTCGGCCCCTGCGTCCAGACCCTCCACCCGCGACTCTTCCCCGGCGCGCGCCGATAGGAACAAAATCGGAAGCGTCTTGGTTCGCTCGTTGGCGCGCAGAGCCTGCAGCAATCCGAAGCCATCCAGGACCGGCATCATCACGTCGGTCAGAACCAGGTCCGGAGGATGCGAGACCGCGTCGGCCAGTGCTTGTTCGCCATTGGCCACCGCCGCCACTTCATAACGTGTGCTCAGCAGCCGGCGGACATACTCCCGCATGTCGGCATTGTCGTCCGCCAGCAGCACCCGGCTGCGCGCCGCGTGCCCGCCGGGAGCGGCCCACCTGCTCTGCCGGTTCTCGGGCAGCTCGCCGCCCGCTCCGTTATCGCCGGCGGGCAGCCAATGCAGAACTTCCTCCACGTACGATTTCTTATGCACCGCCGTCGAGCTCAGACTGCGCGCCGCCCCTAACCGATCCTGCGGAAGGTGATCCGCGCCAAACCGCATGCGGACGGTAAAGGTCGCGCCCTGGCCGTACACGCTCTCGGCGGTTACGCTGCCTCCATGCAACTTCACCAACTCCTGCACCAGCGCCAGTCCGATCCCGGTGCCCTCGTGTGTCCGTGCGCGCGCCCCTTCCACGCGGTGAAAACGCTCGAAAAGGCGCGGCAGTTCGTTTTCCGGTATGCCGATTCCCGTGTCCGTCACCGAGAGTTCCACGGTGCCGGCCCGTTCGCCGAGCGACATAGTAACGGAGCCTTCGATCGTGTACTTGAAGGCGTTGGAAAGCAGGTTTAAGACGATCTTCTCCCACATCTCCCGATCCACATAAACCGGGCCCGATAACGGTCTGCACTGGATCACGAATTCAAGCCCGGCGCGCTCCATGACGGAACGGAAGCTGGAGGCTAAATCCGCGGTCAGCGCCGCAAGGTCGGTCGGTTCGTAGCAGGCCTGGGCGCGCCCTGCTTCGATCCGCGAGAAGTCCAGCAGCGTGTTCACCAGCCGCTGCAAACGGAGACCGCTGCGTTGCGCGGCTTCCAATAATGCGCGGCCGTCCGCGGCGATCTCCGCATCGTTTTTCTCCAGAAGTTCTTCGATCGGACCCAGGATAAGCGTCAGGGGCGTGCGAAATTCATGACTCACATTGGAGAAAAACGTGGTCTTCGCGCGATCGATTTCCGCCAAAGCCTCGGCACGGTGCCGTTCTTCCTCGTAAGCGCGGGCGCTCGCAATTGCCGCGCCCACCTGTCCCGCAATCAGCTCGACGAATCCGGCGTAGGCGCTATCGTACACCGTGTAGGGATTGAGACCCACTACCAGGAAGCCCGCGGGACTGTCAAAAGCCTGCTGCTTAATCGGAACGATCGCCGCCTGGGTGGCGGGCTTGTCCCACCAGCCGGTGGGCGGCCGGAAGGTCTCTCCCAACGCCGTCAGGTCCACGACTCGCGAAACCGGGTGATGCAGCATCTCGTCCGCGGGCCACGGGCTGTCCCCGCCCTCCGTGTGGACAGCCGGAGCGGCTGTGTCTCCTTTCTCAAATCCCGTGGTGCAATGGATTCGCGCACGCCCCTGCCCGTCGTATAGATAGGTCAGGCTGAAGGGCAGATCCTTGGTGTTGCGGCGAAGTTGCTGCTGGATCGCTTCCAACACTTCGCCTTCCGTGTGGGCCGCGGCCAGGCTCGATGACACATAGCTCAGAGTTGCCAGGCGGCGCTCGCTGATGACTCGCTCCGTCTCTTCGGTCACCACGCATAGCATCCCATTGACCCGTCCGCTTTCGTCCGAGAGCGGGCTATAGGAGAATGTGTGATAGGTTTCCTCGGGAAAGCCGCTCCGCTCCAACAGGAGCAATAGCGCTTCATCAAAGGTAGCTTCCCCAGTGGATATTACGGACTCAATGCGCGGACCTATGTCCCTCCAGATCTCCGCCCAAACCTTCGCGGCCGAGATCCCCAGCGCCCATGGATGTTTGATGCCGAGGGTCGGCCGATAGGCGTCATTGTAAATAAAGGTGAGTTCCGGACCCCAGCCCATCCACATGGCGTAGCGCGAAGTGAGAACGATATTCACGACGCTCCTGAGACTCTGCGGCCAATGTTCGATGGGACCCAACGGACTTTGGGACCAATCCCGATTTTGCACCAGCGAGGTCAGCTCGCTGGTCCGGGAACCGCTCCGTCTGTCGATCAATATATCGGTTCTTTCCATTTGTCAGAGAGGCGTCTTACCGAATACTTATAATATTTTCGCAGCCTGGCGCAAGTTTCAGTGAGGTTGATGTGATGGAACTCACCTACTACGTGTCTTAACTTTGGGATGCGCGCTTCCGCCGCCACTCCCGCGTCGGGTCGTCATCCGGATCCGGGGTCTCTGGCGCAGGCCGCAACTCCTCCGGCACATGCCGGAGATTCACCCGAATGCGTGTCCACGTGGATGACCTGCCGCGCATGGAGTCGACCAAAATGTCATCCACGGCGAGATGCCGGGCGGCATCGGCGTGTCTCGCCTTCCACCGTTCCAAGCCGGCCAAGGCCGCCTCTCGGCTGGGCGAATTGGCCGCCACCACCAGCGGCGCTTTAGTGGACGGTTTCTTTGCGCTCGACTTGGCGCGGGAAGGGGCCACCCGCGGCGCTTCGCCTTCCATCTTGCGGAAGTGCGGCGGCCAGGGAGCGTCGCCGAGACCTTCGGCCTCGTCCCTTGCCGCGAATTCCAGCAGACCTTCGAGGGAACCGGCGGAGTCGTCCATGGCGGCATGCGGATCGCCTGACTCCGCAAAGCGCTCGGGCATGCTGAGTACCGTGAAATCTCCCGGGTCGCAGTCGGCAACTTCGTGCCAGTGAAGCGGCGCCGAGACCCGCGCATCGGGCGTGGGCCGCACCGAATAGGCTGCGCATGTGGTGCGATCCTTGGCGTTCTGGTTGTAATCCAGAAACACGCCATGGCGCTCCTCTTTCCACCATTTCGAACTGGCCAGCGAGGGGACCCGGCGCTCCACGGCACGGGAGAGCGCCAGCGCCGCGCGCCGGACTTCGGTGAATGTCCAGCGCGGCTCGATCCGCACATTCACATGCATCCCGCGGGAACCGCTGGTCTTGGGCCAACCGCGCAGGCCGGCTTCCTGCAGCACGGTTTTCACTTCCAGCGCGACGCTGCGGACGTCGGCCCAACCCACGCCCGGACCCGGATCCAGGTCCACGCGTAGCTCGTCCGGGTGTTCCAGGTCACTCGCACGCACCGCGTGTGGGTGCAGCTCGATACAACCCAGATTGACGATCCAGGCGAGTCCCGCCGCATCGTCGATCACCACCTCCTCCGCGGTCCGTCCCGAAGGAAAGGACAAAGTCACGGTGCGTACCCACGCCGGCCGCTCGGCGGGCGCGCGCTTCTGATAAAACGCCTCCCCTTCCGCGCCATTCACGAACCGCTTCAGAACCACCGGCCGATCCCGAATTCCCGCCAGAGCTCCCGCCGAGACGCAGAGGTAGTAGCGCACAATGTCTAACTTGGAAAGTTTGACCTGCCGCGAGAAGTAAGGCTTCCCTGGGTGTGTGATATGGACTTCGTGTCCCCCGATCGAAAGCACTTCGGCGTCTTCTTGCTTCACAACCAACAGGCTACAGCAATTTCCCGATCCGTAGAGCCCGTTTTTCACGCACCAACCGCCATGTGCCGTCGGGCTGTTTCTCCTCGGTTGTAATTCTCAAGGCAAAACAGCCCAGCTCGGGAGCCATCCACCACGTCATCCGGATGCTTCCACCCATCCGGGGTTGGACCCCGGTAGTCGGGTAGTTGAGTATCGTTTCGTGGTCGACAATTGTTCCATCCAAACACGCAGTGCCCCTTGCGAAACCATACTGTTCCAAAACCAGGCACGACCCGGCGCAGCCAGTGATCGCTCCCACCGATCGATGGGCGGCTTGCCTGACCCTCTCCACCGTTTGCGCGTCGAATGTCAAGCGCGCCATCAGCCGCGACCAAAGCGGAAGGGTAGCGTCCAACGATCGTCCGATGACCGTTGCGAAAGGGCGATCCGGGATAGACCGTGATTCGAGAATCTCTGTTCCGTTGAGCGCGTACGACGAAGTATACATCTCAATCGTGGCCGTCCCGCCGTCCGCGTACCGTAGGAATTCGGAATCCACCAGATAGGGAATGCGGACCGCCGCCGCTCCCGGCCGCGCCAGGGCGGCTACTAACAAGATCGCCACTGCCCCGGCAAAGGCGGCCCATAGCCATCGCTTGCTCGCTCGTCGCGGGTGCCCCGCGAGCCGGCGTTCCTCCGCAAATCCGGCCCGCACGCTGGCGCGCAGAGAGGCTGGCGCTGATGGCGCGGTCCACCGATCCAGCAACTTGTCGAGTTCGGTATCGTTCATGGCTTGGGCTCCACGCCCGGCGCACAGGCGGCGAGCGTCTCTTTCAAATTGGCGCGGGCGCGTTGCAGGCGCGACTTTACGGCGCCCACATCCAGCCCCATCACGCGCGCGATCTCCGCCAGCGGCATCTGCTCGTAGTGGGCGAGGATCAGCACGTCCTTCTGCGTTTCCGGCAACTGCATCACGGCGCCGGCCACCATTTCTTCCAACTCCGCGCGCAAGACCTCGCCTTCCGGTGATCGGTCAAGCGCGTCCTGCTCGCCGCCTTCGCCCATCGCTTCGTGTTTTCGCAGTCGCTTCAGCCATTGATTTCTCGCCACGCCGAAGAGGTAATTCCGTACCGGGGTGCGCCCCGGATTATATGAGCATTCCGGACGGAGCATCTGCAGAAAGCACTCCTGCACGATATCCTCGGCATCCGCTACCGACCCGGTCAGTCTGTACGCGAAGCGGAACAGGGGCACATGATGCTCGTCGAACAGTTGCAGGAAGGCGGCTTCCCGGCCCCTTCGCGCTGCTTTGACCAGATCCATGGTGTCTGCACAGTATTACCGCGAGGTCCGAAAAAGAATCGGATCAGCGGACGTATTTCGGCGTTTGCCCTGTGTCCCAACAACCGAAGACCCTCCCGAAGGAAAGGACTAGGTCACGGTTCGCAGCCACGCCGGCCGATCCCGAATCCCCGTCCGATCGGTAGCGCTTCGGCGTCTCCTTGCCTCACAACCAACAGGCTACAGCAATTTCCTCAATCCGTTTCCACGGCCATCTCGTAAACTGTTTGTGGAGGGGTGTATATGAAAACGATTGGACGGCACATCGCGTTTGACCGCTGGAAATTCAAAGGATGGACGGTTTGCGGCATCGCGCTGTTTTCCTTCGCCGCCGGATCGGCGATTACGGCCCGCCTCGCGCATACCAGCCAGGTGCGGGCGGATAGCAATCGCGTCTTCGAACTGCGCGTTTATCATGCCCTGCCGGGCAAGCTGCCGGCGCTGGAGTCGCGGTTTCGCGACACGGCCTCGAAGCTGCTCGCCAGGCACGATCTAAATGCGATAGGTTACTGGATACCCGACGACGCTCCTGCTTCAGACAACACGTTCATCTATATCCTGGCCCATCCGAGCCGGGAGCAAGCCACAAAAAACTGGGCGGCAATGCGCGCCGACCCGGGTTTTCAGGAAATCATAAAATCCGAGCAGGCCGATAAGAGCGTCGACAAAATCGACTCCACGTATATGCATCCGACGGACTTCTCGCCGATGAAATAGGCCTGGCCTCTCCCTCAATACGTAAAGGACTGCAGCTCCGTCACGCCCGCATTCGGACCATTCACGAATCCGCTCCGATTGCCCGGGTTCAGCCCGATGTGCATCGCCACCACGTTGAAAGTGTTCGAGAAGCTGAATCCGTTCAGAGTCTCCTGCAACTTCCCTTCCGTATCGTACACATAGATGGCGCTACCGCTGGCAGCCGTGCTCGATGTGGGCTGCGCGATCAGGAACAGTTTGTTAAGCGAGTCGTACTGCACATCCGCTCCGCTGAAGATCTGCTCCCCGCCCGAGCCCGGCAGAATCACTTTCGATCCGCTCTGCGTAGCTAGATTGTAGAACTCCACGCCGGCATCGTCTTCCGTGGTGGTGCAGAAAATCCCGTCCGCCGAATCGACGGCGATGCCATTGATAAAGCCGAATCCAATGCCGCCAAACGTCGAGAACTTGCCGGCGGTCAAATCGACGATTCCGATCACCGGAAAGCAGCCAAAGCATCCGTCCCCGCCGCCCAGAATGGCCTGGTTTGTGAGGCTATCGTATGCGATGGGTGGTGGCACGCTGGCAAAATCGGTCGGGTCGGTGATGTCCACGACCGGCCCGAAAGTGTTGGCCGCCACATTGGAAGAAAAGACATAAGGGATGAAGTTACTGCTGTTGTCGTAGGCAAACACTGCCACGTTCCCAACTCCCTGGCTCTCCGCCACTCCTCCCGGCATGATGATGTGCTGTGTCCCGATGGGCGGAGTCCAGACGCCCGTAATTTTGTTGCCATCCAGTGGATTCAGGGTCGGGAAGATGCGCTTGGCGACGAAACCGCCTTGTACTTCTTCAAGTTCGACCAAACCCACGCTGTTGCCCACCACGCCCATAGTAATAAAGTTGTCGCCGTTTTCCGTCTTGGAAACGACTTTCAAAATCTGGCCGGTGGCCTGATCGAACGTTTCGACCGCGGCCAGCACGGCGCCGCTCGAAAGAGTCCGCGCCTCGCTCAGCACGCCCTCCGTGCCGGTCTGATCGATATCAAACCCGAAGATTTGCCCCCCGAATTTGCTGTGCACCAAGACCGTGCCCGGTCCGGCTGACGGTTTTGGCTGAAAATCGGGCGACTGGGCGAAGGCGCTGGTTCCAGCCATCAAAACGACGGCCCATTGACTCAGTTTTTTCATCATATGTTTCCAGGGTAGCGGGCGGCGCTTAGCGTAGTGTTAGGTGCATGTGAGAAATTTGTAAAAGTCGTGGGCCGGCGATGTGCTATCTTCGTCGAAGCACCAGCCAGGAGCATCGCATGGCAGTGGAACATTTCGACGTTTTAATCATGGGTGCGGGCCTGTCGGGCATCGACGCGGCCTATCACTTGCAAAAGCTCTGCCCGCACAAGACCTACGTCATCATCGAGCAGCGCGAGCGCATCGGCGGCACCTGGGACCTGTTCCGTTATCCGGGTATCCGTTCCGACTCCGACATGCTCACCATGGGCTATTCGTTCCGGCCCTGGACCAACTCCAAGGCGATCGCTCCGGGGGACGACATCCGCAACTACATCACGGCCACCGCGCGGGATGGAGGCATCGACCGGCATATTCGCTTCCGTCACCGGATTCAACGCGCGGCATGGTCGTCGCAAGAGGCAAAATGGACCGTATCCGCATTGCGGCAAGGGGCCGATGGATGCGAAGAGCCAGTGTCGTTTACCTGCAATTTCCTGTTCTCTTGCGCCGGTTATTATCGCTATTCCGCGGGTTATCAGCCCGATTTTCCGGAGATGGGCCGCTTCACCGGCCGTTTGGTCCACCCGCAAGCCTGGCCGGAAAATCTGGATTACGCCGGCAAGCGGGTGGTCATTATCGGCAGCGGCGCGACCGCCGTAACGCTCCTGCCCGCCATGGCCAAGACCGCAGCCCATGTGACCATGTTGCAGCGATCGCCCACCTACATAGTTTCCATGCCGGAGCAAGACGCCATCGCAAACCGTTTGCGGCGCTTCCTGCCCGCCATGTGGGCCTATAAGCTCAGCCGCTGGAAGAACGTCGCCTTCATGATCTACGTCTACCAATTGGCACAGCGCCGTCCAAATTTCGTCAAAACCGGAATTCTCAAGCAGGTGCGCGAGCACCTGGGTCCCGATTACGATGTGGCCGCGCACTTCACGCCGCGCTACAATCCCTGGGAACAGCGGCTCTGCCTGGTGCCGGACGCGGATTTGTTCCAGGCGATCCGGGCCGGACGCGCCGATGTGGTCACCGATCGGATCGAACGGTTTACCGATAAGGGCATCCTGCTGCAATCGGGTAAGGAATTGGAGGCCGATATCGTGGTGACGGCCACAGGCTTGGTGCTGCAGGCCTTCGGCGGCGCGGAACTCCTGGTCGACGGGCGCGCCGTGGATATGAGCCGGACGTTGGCCTATAAAGGCGTGATGCTGTCGGGCGTGCCGAACCTGGCTTCGGTATTCGGCTACATCAATGCATCCTGGACCCTGAAAGCGGACCTGATCTGCACTTACGTCTGCCGCCTGCTGAATGCCATGGACAAAAAACGCGCGCGCCAGGTGACACCGCGATCGGGCGATCAGCCCGCCGCGGCGCCTTTCGTCGAAAAATTCACGCCCGGATATATGCAGCGCGCTATCGCCGATTGGCCCAAGCAGGGTTCCAAAGCGCCCTGGCGGGTTTATCAGAATTACGTGCGCGACGCTCTCAGTCTCAAGTGGAGCCGGGTGGAAGACGGCGCGCTGGTGTTCTCCAATCCGGCGGAGGTTCCCGCACCCGCCGTCGGCGCACTGGCCCAAGCCGCAAAATAAATGCGGCCCATCCAGCCCTAGCAGCCGTGCTCCTGCTGGTGTCCCATCACCGCAAACTTTGTCCGGTCTCTCCGTTCCATGGCTTGCGCGATCTGGGTTTCCCACAAAAACCCTTCGCCACGCAGGAGCGCGCTGGTTTGCTTGGTTTGTAGCCTGTTGCACTCTTCTACCGCCGCCGTGAATCTCATAATCAACCGGCGTTTCTCGGCACAAGCATGCATGGCAGGAGCGGCCATACCCAAAAGTTACCGCTGCCGCCCGCTCCATGTCTGGTCAAAACAGATCAAACAGCCCTGTCCGATGTAATGATTTCTACGGTTCGCGAGCAGACCTTCCCCCCGGCTGGCGGCAATGTATAATTGGACTCCTGAGGGGGATGACCGTACGGGTGCTTGAGTTCTGCCGCTGGCTCGCAGCAACGCCGTGGAGTATCGCGCTGCACGAATCGATATGGGTCTATCCGATTGTCGAGTCGGTCCACGTATTGACGCTGTGCCTGTTCCTGGGTTTAGTTGTCGTCATGGATCTGCGCCTGCTCGGCGTCACCATGATGAAGACGCCGGCAGCCGAAGTCGTGGCGCGGCTGGTGCCGTGGACAATCGCTGGATTCGCCGTGATGGTCGTGAGTGGATCGCTGCTGTTTTACGCCATTCCGGTTAAGACATACCTCAACATTTTCTTCCGCTTCAAAGTGGCTTTCCTGCTCTTGGCGGGGGCGAATACCGCGGTTTTTCATCTGACCATCTATCGCACCATCCGAAACTGGGGCGTGGAAGCGGCGCCGCCCCTGCCCGCCCGGCTTGCGGGTGCTGTTTCATTGCTGTTGTGGGCCGGAATTGTCGTCGCCGGAAGAATGATCGCTTACAACTGGTTTGACAAGCAAACCTGAGACGTGGATCGAGAGGATCTTCGAGTGTCGGTGCTTTCTTTTTTTGCATGGTGTGAAAACAGTCCAATAGGCGAGGCCATTCGGGGATCGAACTGGCTCTTTCCGGTCATCGAATCGTTCCACTTATTGGGTCTGGCGGTCATCGGTGGAGCGGTGCTCCTCGTCGATTTGCGCCTGCTGGGCATTGGTGTGAAACGCCAGCCTGTGGCACAGCTTTGGCGTGATATGCGGCCTTGGCTCCTCGCCAGCCTGACCGTCATGCTGATCTCCGGCATGCTCCTGTTTACCTCGGAGGCTACCAAGCTCTATTATCACGGGGCGTTTTGGGTTAAGATGATCTGCCTGCTGCTCTCGATTGTTTTCACGTTCACGGTGGCGCGCGCGGTGGCGCTGGCCGATCCGGAGCGCGTGCGCCCATTGTGGGCCCGGACCGTGGCGGTGATTTCCATTCTTTTGTGGTCGGGCGTAGGTGTGGGCGGAAGGTGGATCGGTTTTTCCTGATTGGGGAGGTTCGCGTGCAGTCTTCGTCTGTTTTTGAATGGCTCTCGACCAGTCCGTGGGCTAACGCGATGAACGGCCCGGAGTGGGCTTTCCCGGTGGTGCAGAGCGTCCATTTCATGGGTTTTGCGTTGTCCATCGGCACGATTGCGATTGTGGATCTCCGCCTGGTCGGCATCGGCATGCGCCGCCAGACAGCCGCGCAGCTCGCCGCGGATCTGGCGCCCTGGACGTTATCCGGTATCGTCGTCATGCTGATCACCGGATTCTTACTGTTTTCGGCGGATGCCGTCGTCTACCATGTGAACCCGTCTTTCCAATTCAAGATGATTTGCCTGGCGGCGGCTCTGCTTTTTCATTTCACCGTGCATCGCCGGGCGACCGGACCCCAAGTCCCGCCGATGGCGGCCAAACTGGCCGGCTGTCTGTCGCTGGCATTGTGGATCGCAGTGGTAGCCGGTGGGCGCATGATCGCCTTCGTTTGAGGTTTGTGCCATGTCAATTCCCGCCATACTCGCATGGATCGAAAGCACGGATCTCAGCACGGCGATCCGGGAAGGCGCTCTTCCCTACCCCATCATTGGCGGGTTTCATCTGCTGGGGATCGCTCTGTTTGGCGGTATGGTGCTGGTGACGGATCTGCGTCTGCTTGGCTGGGCCATGCAGCGGCGGCTGGTGTCGGATATCGTGCACCAATCCCGGCCCTGGAAGCGATTGGGCTTTGTGGTGGTGTTCGTCACCGGCTTGCTGCTCACCTGGGCGGAGCCGCTGAAGCTTTACCGCAGCCCTTCCTTTTGGGTCAAGATGGTGCTTCTGGTTCTGGTGGGCGTGCATGCTCTCGTGTTTCATAGCGGCGTCTACGCCGATACGCTCAAGCTGGACGAGTCGGTCACCGGACGGGCCAAGCTGGCCGCCGCGTTGTCACTCTTATTGTGGGCCGGCCTGATCGTATCCGGCCGCTTGATCGCATATGATGCCTGACGGGTGCGCCCGGCCCATCCGAGCCGCGACCGTAAGGGAGCGCCAGTAGCAGGCGAATCCATGCCTGCCGCTCGAACCGGGCTCGTGACCAGCCACTTGACGGCATGCGCCGGGTTTGGTAACAGTGTTTAGACTGAGGTGAAAACAGATTTGAGGGGAACACCGGGGACGAACTGGGTGACTGCCACGTGCGCAGGTGTATTTTTTCTTATGGCCGCGGTTTCCGGCCGCGCTGCCGATGGATTGCCGCGTACGCCGGACGGGAAGCCGAATCTAAACGGCATCTGGCAGGCGATGAACACCGCGAATTGGGATCTGCGGGATCATGCCGCGGGGCCGAGCCTGGTGGTGGCCTTGGGCGCCGAGGGCGCCGAGCCCGGAGGCCTGGGAGTCGTGGAAGGCGGCGAGATCCCCTACCTGCCGGCCGCAAAAAAACAGAGAGACGCCAACTTCGCACAGCGGTTGACCGCCGATCCCGAGATCAAGTGTTACCTGCCGGGTGTGCCGCGGGCCAACTATATGCCGTATCCGTTTCAGATTCTGCAGAGCGAAAAGTCCCTGTTTTTCGCCTACGAATACGACGGCGCGGTGCGCAACATTTATCTGCAGGATCCCGGACCTGCGCCGGCCGACTCGTGGATGGGGCAGTCGTTCGGCCATTGGGAAGGCGATACGCTGGTCATCGACGTCACGGGTTTGGATGAGCGCACCTGGCTCGACCGCGCCGGAGACTTCCACAGCGATGCCTTGCACGTGGTCGAGCGCTACACCTTGCGCAACCCGGAGGTGCTCGATTACGAAGCCACCGTCGAGGATCCGAAGGTTTTCTCGCGGCCATGGAAGATCCGCATGCCTCTCTACCGTCACGCGGAGAAGGACGCGCGCTTGATGGAATTCAAATGCGTGGAGTTCGCTGAGGATTTGATGTACGGCGGGTTTACTAAAAAACCCAGCAAGTGAAGGACGGACCGAAATGAACATGAAATTACTTGCCGTGATGACGGGCGTGGCCCTCATTGCAACGGCCCTGCCTGCCTGGGCACACCATGCGTTCGCGGCGGAGTTTGACGCCAAGCGGCCCGTGCATCTGGAAGGTGTTGTCACCAAGGTGGAATTGATCAACCCGCATGCCTGGATTCACGTGGATGTCACCGGACCCGGTGGCAAGGTCACCAGTTGGATGGTGGAAGCCGGTAGCCCAAACGTCCTGTTGCGCCGCGGCTTCACCAAGACCAGCGTGGCGCCCGGCACACGCGTGGTGGTGGAGGGGTATCAGTCGAAAGACGGCTCCATGCGCGCCAACGGACGAGATATCACACTGCCCGATGGGCGGAAACTTTTCCTCGGTTCCTCAGGCACAGGTGCTCCGTATGACAAAAAATAAGATTCGCAACTTCGCTATTGGCGCCGCCATGGCGGTCCTGCTGTGCGCCTCTGTCGCCGGCCAAACCCCGAGCGGCTGGACACCACCCCGCACGCCGGACGGGCATCCCGATTTGCAAGGTGTCTGGACCAACGCCACCATCACGCCATTGGAGCGCCCGGCGCAACTCGCCAACAAGCCGACCATGACGGACGCCGAAGCCGCCGCATTTGAGAAAATAAGCGCCACGGAACTGGCCGACGTGGATGGCAAATCCGAAAGTCCACTGCTGGCCGCCGCGGGATCCAACGGCACCGGCGGCTATAACATTCTGTTTATCGACCGGGGCAGCGAACTCGCCCGCGTGGATGGCGTGAAGCGCACGTCATTGATCATCGACCCGCCGGACGGCAAAGTGCCCCCCTTCACGCCGGAGCGGCGCAAGCACTTCGTGGCCGAAGGGTTCGGCGCATTTGACAGCGTGAAGGACCGGCCGCTATCGGAGCGCTGTCTGTTGGGCTTCGGCTCCACGTCGGGGCCGCCCATGCTGCCCGTGCTGTACAACAATAACTACCAGATCGTGCAGACGGCCGATACGGTGGTGATCCTGGTGGAAATGGTTCACGACGCGCGCATTGTCCGCATCAACGGGACACACCCGCCGGCATCCGTCCGCCAATGGCTGGGAGATTCCATCGGCCACTGGGAAGGCGACACCCTGGTGGTGGATACCACCAACTTCACGAATAAGACGCACTTCCGGGGTTCATCGGAAAACCTGCACGTGATTGAACGGTTCACCCGCACCGCGCCGGATACGGTCTTGTACCGCGCCACCATTGACGACCCCACCACGTTTACGCGGCAGTGGACCTTGGAATATCCGTTCGTGGCCACTAAGGGACCTATTTACGAGTATGCGTGCCACGAAGGAAACTACGCCGAAGCCGATATCCTCGGCGGCGCGCGCAAACACGAGGCGGAAGCCGGTAAATGATCGGCCAGTTTCAAGCCACGTTCTTGTGCACTTCATCCAACTGCGCCCGGAACAGCCGCGCCGGGTAGACCCACTCCAGCAGCGGCGTAGTCATGAACGTAGTCACCAGCGCCATCAGCACCATGATCGAAAACATCACTGGCGAGATCACTCCGATATCCAGGCCGATGTTCAGGATCACCAGTTCCATCAGGCCGCGCGTGTTCATCAGTATCCCGAGCGACGCCGATTCGCGCCAGGGCATGCCCGCCAGGCGCGCCGCCAGCATCGATCCGCCCAGCTTGCCGGTGATGGCCACCACGATCACAATTGCGCTGTAAAGCCAGATGGACCCGCCGCCGCCCACGCCGATGCGCGTGCGCAACCCGGTAAACGCGAAGAAAAGCGGCAGCAGCAGCACAACCGTCACCGACTCGAATTTGTGCAGCAGGTAGCGCGTGAATTCCGGGGTCTTGGGCATGATGGCGCCCATCAAAAAGGCGCCGAACAACAGGTGGATGCCCAGCCATTCCGTGGCCAGCGCCGATGTCAGCACCAGCACCACAATCACGGCGACCAAATCGTCGCTCAGTCTGTCGCGCTTGCGGAAAGCCCGTTCGAACGCCGGCAGAATGCGCCGCACACCGAACAGCATGAGGGCCACGTAAGCCAGCGAACCGGCGATCGTCACCCAGGCCGGATGCCCCGCGTGCGACACGCGCACCAGCACCACGATGTACGCCAGAATGCACCATCCCGTGACATCGTCAACCGCCGCGCACGCAATCGCCATGGTCCCCATGCGGCTCCGCACCAGCCCGCGCTCGGAAAGGATCCGCGCCAGCACCGGGAACGCCGTGATGCTCATGGCCGATCCCATGAATAGCGCGAATCCGGTGAAAGTCACGCCATCATCGGAAAGCCGCGGGTAGAGGTACAATGCCGTCAGCCCGCCCAGGCAGAATGGGGCCACGATGCTGACATGGCTCGTGAGCACCGCGGCATGGCCGTAGCCCTTCAGTTCCGATGGGTCGAGCGCCAGTCCCACCACGAACATGAACACCACCAACCCCACCTGGCTGAGCGCATTCAGGTAACTCAAACTCGCCGGTGGAAACAGCGCGGCGGATACGCCCGGCGCCACCCACCCGAGCAACGATGGGCCCAGCAGAATGCCCGCCACCATCTCGCCCATCACTTGCGGCTGATTGATCTTCTGGAACAGAAACCCGACTACGCGCGCAGCCACCAGGATCACCGCGATCTGCAGCACAAGTTGGAACAGGTTCAGCATTACGCGCCCGCCTTCGGCCCGGCCCGCCGCGCCGCGTGGAAAGCCAGGAGTCCGCATCCTTCCAGATTCAGCGTGCCGGCCAGCGTGCGGCCACCGGCCTTGCCGGCGATCGCGGCCTGCAAGGACTTGCCGGAGAGCGTGCCGCCTTCCACCACTGCCCGCATGACGTGTCCGTCGTTGAAGGTAATGATCGCCTCTGGGCCGGATTGCGAAATATTCAAGCTGGCTGGGACCCCGGCGCACTTCACTCCGGAGTCGAACTGCAACGTCCATTCGCCGCCCACGGAGAGCGGCGCGGCAAGGCCTCGTCCGGCTTCCAAAATCCCGAGCAGGCCAAGCACGGGCGCGCCCACCATCACGACGTAGGCACTGACCAGATGGTTTTTAATCACGTTGACGATCCACCGATTCTAGCGCGCCCAGTTTCGATCCGGCAAGCCAACCGTGCCGGGGCGTACTATAACCGGGCCCGCGCCGCGCTATAAGATAAATAAGGTCGATATGGAGCTTCGGATATCCTTCTTCACAATCTGTTTGCTTTCCCCGCTGGCCGTCTACGCCCAATCCGCGCCCACCCTGGCGGTGGATGCCGGCGCCAACCGCCATCCCATCAGCTCTTATATATACGGCATCAACGAGTGGAGCGACGACGGTCTGATGGGCCTCATGCAGATCCCCGTGATCCGCTGGGGCGGCGACGATGCCACCAGTTACAACTGGCAGAACAGCGTCAAGAACAACACGGGCGACAATCCCTGGTGCTACGAAAATTACGGCGTCAGTCCCGATTTCGATGCCTTCCATACGGCCAATCTGGCGGCCGGCACGGTCAGCCTGAGCACCATTCCCTTGATGGACTGGTCCCCAAAATCCGCCGGCGAGTGCAGCTTCAGCGTGAAGAAATATGGCGCGCAGAAAGCTACCAACCCCGACAACGCCGACTGCGGCAACGGCATCCTGGCCAGCACCGGGCAACAAATCCAGAACGATCCCAACGATGCCTACATCCCCGTAACCGGCTCCTTCGCCCAGCAGTGGATTCAACACATCATGACCACTTACGGTCCCGCCGATGCCGGCGGCGTCCGCCTGTGGAGCATGGATAACGAGCCGGAATGGTGGTATTCGAATCACGTCGATATTTATCCGCAGGCCGCCACCTACGACGACATGCTGGCGCGTAACATCAAATGGGCGACTGCGGTGAAACAAGCGGACCCCACCGCGCTGGTCACCGGTCCGGTGCCCGGAGGCTGGTCGGGCATGCTGTTCTCCCGCGCGGACATGGATAGCGGCTGGGGTACCTCCCCGTACCAATACTGGGACAATCCCACCGACCAGAACGCGCACGGCGGCATCGCCTGGATCCCATATTACTTGCAGCAGATGAGCCAGGCTTCGTCTCAAACCGGCTATCGCCTGGTGGATTACCTCGACGTGCATGCCTACATCACGCCGGGTGCGCTCAGCGGATCGGTGGGCGACGCCGCCATGGAAACCCTGCGCATGACCTCCACCCGCGCGTTTTGGGATCCCAACTACATCGTGCCCGATGGCGGAATCTACGACGCCACCGGCGCGCAGGTCGCGCCGCAACTGATCCCACAGATGCAGCAGTGGGTGAATCAGAATTATCCCGGCACCAACTTGGCCATCACGGAGTACAGTTGGGGCGCGCTCGACACCATCACCGGCGCCATCGCTCAAGCCGATATCTTGGGCATCTTCGGCGCTTATGGCCTCACTCTCGGCACGCTTTGGAGCACGCCCGCGCCCACCGATCCCGGCGCATTCGCCTTCAAGATCTTTCTGAATTACGACGGCCAGGGTAACCGGTTCGGCAACACCGGCGTCTCGGCCGTCAGCAGCGATCCGGATACGCTCTCCATTTTCGCCGCGCAGCGCGCGGATTCGGCGCTGACCGTGCTCGTCCTGAACAAGACCGCCAACAGCATCACGGATAGTATCGGTCTCGCCAACTTCACTCCGGCCGGCACTGCGCAAGTGTGGCAATTTGGCCCTGCCAATCTCGCCGCCATCGTGCGTCAAAGCCCGGACATCGGCGCCACCGGTAGCAGCCTGAGCGCCACGTTCCCGGCCGACTCCATGACCCTGCTGGTGATCCCACAAGCGCAGAGCGCCATGCCGGTGCCGCAACCGGTGGTCTCCGCGGTCACCAGCGCCGCCTCCTACGACGCCACCGGTGTTTCGCCCGGCGAGATCGTCACCATCTTCGGCCAGGGGATGGGTCCGGCCACATTGGCGAATCTGCAGGTCGATTCCAACGGCACGCTGAGCAGCGCGATTGGCGGCGTGCAGGTTTTCTTCAATGGCTATCCCGCGCCTTTGATCTATGCGCTGGCGACCCAGGTCAGCGCCATCGTGCCTTACGAGGTTGCCGGCCTGCAGAGCGTGAACATGGTGCTGGTGTATCAGGGCAACGCTTCCGCGCCCTTCCCAGTAACGGTTGCCGCCGCCAAGCCCGCCATCTTCACCAATGATTCCTCCGGTCATGGGCAGGGTGCCATCCTCAATCAGGATTACAGCCGCAACGGCCCGTCCAACCCGGCGCCTCGCGGACAGTACGTCTTCATCTACGGCACCGGCGAAGGCTTAACCACGCCACCGGGAGTGGATGGCCGCATTTCCGGTACGCCCCTGCCGCAGGTGAATTTCAAATGTTCAGCGACCATCGGCGGCCAGACCGCCAGCCTGAACTATTGCGGCGAAGCGCCGGGCGCTACGGCGGGCCTCGTGCAAGTGAATGCGCTGATCCCGGAGTCGGTGACGCCCGGCGGCGCGGTGCCGGTCACCATCAGTATCAATGGCGTGACCAGCCAGACCGGTGTCACAGTCGCCGTGCAGTGAGTGTTTGAGGGTTGACATGTCTTCTTGTCTTCGTATCGTCGTAGCCGCCCTGCCATGCGCGCTGTGCCTGAGCGCGCAGACCCCGCCTACGCTGGCCGTCGATGCCGGCGCCAATCGCCACCCCATCAGCCCGTACGTCTACGGCATCAACCAGTATGCCGACACCGGCTTGGGCAACATCATGCACATCCCGCTGCGCCGCTTCGGCGGCGATGCCACCACCACCTACAACTGGCAGCGCGACGTATCCAATAACGCGTCCGACTGGTATTTCCAGAACAGCTTGCAATCCCCCACCGGAGTGATCCCAACGCTACCTAATGGTTCGTCCTTCGACGTGTTCCACGAGGCCGACCTGGAAATCGGCGCCCTCAGCCTGGGAACCATTTCGTTAATGGACTGGACCCCCAAAGACGACATGAGTTGCAGCTTCAGCGTCGCGAAATACGGCGCGCAGCAGCAGGTCGATCCCTACGCCACCGACTGCGGCAATGGCGTCCTCACCAACAGCCAGCAGATCCTCAACGATCCAAATGACGCCTATCAGCCCATCGATCCGGCCTACCCGGGCAATTGGATCTCCTACCTCGTCAATCGCTACGGCCCCGCCAACGCCGGCGGCATCGCCATGTGGAGCATGGATAACGAGCCCGAGTGGTGGTACGGCGTGCACATCGACATCTTCCAAAGCCTGGGCACTTACAATGACACTCTCGCGCGCAATCTGAAACTGGCGCAGGCCGTCAAGAGCGCGGACCCCACCGCGCTGGTCACCGGTCCCGTGCCGGCAGGCTGGACGGGCTATTTCTATTCCCGCACCGACATGCAGAGCGGCTGGAGCACCCAGCCCTACCAGTATTGGGACAACCCCACGGACCAGAACGCCCATGGCGGCGTGCCGTGGGTCGAATACTATCTGCAACAGATGAGTCAGTTCCAGCAGCAGCACGGCTACCGCCTGCTCGACGTGCTCGATGTCCATGGCTACCTGGAACCGCCTTCCCTGGATACCTGGTCGCAGGCCAACAACGACGCGCCCGGCGATGCCGCTTTGGAAACCCTGCGCATGACATCCACGCGCGCGCTCTGGGATCCCAACTATCTCGTCCCCGGCGGCGACTTCCAAGACGCCACCGGCGCCGAGACCGCGCCCCAACTCATCCCCCGCATGCAGCAATGGGTCAACCAGAATTATCCCGGCACGAAACTGGGCATCACGGAATACTGGTGGCACGCGCTCGGCAGCATCACCGGCGCCATCGCCCAAGCCGACGTGCTTGGCATCTTCGGCCGGGAGTCGCTGGATTACGGCACGCTGTGGGGACCGCCCGCAGCCACCGATCCCGGCGCCTTCGCGTTCAAGATTTTTCTCAATTACGATGGCAGCGGCAGCCAGTTCGGCAGCACAAGCATCTCGGCCGTCACCAGCGATCCCGACACGCTCTCTATCTTCGCCGCCCAGCGCACGGATTCGGCGCTCACCGTGCTGGTGCTCAACAAGACCACCAGCGACATCGCCGATACCATCAGCCTCGCCAACTTCACGCCCGCCGGAACCGCTCAGGTGTGGCAATATAGCCCGGCGAATCTCGCCGCCATCGTGCCCCAAACCTCCGATATCAACGTTACCGGCAACAGCCTCACCGCCACGTTTCCGTCCTATTCCATGACCTTGCTGGTGATCCCGCAAGCCCAGAGCGTTATGGCGGTGCCGCAGCCGTTGATCTCCGCCGTCACCAGTGCCGCTTCCTACGATGCCTCGGGCGTCTCCCCCGGTGAGATCGTCACCATCTTCGGCCAGAGCATGGGCCCGGCCGCGCTGGCCAACTTGCAGGTCAATTCCAATGGCGTCCTGATCAACGCCATCGGCGGCGTGCAGGTGTTCTTCAACGGCTACGCCGCTCCCATCATCTATGCCCTCGATACGCAATTGAGCGTCATCGTTCCCTATGAAATAGCGGAGCAGCCCAGTGTCAACACCCTGGTGGTCTACCAGGGCAACGCCTCCGCGCCATTTTCCGTCGCGGTAGCCCCCGCCAAACCGGCCATCTTTACCAACGATTCTTCCGGCCACGGCCAAGGCGCAATCCTCAACCAGGATTACAGCCGGAACGGCGCTTCCAACCCGGCCCCGCGCGGGCAATATGTTTTCATCTACGGCACCGGCGAAGGCTTGACCACGCCGCCCGGTGTGGACGGCCGCATCTCCAGTACGCCGCTGCCGCAGGCGACCCTCGCATGCTCGGCCACCATCGGCGGCCAGACCGCCACCCTGAATTACTGCGGCGAAGCGCCGGGAGCCACCGCCGGCTTGGTGCAGGTGAATGCCCTGATCCCCGAATCGGTCGTGCCCGGCAACAGCGTTCCAGTTACAATTACTATCAACGGAGTAACCAGCCAGTCGGGAGTCACCGTCGCCGTGAGGTAACTATGCGTAACATCCTTGCCGTCGCAGCTATTGCCGCCGGAAGCGCTTTCGCGCAGGCATCCGGCCCAGCCCTTTCCATCAACGCCAATTCCAACGTGCACGCGATTTCGCCGGACATATACGGCATCAACTTCTACTGGACGCTGCCGGATCCCACCGACCCCACCTACAACGCACAGCTCGCAGCCTCATTACAAATCCGGCCCACCGCGCGCCGCTGGGGCGGCAACGACGCCAGCACCTATCACTGGCAGTTCCAGATCTCCAACCTCGACAGCGATTGGTATTACGAAGTGCTCTCGGGTAATACGACCTTCAACCAATATGCCGACCAGGCCGCCACCACCGGCGGTGCCATGCTCGGCACCGTTCCCGCCCTCGGCTGGCTGCCTAAATCCACTGCGTTCCAATGCAGCTACAACGTCGCCAAATACGGCCAGCAGTGCTCCGTCGATCCCTACGCGCAATACCATCCCGCGACCTGCGGCAATGGCGTGGTCTTGACTCCCACCTGCTCCACCAATCCGCAATACATCGCCAACGATCCTACCGATGACTACGCGCAGTATGATCAAACCTTCCAGCAGCAATGGATCGAAAACCTGCTCACGCGCTACGGTCCGGCCAATCAGGGCGGCGTGGCCATCTGGAGCATCGACAACGAACCGATCTGGTGGGATAGCACCCATCGCGATATCCATCCCAATCCGTACAGCTACGACGAACTGCTAAGCACGGATATGGCTTATGCTAAGGCGATCAAGCAGGCCGATCCCACGGCGCTGGTCAGCGGTCCCGTGAACGATAACTGGGCGTCGCTCTGGTTTTCGAAGAAAGATATTCAGGCCGGATGGAATTCACCCGCCGGGGAGTGGTACAGCAATCCGGTAGATTACGCCGCGCACAATAACACCACCATCCTCGCCTGGTATCTGCAGCAGTTCCAGCAATACGATCAACAGCACGGCCAACGCCTGCTCGATTACGTGGATCTGCACGCCTACATCGCCCCCTCCGCGGTGCAGGATAATCCGGTGAACGGCGTCACCCCGCCCGAATCCGCCTCGGTGCAGGCGCTGCGCCTCGAATCCACGCGCGAGTTCTGGGATCCCACTTACATCGTCAGCGGCGATTACTGGATCGTCGATCCCATGAATAACGGCGCGCCCATCGCGCCCTATTACATCCCGCGCGTGCAGCAGATCATCGCGCAGAACTATCCCGGCACCAAACTCGCCATCACCGAGTACAACTGGTACGCGTTCGACACTCTGAACGGCGGTCTGGCGCAGGCCGACCTGCTGGGCATCTTCGGCGCGCAGGGGCTGGATCTGGCCACGCTGTGGGGCCAGCCCACCCCCGCCAATCCGGTGGCATTCGCCTATATGATGTATCGCAATTATGACGGCATCGGCGACTCCTTCGGCGAGACCAGCGTGCAGGCCACCAGCGGCGATCAGAGCCAGCTAGCCGTCTACGCCGCCACGCGCTCGGATCTGAACCTGACCGCCATGGTCATCAACAAGACCGGCGGCGATCTCTCGAGCACGTTGAGCCTGGCGAATTTTCAGCCCGGAACATCGGCCCAGGTGTGGCAGTATAGCGCCGCGAACCTCACCGCCATCGTGCAGCAGCCCAGCCTCACATTAAGCGGCGCCAACCTGACCGCCACCTTTCCGGCCAATTCCATCACCATGCTGGTGATTCCGCCCGCCACCTATCCCGTGCCCAAGCCGGTAGTCACAGCCGTCACCGACGCCGCCGCATACGGAAAATCGATCGCACCGGGTCAAATGGTGATTGTCTGGGGAACCAGCATGGGACCAACGAATCTCTCGGGGCTTGCGCTCGATTCAAACGGCCTGGTGAGCAACAACGTCGCCGGCGTGCGCGTCTTGTTTGACGGAATTCCCGCGCCGGTCGTCTACGTCACCGCCACCCAGATCGCCGTCGTCACGCCGTACTTCGGCATGGTCAATCCCACCACGAACGTCGAGGTGGAATATCAGGGCGTACGATCCGATCCATTCCCGCTCACGGTGGCCGCCACCGCGCCCGCGCTGTTCACCTTGAACCAGCAGGGCACCGGCCAGGGCGCAATCCTCAATAATGCGGATTACAGCGTGAACGGTCCCAGCCATCCCGCGCCCCGCGGACAGTATGTCCTGCTCTACGGCACCGGCGAGGGCATTACCGATCCGCCAGGCGTCGACGGCCGGCTCGCCACCACCGTGCTGCCGGCTCCGCTGGCGAAAGTATCCGTGCAGATCGGCGGGCAGAACGCCAACGTCACCTACGCCGGAGCCGCGCCCGGTTTCATGCCCGGACTGTTCCAAATCGACGTCCAGGTGCCCCAGAACATAACCCCCGGCAACAACGTGCCCGTAGTCGTGACCATTGGAAGCGCCACCACCCAAACCAGCGTGACCATGGCGGTGGAGTAACCGCCGAGTTCAGTTCGCCGCCGGACGGATCTCCGCCAGCAAAGCATCCACCTGCCGCATTACCTGGCCGTTGGGCGCGATGTGTATGCCGCATTCCTTCTCGCCCTCCTGCTCCCACCACCAGCGCCCCGCGCGCTCGTCTTCGCAATCGAAGACCGCGCGCGTGCAGGGTCCGCAGCCGATGCTCGGGAAGCCCTTGGCGTAGAGCGGATGCACCGGAACATCGTGCCGCCGGATGTAGTCTTCCACTTCCTGCTTGCTCCAGTCGGCCAGCGGACTGATCTTCACCACGCCGTCGCGCGTCTCCACCTTCGGCGTGTTCGCGCGCGAGTCCATCTGCGAACGCCGCAACCCCACCGCCCAAGCGCGCAGGGTAGCCAGTTTGCGCTCCAATGGCCGCACCTTGCGCACGTGGCAGCAGAGCTTCCGCAGCGCCACCTCGCGATAGAACAGGTTGGGCCCGTGCGTCCCAATCATGGATTCCACTTCCGACGCTTCAGGGAAAACGATCTCCACTGGAATGCCGTAGCGCTGCCGCACGGTCTCCATCATCTGATGGGTTTCCTCGGGCAACCGGCCGGTGTCGATCGTGAAGACCCGCACGCCCGGGTCGATGCGCGTGGCCATGTCGATCACCACCATGCCCTCTTTTTGAAAGCTGGTGGAAATGGCCAGCGAATCGCCGAACGTCGCCAGCGCCCAAGCGAGCACTTCCTGGGCTGAGGCTGATTCAAGATCGGGCAAATGTACCAATCTCTATCAAGATACAGGAAATTCCAATTCGAGTCAAGTGACGCCTCCGCCCATCAAACAATATCCATTGAATCAATAACTTCCAAACCGTCAGTCTACATCCCGCACCCGCTCACCAGTTCCACTGGGCTGTAAGGAGCGAACCAATATGTCCTCGCAAGCCAAAATCGATTCCAATCGCGAAAACGCCAAAAAAAGCACCGGCCCCAACACCCCCGCCGGCAAAGCCGCATCCGCCCGTAATAGTGTCCGCCACGGGCTCTGCGCCGAATTCTACCTCCTCCTCGACGAAGATCCCGCAGCCTTCAACACCCTCGTCGCGGACCTCTACCAGCGCTACCGCCCCATCGGCGAAGCCGAAGAGTATCTCGTCTTCCGCATCGCCTCCAACCTCTGGCGCCTCCACCGTGCCAACGCCATGGACCGCCAGATCCAGTCCGATAACATCGCCGCCATCATCGGCATCAATCCCGATTTCTCCCCGGAACAGCGCGAATCGAAAAGCATGCTCTACGGTCCCGCATTCATGTATGATTGTCACCGCAGCCAGAGCCTTCTCAAACTGAAACGCTACGAAGCCGCCCTCGAGCGTTCCAACAAAGAATGCCTCCGCCAGCTAAAGGAATTCCGCGAAGCCCGCCAGCAAGCCGAAAAAGAAGCCGAAAAAGAGGTCGCTACGGAACGAACCCAAACAAACGGGGGTATCACCCCACCCCCAAATGAGGGGGAAAGGTACTACGAGAGTCCCGGACCGACCCCAATAACCCAATCGAAAGCCGCCGAGACCCGCAAACCACCCCAAAACCCCTGACGTTTTATCCGTGTTTATCTGTGTTTATCGGTGGCCAATAAACGAGTGAGCCCAAACTGCGCCCAACTAATCCCCCCGCGAAAACTCCAGTCTCATCGAGCCACCCAGGCAGAACTTGGAGTATGGTTTAGCTGCTGATATACTGCAATTGTAGCGGATAAGCTACAGGATACGCGGCAATCGGCAATTCCAGTGGAAGCTAAGGAACGGAAGGTCCTATCCTACAAGAGCCCAGATGGCAGAATTCATTACCGCGCGTGGCGAAGCAGCCTCAACGATGAGGATACCGGCGTCGCCGTCGACGTGCGAGTCACGCGCTTAAGTGCTGGTAATCTCGGAGACTCCCGGCCAATCGGAAGCGGAGTTTTCGAATCGAGGATCGACTTTGGCCCGGGTTATAGGGTCTACTACGGAACGGATGGCGATGAGGTCATACTATTATGCGGCGGCAACAAATCCACCCAAGACGCAGACATAGTCCGCGCCCAGAAGTACTGGAAAGATTACAAGCGACGGAATCGCCTGTGGAAGAAGCAGCGGAAATGAAACGGCCGGCGGAGGATGAACTGGGCGGGTTGATTGACCGGCTAAAGGACCGGCAATACTGCGCAAAGTACCTCTCCGCCGCTTTCCGCGATTCGGCAGGGACTTTCCTCGTAGCACTCCGGAATGTCGCCCGCGCGCAAAAGGGGATTGGCAAGATTGCAGCGGAGGCCGGAGTGAATCGCGAGAATCTCTACCGCACGCTGTCTGAAGACGGTAATCCTCGGCTAGACACCCTATGGGCCGTGCTAAAGACCATAGGTATCCGTGTGTCCCTGGAACCGGCAGCAGCCTCCGGCCAGCGGGCGCAGGACTGAATTGCTCGCGAAATCACCGCGGCGCCCTTTAGTTCGTTTTACGGTGGAATTGTATGACTGCGTTTGAGTACGATGCGTTCATCTCCCATGCGTTCGAGGACAAGGAGGAGGTGGTCCGGCCTCTCGTCGCCGAGTTGCAAAAATATGGTCTGACGATCTGGTTCGACGAATTGACGCTCAGGATCGGGGACAGCCTGAGAGCCTCCATCGAGGCCGGGTTGGCTCAATCGCGGTTCGGTGTCGTGATATTCAGTCATGCGTTCTTTAGCAAGAGCTGGCCACCTGCCGAGCTGAACGCGCTCTTTGCCAGAGAGAGGCAGGGGCAAAAGGTGATTCTGCCTGTGTGGCATGGGTTGACCTGTGAAGACATGCTGAGGTACGCACCAATTCAGGCGGACAAGCTGGCTGTCAGCACTTCAGTCGGTGTACCGGCAGTCGCCAAGAAGCTCGTGCAGGTTATCCGCCCCGAAGCGTTCCGGATCGACACCTCCCGCGAGGACGTTAGCCGAGCCGGTTCGCGCTTGATCGAGCAACTCGAAGAACGCTACCCAGGGTTCGGATTCCACGTGGTCGCCGGGCCGCCGAGGCAGGACCAACCACAGACTGGTTCAGTAGGGAGCGTCGTCAGCGGCAGCCAGAAAATCGATATCTCCGTGAAAGACCCGTCAGTTCTTCCCGGTTCGTTCTCCTGCAAGTTCGTTAGGACGGGGATCACGAAGTTTGAAGAATGGCTGCGAACCGGACGCGCGCAGAAATTCCTGGCGGATGAGTTTGAAGACTTCGAGAGCAGCCTCCCACTTTGGGAGGACGCGGCGCCCCCCGGTGCCGGTGCAGAGCTGCATTTTGGTCCCCAACTGCCGCCATCCACCCACACCATGACGGCGCGCGTGGTGCTTGGCGGTCCACCGGACGAAGTGATATTCCCAGTTGTGGATTTCAAACCAAGTCGGCTCGGCCAGCAGGAGGCCGCGATCGTGGGGACGCGTCCCGGCCTCCCGTTCACGATTCACTTTACACTACCTCTTTATCCGGGCCCATCCCCCAGCCTGCGCTTCGGCACAGCCCTTGTCGGGCGGGATTTTCGGACCATTCAACACTTCTCGCGTGGCTTGGCGGCGCTGCGAAAATGCGGTCGAATCCGGGTTGTGAACCTTGAAACAGAACAAGTGGTCTTTCAGGGGGAACAGGTTACGTTCGGCGCCAGCCAGTTTGACCAGGACGCGTTTAATGCATTCGTGAACGAGGTTGTCTCCGTGGAACAATATTTTCAGGTCGCGCTTCCGTGGCCGTCACGTTTCACAGAGGATGACTTCACTGTGATCGAAATATTGGGGTGTTTGAAGGATAGTCGGCCCCTTGAAGCCACCGTGACACTTTCAGCCACAGTCATAAAGCGGAAATCCGAAGACGAAAATGCCCAAATCTTGCAGTCCCTTGATGTAGGCGTAATCTCCATTTGTGCGGAACCCAGGGAGCCGAGCCGATATATAGTATTTGGCACCCTAGCGCTTGCCGCGCCCGTCCGGATCGTCATAGAGCAAGCCGAGATTTTGGACGCAGGCGCCGTCAAATCAGAATTCCTATCGAGCCCACCCGGCGGCGAAATCCCGATCCAGCTTCGCTCGCTGAGCCCTGTTGTACTCCAATTGGCCGGCGGGCATCCGCCCCGCGACTCGACCGGTTCGCAAAGCGGATAGGTGCAACTAATCCCCCCGCGAGTATTCCTCCACCTGCCGCGCCAACGGCGCCAGCCGCTGGCTCCGGTAGCAATACGCCGCCCCAATGAACGCCTTAAACAAAGGATGCGGCTCCAGCGGCTTGCTCTTGAACTCCGGATGGAACTGGCACCCTAGCATCCACGGATGATCCGGCACCTCGCAAATCTCTACGTAAGTCTGATCCGGCGTCTCACCGGTAATACGCAGGCCGCACGCCGTCAAACGATCCTCATATTCCCGATTGAATTCATAGCGGTGCCGATGCCGCTCGCTGATGTCCCGCGATCCATATGATTTCCATGCGGCGCTGCCCTCCGTCAAATGACAAGGCCACGCGCCCAGCCGCATCGTCCCGCCCAGGTCGTCGATGCCTTTCAACTCGCGCAGCTTGAAAATCACCCGGTGCGGCGTGCCCGGATTGAACTCGGTCGAATCCGCCTGCTCCAGCCCGCAGATGTTGCGCGCGTACTCGATCACCATCGTCTGCATGCCCAAACAGATCCCGAAGTATGGCACGCGGTTTTCACGGGCGTAGCGGATGGCGTTCAACATGCCGTCGATGCCGCGCTTGCCGAATCCGCCCGGCACCAAAATGCCATCGTATCCTTCCAACTGGCGGTCCCAATCCGGTCCGTTTACTCCCTCCGCTTCGATCCAGTTGATGTTCACCTTCAGCCGGTGCGCCAGTCCACCGTGCAGCAGGGCCTCTTTCAGGCTCTTGTAAGAATCCTCGTATTCCACGTATTTGCCCACCAGGCCGATGGAAACTTCGTCCACGGGATGGTGCATGCGCTCCAGCATTTCGCGCCAATGGCTCAGATCGCGGTTGCCCGCCGGCAGCTTGAGCAGACGCACGACCATCTCGTCCACGCCTTCATCGGCGAACACCAGCGGCACTTCGTAAACCGACGGCACGTCGCGCGCGGTCACCACGGCGCGCGCGTCCACATCGCAGAACAGCGCGATCTTGTCCTTCATGTCCGCCGCAATGGAGCGCTCGCAGCGGCACAGCAGAATATCCGGCTGGATACCGATGGCGCGCAGCTCTTTCACGCTGTGCTGCGTGGGCTTGGTCTTGAGCTCCTGTGCGGCCGCGATCCAGGGCACCAGTGTCACGTGTACGAAGACGCAGTTGTCGCGGCCCTGCTCGTGGCGCATCTGGCGGATGGCTTCCAAAAACGGCAATGACTCGATGTCGCCGACCGTGCCGCCGATTTCCACGATGACTACGTCCACGTCCGCGGCCACCTTGCGCATGGCGGCCTTGATCTCGTTCGTAACGTGCGGAATCACCTGCACCGTCTTGCCCAGATAATCGCCGCGCCGCTCGCGCGCGATGATCTGCTCGTAAATGCGGCCCGAAGTCAGATTGTTCGCCTGGGTCAGCTTGGCGTGCGTGAAGCGTTCGTAATGGCCCAGGTCCAGGTCGGTCTCGGCGCCGTCGTCGGTGACGAACACTTCCCCGTGCTGGAACGGGCTCATGGTGCCCGGGTCCACGTTCAGGTAAGGGTCGAACTTCTGCAGCGTGACGCGCAGCCCGCGGCTTTCCAGAAGGCACCCAATAGAGGCGGCGGCGATGCCTTTGCCGAGCGACGAGACCACGCCGCCGGTCACGAATACGTATTTAGCCATAAGGTTTCGCAAGTTCGTTAAAAGCCCCGAAGAGCCTACACACACGTTCTAAATCCGCGGGCGTATCTACACCCAGGGATTCATATTCGGTTTCGACCACCCGAATCGGGTGGCCATTCTCCAGCGCGCGCAACTGCTCCAGCCGTTCCGCCTTTTCCAATGGGCCAACCGGCAGATCCGAGTATCCCAGCAGGAATTCCCGCTGGTACACATAAAGGCCAATATGTTTGAAGTAGCCGCCCGGCGCCGTCCCCCCGCGCGCGTGCGGAATCGTGGCGCGCGAAAAGTAGATGGCGTTGTCCAAACGGTCCGTTACCACCTTCACCACGTTCGGATCGCCGATCTCCCGGGGGTCTTCAATGCGCTTTTTCAAGGTCCCCATTGGAATGTCGGGATCGTGGATCAGGGGCAGCACCGCGGCATCGATAGCGTCCGGATCGATCAGCGGCTCGTCGCCTTGTATGTTGACGATCAGTTCGGCGGTATGACTGGAAGCAACTTCCGCTACACGGTCCGTACCCGAGGCGTGGTCCGCGCGCGTCATGCGTACTGTCGCTCCAAAGTCTCGGGCGGCTTGCGCAATGCGCTCATCGTCCGTGGCGATGACCACGCTTGTCAGATAGCGCGCCAGGGATGCACGGCTGTATACGTGCTCCAGCATTGTTTTTGAGCCGATGCGAGCGAGAGGTTTGCCGGGGAATCGAGAGGATGTGTACCGCGCAGGAATTACGCCCAAGATTTTACGGGGCACAGGCGATTCTAACACAAAATCGCTGTGCTACACTCATGAAAGAAGAGAGGCTGGGGATAGTGACGGGCCCGCTATTACGCCGCCAGTTTTGGCTGGTTGGATTCGTTCCCCTCATGTTGAGCGCGCTCGCATGGGGCGCCGATCAGCCCAACAATAACCCCCCGGCTAATCCGCAGGTGAACATCGTCTCCCGGCCGAAGCCGGGTGAGGCGAAAGAGATCCTGCCCAAAGCCAATATCCGCATCGATTCCACGCTGGTATTGATACCCGTAACGGTCACCGACCCGCTCAACCGCTTCGTAACCGGCCTCGAAAAAGAGAACTTCCGTGTCTTCGAAGATAAAATCGAACAGGATTTGCTGCAGTTTTCCAGTGAAGACGCCCCCATATCGGTGGGCGTAGTCTTCGATTGTAGCGGCAGCATGGGCAGCAAGCTGGTCAAGTCGCGCGATGCGGTGGCGCAGTTCTTCAAAACCGCCAATCCCGAGGACGAGTTTTTCCTCGTGGAGTTCAGCGACCGCGCGGAAATGGCCGTCAAATTCACCACCAGCCTGGAAGAAATTCAAAACCGGCTGACGTTCAGCCAGTCGAAAGGCAAGACCGCCCTGCTCGACGCCGTGTATCTGTCGCTGCACGAGATGAAGAAGGCCAAGAACGCCCGCAAAGCGATCCTGATCATTTCCGACGGTGGCGACAACAACAGCCGCTACACGGAAACGGAAATCAAGAACCTGGTGCGCGAAGCCGACGTCCAGATTTATGCCATCGGAATTTTTGAGTCGGGCGCCGCGCGTAGCCGGACGCCCGAGGAACTCGGCGGACCCGGACTGCTGAGCGAGATCGCGGAACAAACCGGCGGCCGCCATTTCCCGGTGGAGAATACCAATGAACTGCCGGACATCGCGGCCAAGATTGGCATTGAGTTGCGCAATCAATATATAATCGGCTACTCTCCGAAGAACACGGAGCGCAATGGCAAGTACCGCCGCGTCCAGGTGAAACTGGTGCAGCCGCGCGGGTTGCCGCCTCTGCGGGCCTTCTGGAGACTGGGCTATTATGCTCCCACGCAATAGAAAGCTTCTCACATCCATAATTTGCGCCATTGCCGCCGGCGCCTTGGGAGCGGCCGATACGCCGGGCCAGAGCACGCCTGTCATCCGCGTGGATACGCGGCTGGTCGTGCTGCACGCCACCGTAGTCGATAAGAACGGCCACCTGGTCCTGAATCTGCCCGAGGCAGCCTTCCAGGTTTTTGAGAACGGCGTCGCGCAGCAGATCAAAGTCTTCAAGCGGGAAGACGTCCCGGTTTCCATGGGACTGGTCATCGACAATAGCGGCAGCATGCGCGAGAAGCGCGCCAAAGTGGAAGCCGCGGCATTAGCGCTGGTCAAGGAATCCAACCCGCAGGACGAAATCTTCATTGTCAATTTCAACGACGAGGCCTTCCTGGACAAGGATTTCACCAATGATCCGAGGGATCTGCAGGAAGGTTTGGCGCGCATCGACTCGCGCGGCGGCACGGCCATGCGCGACGCCATCCGCATGTCCATTGACCATCTGAAGGAAAAGGCAAAGAAGGACAAGAAAGTATTGGTGGTCGTCACCGACGGCAACGACAATAGCAGCCTGATTAATCTGGAGAATCTGGTGAAATCCGCGCAGGATAGCGGCGTGGTGGTTTACACCGTCGGCCTGTTGAACGAGGAAGAGAAGAAGGAGGCCAAGCGCTGTAAGCGCGCGTTGGAAGAACTCGCCAGCGTGACGGGTGGTGAATCCTACTTCCCGAAAGAACTCAGCGATGTCGACCGCGTCGCGCATCAAGTGGCCCATGACATCCGTAACCAGTACATCCTGGCCTACACGCCGGGCAACCTTGCATTGGATGGATCTTTCCGGCAGATTAAAGTGACGGCCAACGGACCCAACCGGCCGATCGTGCGCACGCGCTCCGGCTACTACGCCACGCCGGACGGCATCAACGGCAAGACCACGGCCCAAAATTCCGGCAGCAATTAATGCTACCGATTCTGTGGCGGCTCACTCGCGGCTACCGGCTTACTCCCTGGCGGAGCCCCTACTTGCGCTGGCGCATGGAAACCTATTGGGGCTTGCACGCCGACGAGATCGGCTTCGGCGAGTTCTGGCGGTTTGCCTGGCAGCGGCGGGCCGATCTCCGGCGGTATGTGCGCTGGGCCTCCCGCATGACGATTACGGCGTCACGTGTTGATAACTGATGAAAACCAGCCGGCGACCATCCGGCGACCACGGAAAACCGAGGGTGCCGCGTCCGTCGATGAACTTAGCCAGCACTTTCACCTTGTGATCCGCCATTGACTCGACTTGCAGGGCGCCCTCTGACAGAGCCACGAATTGGCGCCCGTCGGGCGAGATATACGCGGGATTCCTGGTGGGCTCGGTGGAGTGCGCCGGCTCCAGTCCGCCTTCGATCATCCTGACCGGGAAGCTACTGGGGAGCTTCTCCGGCGTGCCGCCTCCCACCGGGACGCGCTCGTGATGGTCGCCGCGATAGAAGATCAGGGCCGTGCCGTCCGCAGACCATTCGGGCGATTCGATGCGGCTGGGGGTCACGTAAACCACCCGCCGGTCGCCCGAAACCGGCACGACTTCGAGCGTGCTGTAAAGGATCGGCGGTGCGTCCGTGTGCCCCGTGGTGAGTTCGACATTTGAGAAGACGGCTCTCTCCACGTTGTCCTTGTTGTGCGAGCAGACGCCCAGACCCACGTAGAACGAATCGTGCATGGGAACGCGCATCGATCCGCCCGCGAAATGCAGTTCCTCGCCTGCGCCCGCCACCCAGAAGTAGAAGGAGTCGCCGCGCCGGGCGATGCGCACCCGCGCCGGTCCCTTCATCGCGGACTGGATTTCCGCCGTGTTCGCGCCGGTTTCGTCGCGCTCCTGCAAACTCGTCAGGCCGTCGCCGTGGCGGGCTACATCCGCATAGGCGGAGTTGGCGTCGAGGCTTTGGCGCGCCATCAGGACCGCTTTGCGGTGGCCCTCCCCGCCCTCGCCGATGAAGGCGATGTCTGCCGTCAGGGTGACGTCGCCGGAGACTTTCTTCCAGGCGAACTGGAAGGCATCGGAGGCGAACCACATGTTCTCGCCGCTGCCGGAGAGAGTGTAAGTGCGCCGGGTGGCGTCGTATTCGGTGGCGCCTGCGTGCAACACGGCGCCCACGTCCGCGTGATTCTCGAAGATCCCCAAGCCGGCGGGGGACTGCGCGGGGGCGGCCGGCGGCAGAATGGCCAGCAGCGCGGCGAGATGCAGTGTGCGTGTCATACTGCCCAAATGTTAGCGCGGTTCAGGTGAGTTATGATGTGGCTGACCCGCGATGAGCGCACGCATCGGTATCTTCGGCATCGGCCTGGCGGCCTACTGGCCGCAGTTTCCCGGCATGCGGGAGCGCTTGCAGGGATACCAGCGCGAGATTGAAGACCGTGTGCGCAGCCTGGATTGCGAGGTTGTCTCGGCTGGTTTGGTGGATACGCCGGAAGGCGCGCGCACGGCCGGGCAACTCCTGCTGCGCGAAGACGTGGACCTGATCCTGTGCCACGCCGCCACCTATGCCACGTCGTCGCAGGTGCTGCCGGTGGTGCAGAAGACCCGCGTCCCGGTGCTGGTGCTCAATCTGCAGCCATCCGCGGCGCTCGATTATGAGACCGCGGACACCGCGGAATGGCTGGCAAACTGTTCGGTTTGCTGCGTGCCGGAAATCGCCAACGCGTTCGCGCGGGCGCGCGTCGATTTTCACGTGGTCACTGGCCAGCTTCACGAGGACGCCGCGGCGTGGGGCGAGATCGCAGACTGGTGCCGCGCGGCCGGGGTGGCGCGCGTGGTGCGGCAAAGCCGCATCGGCTTTCTCGGCCACACCTATCCCGGTATGCTGGACATGTGCGCCGACTTCACCTTGATGCACGCGCAATTGGGCGCGCACATCGAACTGCTGGAGATGGACGATCTGGCCCGGCGCGTTCCGGCATCCGGCGCGGATGAAACATGCGCGAAGCTGGCTGCGATGCGCGACACATTCGATATCGAGCCAAGCGCCGGAGAGAGCGATCTCGAATGGGCTGCACGCGTGGCGGTGGCGCTCGACCGTTTGGCCGCCGACTTCGCGCTGGATGGCCTCTCCTATTATTACCGGGGCCTGGACGGCAATGAATTCGAACGCCTGGCTGCCGGACTGATTGCCGGCAATACGCTGCTGACCGCGCGCGGGATCCCGGCGGCGGGCGAAGGCGACGTGAAGACCTGCATAGCGATGCTGATGCTCGACCGCCTGCGCGCGGGCGGCTCCTACACGGAGTTCTACAGCATGGATTTCCGCGAGAACTTCGTGCTGATGGGACACGACGGTCCGGGACATATCGCGATCGGCGAAGCGCGTCCCGTGCTGCGCGGGCTGGGTCTGTATCATGGCAAGCGCGGCGCCGGTGTCTCGGTGGAATTCAAAGTGAAGACCGGGCCGGTGACTATTCTGGGCCTGACCCAGACTGCGGACGGACAGCTCAAGCTGATCGGCGCGGAAGGTGAATCGCTGCCGGGGCCCATCCTGCGCATTGGAAATACCAACTCGCGGTTGCGCTTCTCGCTGCCGCCGGCCGAGTTTGTGAATCGGTGGTGCATGGAAGGTCCCACGCATCATTGCGCACTGGGCACCGGGCATCAACTGGGACGCATCGGCAAACTGGCCGGACTGTTGCAGGTCCCTCTGGCGGAGGTGAAGTGATCGAACGCGTGTGCTTCTTGCTGAAGGTGCGGCCGGAGCGGCTGGCCGAATACAAACTGCGTCACCAGGCTGTATGGAGTGAAATGCTGGAGGCGTTGCGGGAAACCGGATGGCGGAACTACAGCCTGTTCCTGCGCGACGACGGGCTGTTGGTCGGATATCTGGAGACCCCGGATTTCGAGGCCGCGCTCAAAGGCATGGCTTCACGCGAAGTCAACGCGCGCTGGCAGCGGGAAATGGCGCCGTTCTTCGCATCGCTGGAGGGCCGCCGTCCCGACGAAGGCATGCTCCCACTGGAAGAAGTCTTTCACTTGGACTGAGCGCCGCCGGCGAGCAGAGCCAGCCGCGTTTGGCGGAGGGTATTCTCCAGCGACTCCCGCGGCAGGCTGCGGATGATCGGTTCAATCAGCCACGCCAGGCCCGCGGGTATCGCGCGAGTCAGGGAGATGGCTTCGCATTCCACGTAGACGCCGCCATCGCGCTCCTGGTATCGCCAATAGGTGTCCAGACGCCACAGGAAACCGTGATCGTTGCCCGGCGGCAGCACGCGTTCGTCGCGCTTGCCGGCGTTTTCCACTTCCCGGATGCTCGTGCTGTACGCCCGGCTTTGGCAGCGGGACTTGTCTAACGGAAAATAGCGGACATCGTATTCCGTATCCAGGATGGCGGTGATCACCTTTTTCTTCATCAGGCGCATGTAGACCTTGAAGTCGTTGCCGTTGTGGGCGATCAGGCGCGAAGCCATCACTTCGGGCCGATAATGGTCGCGATTGTGGTCGAAGTCCTGGACCAACGCCAAAGTCCGCGGCAAGGTGGCGCCGGGGATGAACACTGCGCCGATCCAGTCGTGGATCAGGCCCTGGGGCACCGGGATGGTGCCCTCGCCGCCGAGGTTCTCGATCGCCACCTGGCCCGCGAGCACCTGGGCCAAACGGCGGGGGTCCTCGGCGGTCCACAGGAACTGGCCGCCGGGCTGCGCGCGCGGGCCGGCGCGCGCTTCGGCTTCGCGGATATAGCGGTCGAACGCCTGGATGGTTTCCGGCTGCAATTCCGCGGCCCGCGCGCCCGCCAGCGTCACCATCCAGGCCAAAACCGCCGCGGCCCGCGGCATCACGCGTCTTCCTGGTTGTGCAGGTAGACGGTGCGCGTGGGGAACGGCATATCGATCTTCTCCTGACGCAAGCGCTTCAGGATGCGTTTGCGCAGTTGGTGCCGCACGCTGTATTGATCCACGAATTCGCGCACGCTATAACCCAAGGTGAACCCCAGGGACGAATCACCGAAGCCGGGATCGAAGGTGACGCCCGGCGCGGGATCGGCCAGCATGCCGGGGATCTCCTGCGCGGCGGCCTGGGCTACTTCGAGCAAAACCCGTTCCACCTGGTCCGGGTCGCTGGCATAACTCACGGCGACTTGAATCGACGCGCTCATGCGCTTGTCCGGCAAATTGAAGTTCGTGACATTGGCCTGTCCCAGTTTGCTGTTGGGGATGATGATCAGGTTATTGGCCAGGGCCCGCATAGTCGTATTGCGCCAGCCGATGTCGGCGACGTAACCTTCTTCGCCGGTATTGAGGCGGATGTAATCGCCGGGTCGCACCTGCCGGGCCACGGCCACATAGAAACCGGCAAACAGATTGGAAAGGGTATCCTGCAGCGCCAAAGCCACGGCCAGTCCGCCGACTCCCAAGGCGGTCAGGATCGGGGTGATCGAGATGTGCAGCAGATTGAGCAGCAGGAGCAGGCCGAAGATGACCACGGCAAGCTGCACGAGGGTCTGTGAAAGGGTCGTCACCGGCATGGCCCCAGGCACGCCGCTGCCGTGATATCGAATGAGATCGCCGGCCAGGCGGGACAGGCTGATGGTGAACGAGAGAACCCAAAGGACCAGCAACGCACGGGCGGTCCATTGGGTGGCGCGGACGGGCAGATCCGACGATTGCGTAGCCAGGTGGATGGCCAGGATCAGCACCCAGATCATGAACGGGCCGGCCAGGGCGTTGATCGCCAGCGCGGCGGCGTGGCTGGCGCCGCGCGCGGCCCATTTCCCGAGCACGCGCACCAGGATGCGCTTGGCCGCGTATCCAACGGCAAGGGTAACGAATAGAACGAACAGGGGGCCGACCAATTGGCTCCAATGGAGTTCGAGGAAATGCCGCGGCGTGATCATTTTGGGCGAGTTTGGTCCCGGCTAAAGCCTACGCTAGCATACCCGCCTGCACGCCGCGGCCTGGTATTGCGTCAGTCGTTTGTGCGGACTTTTCCCATTCTGCTGGCTTTCGCGCTGGCGGGCTGCGCCTGGGGCTCGGAAGCTTCTAAGCTCTACGCCCAGGCACGCAAGGCAGAGAAGGCCGGCGAGGTCGCGCGGGCTTACCTGCTTTACACCGAGGCGGCAGCGTTGGAGCCGGAGAACCATCTCTATTGGAACCGGAGCCTTGCCTTGCAGACGCGCGCGGCGCTGGAGGGCAAATTCGCGCCGCAACTCGCGGCAGCCGCCGGGACGACGCCGGCGGATCCGGAGCCGGAGCCCGATACGCCTCCAATCCCGGCGGCCACTCTGCTCGATCTGGCCGAAACCCGCAAGCCCTTGCCGCCCACGGAACTGAACGCTACGGCTGGACGCAAGGATTTCAACCTCAAAGCCGACAACAAGACGCTCTTCCAGACCGTGGCGCGTGCCTTCGGCTTGGACTGCGTGTTCGACGGAGATTACAAAAGCGGGCAGCCGATCCATTTCCAGATGGATCAGGCCGATTATCGGGAAGCCCTGCACGGCCTGGAGGCGGCGACGGGCTCGTTTTTGGTTCCGATCTCCGGCCGCCTTTTCCTGGTGGTGAAGGATACGCAGCAAAAGCGGAAGGAGGAAGAGCCGTACGCGGCCATCGCGGTGCCCCTTGGTGAGGCCATGACGCCGCAGGATCTGACCGCCATGGTCACGGCGGTGCAGCAGGCCTGCGGCATTCAGAAAGTGGCCATCGACAACGCGCGCAGCATGGTCGTGCTGCGCGACTCTGTCACGCGGGTATTGGCCGCGCGGGAACTCTTTCAACAGCTTTTGCATCCGCGGGCCGAGATCTTGCTGGAAATGAACTTCGTGGAAGTCAGCCAGAGTGAGAACTTGAACTACGGGTTTCCGCTGACCAGTTCCTTTCCGCTGTACTCGTTCAGCACCTTCATGCAAAACGCTCCGCAACTGGCGCAAAATATCGCCGGCGCGTTGCGCTTCGGGTTCACGGGACTGATCGGCATCGGCATTGCCAACCTGCAATTGGTGGCTTCGATGACGAAGTCCAACGCCACAAACCTGTTGCACACGTCGGCGCGTTCCGTAGATGGCCAGCCCGCCAGTATCCACGTGGGCCAAAAGTATCCCATCCTGACGGCGGGTTATTTCGGTCCGGCCAGTTTCAGCGGACCGAACGCCTACACGCCGCCGCCCTCCTTCACCTTCGAAGACCTGGGTCTCTCTCTGAAGGCCACGCCGCATGTGCACGGCGAAGAAGACGTGACTCTGTCGATCGAGGCCGAGTTCAAGGTGCTGGCGGGCCAGGCGTCAAACGGCATACCGATCATTTCGAACCGTTCGTTGAAATCGGACGTGACTTTGAAGATGGGCGAGTGGGCGGTGGTGGCGGGCCTGATCGACGATGAAGACGCGCGCACCCTGGCCGGCATCGCGGGGCTGGCCCGCATCCCCATCATCGGCCCAATCACCAGCAGCACCACGCGCAACAAAAGCTCGGATAAAGTTGTGATCCTGCTGCGGCCGACACTGGTGGTCAATCCCCCTGACGAGTCCATGACGCACGTGCTGCGCCTGGGCCCCGAAGCCCGGCCTCTGACGCAGATGTAAGACCGTGGCGCCTACGGATGCGCCCGGCCCAAAGCCCGGTTGGCATCCACCGTCCGGCCCGCGGCAAAATACAGTTCCGCAAGCTGCCGCCAAAGCGCGGCATTGCCCGGCAGCAAGCGGGTGGCCTCCTCTTCATAGGAGATCGCCCGCCCCACATCGCCGAGCCGGTACCAGGAGCGCGCGCGGCCGTGCGCCGTATTCGCCAGGAACGCATCGTTGACCAGCAGTTCCGGATGGGGCGGCAGACTGCTCGCCGCTTCGTTGAAAGCGTCCAGCGCATCTTGCGGACGGCGAGCCTGGAGATACGCGTAGCCCAGATTCTGCAGCGGCTCCCAGGGCCACCGCGACACTGCCACGGCATGCTCCCAGGCGTCGATGGCCTCCGTTACCTGACCGTGCGTCTGATCGTATGCCCCCAGCGCCGACCAGGGCGCCACCAGATCCGGCTCCAGTTCCGTCGCGCGCACAAAATCCTGTCCCGCGTCTCGCGCGTCGCCCATGTCCTCGTAGATGTGACCGCGCAGGAAGTACAGGTATCCGTAGTCCGGATGGATCTGCAAGGCCTTTCCTGCGGCGGTCAACGCCTCCGGATTGCGGCCCAAGGCATGCAGCACGGTCGCCGCGTTGGCCCACTCGTTGAATCCCGTGCCGCGCGGCAGAGGCACGGTGGCGCAATCCACCTTCGCGCTCGCCGGAGCCCCGCGCACAAACACGGCGGAGACTTCATCCAGATACACCGGCGCCCACGTATCGCTGGCGCAGAACTGCCGCAACACCGGGAAGAACTGCAAGGCGACATATCTCCCGATGGGCGCCACGATCGTTTGAATGCCGTACCGTTCGGCTGCGTCCCGCCATTCGGGCGAATCCGGCGGCGAACTCTTCAGGCGCGCGGCTAGCAGCATCAGGTCTTTGCCGAATGGGATCGCGCGGCCGTCAATGAAATCCTGGTATTCCGGGCCCAGCCGGAACGCCATGTAAGCGCCTTCGCTATAGCCGCTGAAGATCCGTGCGGGAAGGTGCTCCCGCGCCACGAAATCCGCGGCTTTTTGCGGGAACCACCACGACAATCCCGTGCCAAACGAGACGATTTCGCCCGCCGATCGATACGTCCGGCCGCTCACCAGATTGGCCGCGCGCACCACCGTCAGACATATCAGGAGCGCGGTGGCGGCCACCGCCAGGGTCCGGCGCTTCACGGCCGGCAGGAGCGCGGAAAAGACCGCGCCGCCAACCACCACCATCACGATACTGGCGAGACCGGTCAGGCGCTGATGCCGGACGGGAAAGTATGCCGCGGCCGCCAGCAGCAGGGCCTCGCCGATACGCCGCCGCACCAGCGCCAAAACCAATGCCGATGCTGCGATGAACAGCAGCAGATAGAACGTATCGGGAGCCAGGGGTGATAGCTCCACTTTAATGTGCGCCCAGTTCAGCGGCAGCGGCGCCCACTCCAGAATCATCTCGGAGTGGACCTCCATGGCGGCCTGCTGGCGCGCCACCACTTTGTAAATGTCCCAACCCCACGGATTGATCAGCGTCGCCGCGCATGCGGCCAGCAGCCACGGCAGCGCGCGCCGCAGGCGGTTCCAGGCGCGGTCGAACGCCTCCAACATCAGGTAAGCGCCGAAAAGCCCCAGGCCGGCGATGAAACCCGGATGCAGATTGACCCACGCCGCCATCAGCACGGGCAACAACCACAACCGTGCATCGCCCGTCTTATGCTGCTGCCACAGCAGCGAGAGGGTCGCCGCAAACAGCACCACGGTGAACATCTCCGCGCGGGCGGTGATTCTGGATGCGATCGGCGGCACGGCCAGAATGGCCAGCGCGGCGGTCATCGCGGAACCCCGCCGCAGCACCAAGGCGATGGTTCCGGCGCAACCGAAGGCGGTCAGCCACGAGAGCAGCGCGTATCCGCCCAGCAGGAACAGCCCGTAGAAAAGAAGGCCGGATCCCACCGGATAGATCCACGGCTGGCCCGCGGCGGTATAGGAGAGAACATCGGTGGATGGGATTTGATGATGCTGCGCGATCCAGCGGCCGGTGGCCATCTGCCAGCCCAGATCGAATTCGGCGATAGTCTTCAATCCCGCCAGAAAGGCGTAGATCACAGCCGCCGCGCCGAGTACGTGGAACAGCAGCCGATCGCGCGGTAGCTTCACGGACGCCGTTGGCATTTGGGGCAATAGTGCGTGCCGCGCTGGACCACCAGCATCCGGCGGATGGCTGTGCCGCACTTCACGCAAGGCTCGCCGGTGCGCTGGTAGACGCGGTGCTCGAGTTGAAAGAAGCCCTTGCGCCCCTGCGCATCCACGTAATCCGAGATGGACGAGCCGCCTTTCTCGATGGCTTGCGTCAGCACCTCCACGATAGCCGCGTGCAACCGCTGCACGCGCTCCGGCCGCAGCCGCGCGCCGATGGCCAGCGGATGGATGCCGGCGCGGAACAGCGCCTCGTCCGCATAGATATTGCCGACTCCGCGAATGAAGTGCTGATCGAGCAGCACCGCCTTGATGCGCGACTTGCGCTTTTTGAGCCGCGCGGCGAACTCGGTAGGCGTAACTTCCAGGGGCTCCGGGCCGAGCTTCTCCACGCGCGCCGGCAGTCCGTGGCTGACTTCGATCTTGCCGAACTGCCGCTGGTCTTCAAAGCGCAACAGGCCGCGGTCGAGATTCACCAGCGCATGCGTATGCCTGCCCGGGATCCCGCCCAGCAGCAGCTTGCCGGTCATGCCCAGATGCACCGTCAGGCAGTGGCCGCCATCCAGATCGATCACGATGAACTTGCCGCGCCGCCGTATGCCGCGGATACGGCGGCCGGCCAGCGCCGCGCTCATGCGCTCCGGATCGCCGCACAAGATGCGCAGACATGTGAATTCAGCCGAAACGATGCGCCGGCCCACGATGGGCGCGATGGATCGGGCAACCGTTTCGACCTCGGGAAGCTCAGGCACGTTCGGGCACGTCGAGCAGGATGTCGTCGCCCTCCACTTCGACCGCGTAAGTGGCGACCTTCTGCGCGGGATTGAAATCGTTGGCGCCGGTCCGGCAGTCCCATTCCCAGGCGTGCCAAGGGCACACCACGTTGTTGCCGTGGATCGCGCCTTGCCCCAGCGGACCGCCGCGATGCAGGCACGTTCCGCTCAGCGCGGTGACGCGTCCGCCCACGTTACATAGGGCATATGGATCGCCGCCGACGGTGACTTCGGCTACCGAATCGGCAGGCAGTGTCGAGAGACTCGCGACCTTAACCAGGGGCATCCATACAGACTACCGCAACCTCACGGCGCGGTGTTCACGGTGGTCCATTCCGAGCACAGTGCCGCGCCGGATTGGTCAAGCAATGACGATTTCACTTCCACCTCGCCGGAGTTCGGGTACGATTGGCTGAACGAAAACGGGGCTGGAGGGACGACTGCGGGAATCGGTTTCTGGAAGCCGAAGGCCGGGCCCGCCGACAGGCTCCAGACGGCTCCCCGGTCGATCCCCAGTTCAAAGTTCGCCGTCAGCGCGCCGCTGGCGTAGCTGGCGCTCAGGCCCAGCGCGCATTCCGGCGCGCGCGCGATCTGGTTGCCGTAGTATTCGGTAAACCACAGCGCACCGTCCGGGCCGGGAGCGATGAGCACCGGGCCGCCAGAGGCGGGAAACTCCGTAACGGCTCCTGTAACAGTGATGCGTGCCAGGTTGTAACTGCCGTAATTGACGAACCATAAAGCGCCGGAAGCGGCGGTGATCCCTTGAGGGTACATGCCGGGTTGCGCGTACTCCGCCGTAATAACTCCCGCGGTGGTGATTCTACCGATCTTGCCGGCAGTTCGTTCGGTGAACCAGAGCGCACCGTCCGGCCCTTCCGTGATGTATGCGGGATTGCTATCGCTCGTAGGCGTCGGGTACTCAGTGATTGTCCCGGAGGTGGTGATTCGTCCAATCTTGTTGGCCAGGTCCTCCGTGAACCACAGGGCTTCGCCGGGACCCGCTGTGATCCCCTGCGGCCCACTCGAAGCCGTCGGCACAGGGTACGCGGTCACGGATCCAGCCATGGTAATCCGTCCGATTCTGCCCGCGCCGTACTCGGTAAACCACATGGCGCCGTCAGGGCCGGCCGCGATCATGTACAGTTGGCCAGTCGCGCTCGGCACGCTGTACTCGGTGATCGCGCCGGCGGTCGTGATGCGCCCGATCTGGCCGACGTTAAACTCCGTGAACCAGAGCGCACCATCCGGTCCGGCAGCGATTGCCCAAGGGCCGGAATCCGCAGTGGGTATCGGATATTCCGTGATGACCCCATCCGTTGTGATGCGCCCGATGTTGTTGCCGATATACTCGGTAAACCAAAGTGCGCCATCCGGCCCCCTGACAATCCCACCAGGCTGGCTGCCGCTGGTTGGTATCGGGTATTGGGTGATGGCGCTGAATGTGCCGCTGGATTGCGCAGCAGCGATCGGCGCAAAGGCCAGCCACAGCACCGCCGTCGGGAGTCTGAGCATGAAACACCTCTGTTGAGACTCTACACCAGTTTCGACAACTGTTGTGCGGCAAGCAGTACTGGGTCCCAAACGGTGGCGAAGGGCGGCGCATAGGCCAGATCCAGTTGCTCCAGATCCTCCACGCGCATGCGATTGTGCAGCGCGGTGGCGATCACGTTGATGCGCCCCTCCACGCCGTCTTCGCCCCATACCGAACCGCCCAGCAACCGGCGCGTGGCGCGATCGGCTACCAGTTCCACGGTGAGCGGTTGGCCGCCGAAGTAGCCCGCGCGGCTGGGCGCGGTGATGCGCGCGGCTACCGGCGAGAACGCGTCGTGGCGCGCCTGCTCCATGGAGAGTCCCGTAATCCCCACACCCAAACCGAACACATTGACGATGGCGGTTCCTACCACGCCCCCGAAGCGCTCGCGGCGGCCAGCGGCGTTGGCGCCCGCGATACGACCCATCTTGTTGGCGGTGGTTCCCAAAGGGATGTAGGCGGGCCGTCCCGTGACCAGGTGCAAGGCTTCGGCGCAATCGCCCGCGGCGTATACGCCGGAGAGATTGGTTTCCAAATGCTGGTCCACGCGGATTGCGCCCGTGCGGCCCAATTCCACACCTGCTTCGGCAGCGAGCTCGACGTTGGGCTTCAATCCGGCCGCCACAATCGCCAGATCGTAGCCGCGCGCCGGAGTGGCGGCTGTATGCAACAGCAATTCGACACGGAAGCGTTCCAGCCGTACCCGTACTGCCTTGGTCAATTCCGCATCGCCGCGATGGAGCACGTGCGCGCTCTGCTCCACCACGGTCACGGCCAAGCCGTTGCGCCGCAGCGCATCCGCGGCCTCCAGCCCGAGATATCCCGCGCCCACCACCAGCGCGCGCTTGGGCCGCTGGTCACGCACGTACGATTTCAGTCGTTCGGCATCTTCCAAGGTATGCAGCGCGAACACCGGAGGGCCTGCGAGATCCAGCGCGCGGGGCCGCGCCCCGGTGGCGATCACCAGCCGGTCATAGGGCACGCGCTCGCCGCCGTCGAGCACGACTTCGCGGCGCGGGTGGGCAATGGACACCACGCGCGCGCCCGTGCGCACCAGGATGTTGCGATGTTGGCGAAAATACTCGGGAGTGTAAACGATGAGGTCGCCGGCGCGGCGCACACGGCCTTCGAGATAGTAGGGCAGGCCGCAGGCGCCATAGGAAATCGTGGCGCCCTTTTCGAGCACGGTGATGTCGAGCGCCGCATCGATACGCCGGGCGCGTGCCGCGGCGCTGAGGCCCGCGGCCACGCCGCCGATCACCAGCAGCCGCATCGGCGGGCTAGCCTTCTTTCTTCATCTGCTCGACGAAACTCAGGATGTCGAAGGCCTTGATGGCGCGGTCCGGGAAGAAGCTGTTCACGGCATCCTGCTCGTCGGTGAACAGATCGAACACGGTGGCGAGCTTGGTCATCACCAATAGCTCGATATTGCGGCGGTTCAGGTTCAGCAGCTTCAGCATGCCGCCGGCTTTGCGCTGGCTGGTGGCGCACATCACCAGTGCACCCAGACCGGTGGAATCGATGTAGTCGATTTGGGCCATGTTAAGGATCACATACTTCGATCCGGCGGCGGTCAGCGCCGCCACTTTTTCGCGCAACGCGCCCGCCTCCGCGCCCATGGTGATGCGTCCCTTCAAGTCCACTATGACGATGCCTTCGCGCTCGCGCTGCTCAATTTCGAGACTCATGTCAGACCGGCATCTTGAAGCCGACCATGGCCTCCACTTCCTCGATGGGTATCATCTCGATCGCGTCCCATGGGCAGCCGTCCAGGAACGCGCCATCCGGGCCCTTGCTGATGCACTTCTTGCAGCCGATGCAGAGCACCGGATCGACTTCGATGTGCCCGAAAGGCGCGTGATCTTCGTCGGGCACCCAGTACATGCAGTCGGCCACCGGGCAATACGGCACGCAGGCCGGCGATCCGGCGCAACCGGTGCAGCATTCCGTGATGATGGCTAGTTCCTTGGGCCGCTTTTTGCGCGGCGTAAGAATGCCCTCCGACTTGGGCTCCAGCTTGACGACAGCAACGGCGGACATGCAGGAATTATGACATAACCGGCAGCTTCCTGCTTGGGATAGGGCAGAACCGGCGGTCCGCGCCTTACGCCAAGCCGTCGTGATTGCGCTGATCCAAGCTGAGCTATTATCTGAATTTGGATCCGGACACCGCCATGGGCGGGCCTCAGCATCGCTTCCCTTCAACCCAGCTCTCGCTGCTGGAGGCGGCCGGTTCCGGCGGTGAGTTGCCGAACGATGCGCTGGAGCGCGTGGCCGCGCTCTATTGGAAGCCGGTTTACCACTTCCTGCGCGTCAAGTTCCGCCAGTCGAATGAAGACGCCAAGGATCTGACGCAGGGGTTTTTCGCGAGCGCGCTGGAACGCGATTTCTTCGCTCGCTTCGACCAATCCAAGGCCTCATTTCGCACTTATCTGCGGATGGCCGTCGAGCGATTCGCCGCCAATCAACATGCGGCGGCGAACCGGCAGAAGCGCGGAGGGGAAGCGCGGTTCGATCCGCTCGATGAACAGGCCGCCGGAGGCGAATCGCCGGAGGATGTCTTTGAGCGCGAATGGCAGCGGCAGTTGTTCGCGCTGGCTATCGAGGATCTGCGGGCGCTCTGCGAAACATCCGGCAAGCAACTGCAATTCGCCGTTTTCGCAGCCTACGATCTGGCGGATGGTGACCGTCCATCCTATGCGGGTCTGGCTGCGCGCCATGGCATCGCCGAGACATCCGTGACCAACCATCTGGCGTGGGCGCGACGCATGCTGCGGCAATTCGTCAACGACCGGCTGCGCGGTGTCACGGCCGGCGAGCGGGAACTGCGCGACGAGATGCGGCGCTTATGGATGTGAGCGACTCGATCCTGGATCACCTGCGCCACGTGGCCGCGCTGCCGGACCTTGCCGGAACGCGCTACGAGCTCGAATCCGAAATCGGTCGCGGCGGCCTGGGAGTAGTCTATGCCGCACGCGATCGCCAACTCGACCGTCGGGTGGCGCTGAAGGTGCTGGATGCCGCGCTGGCCGGCGAAGCGCAACTCATCGCACGCCTGGAACACCCGTCCATCGTGCCGATCTACGAAGCCGGCACGCTCGCCGACGGCCGTTCCTTCTATGCCATGAAGCTGGTGAGCGGCGCGCGGCTGGATGGCTATATCGCGCGCGAGCACTCAATGGGTGAGCGCCTGCGCGTGGTGCGGCGCGTGGGCGAGGCGCTCGCGTATGCGCATACGCGCGGCATCATCCATCGCGACCTGAAACCGCAGAATGTGATGGTGGGCGAGTTCGGCGAGGTCTACGTGATGGATTGGGGCGTGGAAGCGGTGGCCGGCACGCCCGCGTTTCGCGCTCCCGAGGCGCGCCTGGATCGGCGGTCCGACATATACGCCCTGGGGGCGCTGCTCGCCTACATGCTGCCCGCGAGCGCGCCGCCCGCTCTCGGCGCCATCGCCGCCAAAGGCATGCGTCCCGATCCGGCTGGCCGCTATCCGGACGCTCCGGCGTTGCTGGCCGATATCGAGCGCTTTCAGGACGGACTGGCGGTGGAGGCCTGGGCGGAACCGTGGTGGCATCGCCTGCGCCGGTTCGGCGCGCGCAACGCGGTCCTGCTGTGGCTGCTGGCGGCTTACGCAGGCATCAAGTTCCTGCTGTTTTTCTTGCGGAATTTATAAAGGAACCGCCGGCAACGCGGAATACTATGCTGGGAGGTATTTAGCGATGAACAAGATTGCAGTTGGACTGCTCTTCGGACTGGCCCTGGGAGCCATTGACGGCGCCACGGCATGGTTTTACCCCGAGACGCATGCGGTGATCGGCGGAATCCTGGTGGGATCGTCGATCAAGGGCATGATCGTGGGCCTGCTCAGCGGCTGGTTTGCGCGCAAAGTGGCATCGACCCTGTGGGGAATCGTGGTGGGCGCGGCGCTCGGCTTGCTGTTCGCGTTCCTGGTGGCCGCCATGCAACACGAGCATTATCTGGAGATCATGCTACCCGGATTTGTCACGGGCGCAATCATCGGATTTCTGACTCAGCGGACGGGCGGGCCGGCAGCGGCGAGCAACCGCGCGTGAGGCGCGCCGGTGCGCCCCGTTGGAGTACAATGCATCCGAGGGACGCAGTAAACAAACAGCATCTTATGGATGGACGGCAAAAGTACAGCAAGCGGTCCACGCAGTTCGTGATCGCGGTGCAGGTGGACTTGGAAACGGATGGGTTCACTTACCAGAAATGGGGCGGCGCGCAAACCTGCAAGGCGGGTGACTGGCTGGTCGATAACGACGGGGACACCTACACGGTTGACCGTGATTCGTTTGCGCGCACCTACCGGCCCACCGGACCGGGAACTTATGCCAAGATCGCCTCAGTCTGGGCAGAAGTTACGAAGGAAGCCGGAGCGGTGCGCACCAAGGAAGGTCTGACAGCGTACCAAGCCGGCGATTATCTGGTCTACAACGAAGCGGAGGGCGGCGACGCCTATGCGGTTTCGAAAACCGCATTCGAGCGCATGTACGAGCCATCCGGAGAGCAGGACGGCGTTTCCGTCTAAGCCGTCTCCCAATTACGGCGTTCAACAATGGTTTCCGGCTCGTAGGTAGCGCCCCGCGCCAGGCGTTGCTGCTCCCGGCGCGTGCTCCAAAGCAGCGCCGGACCCAGGGCCGCCGCCATGCGGGAGATGGGACCGAACTCACGGCCCAGATCCTGGCGCAGCGCGCGGATTTGGGCGCTTACGCCGGCATTCGTGTGGCGCAATTGCCGCTCCATGGCCCACAACAAGCCGCTGGCTGCGCTTTTTAAAGAACGCACTTCCCATTCGAAACGCCGGCGTACGCGCGCGTCCGGATCGTTTTTGTAGCGCTTCCAGCCCGCCAGCGTGGTGCGCCAAACGCGGAACAGACTGGGCCCGTTGCGCTCGAAGTCACGGCGGAAAGCCCAATCCAGGAACTGCTTGGACTGTTCCCGCGAAATGGCGGCATGCTCGAAATTAAAGTGGTCCTGGCCGTGAATATCGGCCAAGTCCACGCCTTCGAGCAGGCGATCCTGCTGCTGCATCTCCTGATACAGCGGTGTGCCAGGCACTGGCGTGTACAGCATGAACTGGTGGAAATCGGTCTCATGCGCCACCGCCGCCTCGATTTCCGCACGGATATTGTCGGGGGTGTGGTGCTCCAGACCGACTATCGTCGATCCGAGCAGCTTGATGCCGTTCGCGCGGAGTTCCCGGGTTAACGCCAGCGTGTCGGCGTCCTGCAGCTTGGCATAGCTAGACCTGGGCGATTCCAGTCCCATCCAGATCCAGGAAATGCCCAGATCCACCAGTTCCTTGATGGAATACTTCCGTATCGCATTGGCGGACGAAAACACATACAGCGCCCAGGATTTGCCTTTAGCCTTCATGCGGTCCAGCAGTTCCATGGCGCGTTTCTTGTAGAGCAGGAAATTCTCGTCCATGATGAAGAACGAGCTTACCTTCATGGAAGATTCCATGTCGCACATGACGCGGAACAGTTCCTCGCCCGTCTCGTAGAAATTGAGGAACTTGCCTTTGCCGCCGAAGAAGGCGGAGGTGGTGCAGAAGTTGCAGCCCATGGGACAGCCGACCGAGGGGATGATGGTGGCGGCAGCCTGCCCGGACCCCTCCGGTACGCGGATTCCCATGGTGCGGAGGCCATAGCCTGAAACGATGTGGGGATGATTGATGGGCGCGTTCTGGTCCGCGCCGAGGTACCCGCGCATCCAGGAGATGCCGTCGCCACGCACGATATGATCCGCGTCGATGATCTTGTCCAGACCCGGGATGGCCGCTACGTGGCCGCCGACCACGATGGTGGATTGCGGCGAGAGCCGCCGCACGAGGCGGCACATCTCGCGGACCTTGCCCACGTTGACGATGATGGAGGAGATACCCACGATATCGTAGGCGTTATTCGTCAGCTCCTGTTCGAACGCCGTCCGGGAAGGAAAGTCCAGCACGGTGCATGGCGCCGGAATGTTTTCCTGAATCATCATGATGCCCCAGGATCGGTGGAACATCCGTATGGAGAACGGGCCCTGCTCGCGGGTCACCTGATTATGGTAAAGCTCCATCGGATTGACGGCGCGGCTGCCGAAGCGGTCGTTCTGCGCGTAGGGGCCGAAGACGGCGGAGAGCAGGATGCGGGCGTTGACTCCCTTGGGATGAGTAGGCATTTGAGATTTTAAGCTTCTCTTCACCTTAATTTGTAACGCCGATAGGAAGCACCGATCGTAATATTTGTGTAATTTCGCGAAAGGGTACGGGGAGCTATGGGGCGGCAGCAATCAATGAACAGCCGCGGTTTGTGCGCCTACGGTCATCTGAAACGCCCGGCTGTCGGGCACGGAACCGCTACCGGCCCGATTTCGGCGACGCGCGGCGCGGCACAGGCGGCAAACCCGGCAGTAACTGACTTTCGCGCCGCCCGGCGAGACGCGCGTGCGGGCATGAAAGAACTCCCGGCTGGCGTACCACTGCTCGCCGCAGCTCTGGCAAACCCGCGCCGGAGGGCAATCGGAATGCCGCGCCAGTTCCTGTTTCAGCCGGAGCCAGGCGGCCCGTTTACGCTCGCGCCAGTGTTTCCAACGTTCCCGGGTGTGCCTGACGAAGGCCGCCGCGCGCATCTTTTGTTGCCGTTGGAATTCCGCGGAGGAGCGCGCCTGCTGCCAGGATAGCTCGATACCCATACGCCGGCGATAAGCGGTGACGGTCTTCTGCGCCAGGCCCCATTGCCGGGCCACGGCGATGCTCGGGAGCATGCGGCCTTCACCGGCCAGGAAGCGCTCGAACTCTTCGCGGTGCTCCGGATCGAAGCGGTGGGCCTGGCGGGCACGCTCCTTTATGGCGGGATTGCCCAGGCCGTGCCGTCCCATCATTTTGCTGATGGAGTCCTTGGTGCGCCCCGGCAACAGGCCCATCTGGGCGATAAACGAGGCGCTGAAGCCATAGTCCTGGGTGAAGCCGGTGAGCTTCTTCAATTCGGGGAACGTCCAAGGCCTGACTTCGCGGCCGGCAAACGAACCAGTCAGAACTCCGGCGCGCTGCAATCTTTTGCGCTGATTGTTGATGGCCGCGCGCGACTTCCCAGCGATCTCGATCTCCGGCAGAGGCTTCTTCCGCAGGACGATCTGCTCGATCAGAGAATCGATCTGTGTATTGGACCAGCGGCTCCCAGGCATCTTTTACCTTCAGAATAGGCCGGGGAACCCACGAAGACCATACAGGCGGACGGGTATTTTCGGGCGTTACACATGGGAGGCCACGGGCGAGCACAGCACATCCAGCGTTAAATTGCCGGAGGTATCGAACTCGATTTCCCGCGGCTCCGAGGCGATTTCGAGCGCCGGGTGGCGTTCGATGCCGGCGCGCAGATTCTCGCTCAACGCCATCTGCGAAAGCTCCAGCGTATTGCGGATCCAGCCGATGGTTACTTCACGCATGTCGAACTTGCCCACCGTGGGGGCTATGGCCTCCACGCACTCGCGATCGGAAGGATAGTGGATGGGCGTGCGGATGGCGGTGGGAGTAGAGGCGGTGAGCGAATTCACACGGGTGGGCGTCCAGTCGATCCGGTTCACCAGCCGGTCGGTGGTCACGTCCGCCATGCCGATGCCGACCGCGTTGTTATAGGTGAGGCTACTCAGGTCACGCACAAAGATACGCTCGATGCGCGGCGTATCGGGCCAGAGGTTGTAATCTCCCAGAACGCTGCGGTTCACCACCTTGGTATCCATACCCGCGCCACTGATGTTCTTGCCGATCTCATCGACGATGAGGATGTCGAGATCCATGGGGATGCGGCCCATCCAGGATTTGGCCATGGCCAGCAATTCTTCTTCGCGGGCTTCCATGCCCGCGGCGGGCACGGCTTCGAGCCAAGCGGTGTCGTGGTGCGCGTCCTCCAGAATGGCGAGGCCGCCCAGCACCTTGCCGGACGCGAGCACCGTGCGCCCGATGGCGCGGATGGTACTCTCCAAACCCACCTTGTAGGCATATGTGTGATAGTGCTGCGCCCCGGCGAATTTACCGAGGCCGATGGCGATCATCTTAAACAGGCCGCTTTCGATTTTTCCGGCGAAATCGGTGTGCCACTTGACGCGTCCGCAGAGCATCACGCCGTCGCTTTCGTAAGCGTTGCGGTCCATGTAAGTCTGAATGCCCTGCGGCGTTTTGCCGAGGGCCACGACCTGCAGCGAACTGCGCAAGGGACATCCCATGGTGTCTTCGATAATGCCGTAATGCGCCAGCACGTCGGCCTGGCCTTCGGCCGTAGCCGCGCCGTGGCTGCCCATGGCGGGGAAGATAAAGGGACGCATGCCCCGCGATTTCCAGAACTCCACCGTGGCGCGCGCGATGGTGGCCATATTGGTGATGCCGCGGCTGCCCACGCCGATGGCGACGCTCGCGCCCGGCTGCAGGCGCGCGGCGAATCCGGAAGCATGCAGTTGCCGGTGGACTTCGCCGGCGACGTCCGGGAGGCGGCGGCTGGGGAAGTTCTGGCGGACCAGGAAAAGGCGTGGGAGTTGCATACCGCCATGATAACGGAGTGGCGGCGGAAGAAAACTTTGAACACGTTCAGATTTCGCTTGACAGGCGCGCGGGTCCGGCGTATTCTGAACTTGAACATGTTCAGTTTTGAACATGTTCAGAAAAGGAGAGGGACATGCATCTCGTGGTTTCGTTCGCCGTCTATATCGCTGTCAGCCTGGCGGCGACGATTTGGGCGGCCCGCCGGCTGGAGCGCCACGGGCGAATCTTTCTGCTGGACGCCTTCCCCGGCAATGCCCGCGCGGCGGACTCCGTGAACCGCTTGCTGACGGCTGCCTTTTACCTGGTTGCGCTGGGCGACGTGCTGCGCACGTCATGGAATGGACCGGCCGGCGGCCCTGGCGGATTCGTGGAGCTGACTTGCTCCCTGGTCGGCTGGTTCCTGGTGGTGCTGGGGATCCTTTACTTTTCCTGCCTATGGGTGCTGGGCCGCATGCGCAAGCGCGGGAATGAACAGCCGCGGCAAGGGTGGAGCGAAGGCGCGCCGCTGGGCAAGGTGCTGGACTGATGCACGCCCGCAGCGCGGAAACGCGCGCGCGTATCATGGAGGCCGCCATGGAACTGTTCCGCCGGCAGGGGTTCGAGGCGACCACCATGCGCGAGATTGCCGTCGAAGCAGGCGTGGCGACCGGCGCGGC
>JBEKYC010000016.1:0-102272 GCA_049511415.1 Bryobacteraceae bacterium | reverse complement strand
TGGTGAGCCGGGCGGGACTCGAACCCGCGACCCTTTGCTTAAAAGGCAAATGCTCTACCTACTGAGCTACCGGCCCTCGCGCACCATTATCTATCCACTTTAGCATGCCCGCGCCCGTGGACTCCGGACGTGCACGATGCCAAAATGTGGTCATGTCAGATCCCGTCATCCTGATCGCCAATGGCGATCTGCGCCTGGCCGCCAACCAGAAGTGCTGGCCGGCCCAGGCGCGCGCCGAGGAAGCCGTCATTGGCGCCATACGGCGGCTGGGCCACGCGGTCGAACGCGGCCACGCCTGCGATCCCGCCAAAGGCCACGGCTTCATCGATAGCCAAAAGTATGGCATGGAGGTTTTCCGCCACATCCCGAACGACGCCCCGCTGGTGGTGGTCGAGGCGGTATGGCAGTATAGCCATCATCTGCTGCACGGGCTTTACACCCATCGCGGCCCCATCCTGACTGTCGCCAACTGGAGCGGCGAATGGCCCGGACTGGTGGGCCTGCTGAATCTGAATGCCTCGCTCACCAAGGCCGGCGTTGCCTATAGCTCCCTGTGGAGCATCGATTTTACCGATGCGTTCTTTCTCTCCGGTCTACGCCGCTGGCTGGCCGGCGAGCCGGTCGTTCACGATACCAGTCATGTGCGCCCGCTGGCGGAATGCCGGTTGCCGCGCAGCGCGGAAGAACTGGGCGCCCGCCTAGCCGGCGAATTGCGCCGCAGTAAAGCCATCCTGGGTGTGTTCGACGAGGGCTGCATGGGCATGTACAACGCCATCATTCCGGATGAGCTGCTGCATCCCACCGGCGTCTTCAAGGAGCGGCTCAGCCAATCGGCGCTGTACGCGGAAATGCTGGCCACCGGCGACGACGAGGCGCATGCCGTGCGACACTGGCTCGATCGCAAAGGCCTGCGCTTCCAAACGGGCGCAAATCCCGAAACCGACTTGACCGATGCGCAGATCCTGGCGCAATGCAAGATGTACATCGCGGCCGTGCGCCTCGCCGACGACTTTGGCTGCGATGCCATCGGCATACAGTATCAGCAGGGACTCAAGGATCTGGCGCCGGCCTCCGACCTGGCGGAAGGCCTGTTGAACAACGTGGACCGGCCGCCCGTCTATGCGCGCGGCAACGGGCGCGTGCTGCGTGAGAATGAGGCATTGCCGCACTTCAATGAAGTGGACGAGTGCGCGGGCCTGGATGCGCTGGTCACCAATCGCATCTGGAAGGCGTTGGGATATCCGCCCGAGACCACCTTGCACGACGTGCGCTACGGCGAATCTTATCCGGTCAATGGCGTTGAGGAGTTCGTCTGGGTCTTCGAGATTTCGGGAGCCGTCCCCGCCGCGCACCTCATCGGCGGTTACGAGGGCGCGGTCAGCGAACGGCAGCCGCCCATGTATTTCCGCCTGGGAGGCGGCAGCTTGAAAGGCATCAGCAAGCCGGGCGAAATCGTCTGGAGCCGCGTGTTTGTGGATCGCGGTGTCCTGAAGGCGGATATCGGCCGCGCCGGAGTGGTGGAACTGCCCCCGGAAGAGACCGAACGGCGCTGGCGCATTACCACGCCGCAATGGCCCATCATGCACGCGGTCACGTATGGCGTGACGCGCGACCAGATGATGGCGCGGCACAAATCCAATCACGTGCAGGTAGCCTACGCCCCGGATGCGGATGCCGCCAACCTGGCGTTGGCGGCCAAAGCTGCTATGTTCCGCGAGATGGGGCTGGACGTGTCGGTCTGTGGCGACCGGCACGGGCTCTAGAGGGCGCTCAGTCGGTGACCGGCGGTTTGGCCAGGGTGTATTGCAGTTCCACGGATGTGAAGCCGGTGAGCGCAGTGCCCGAGGCCGGCCCCTGCAACGCGATGTTGATGTCCGCGTCGATGCTTTGCGTGCTGCCTGGAAACGCCAGCGTGGAGGTGCCCGGAGTGGTGGTAACCTCCAGCAGAGCGGGTATCCCGGAACCTGTCGCGCGCGGCTGCGCGCATCCCAGCAACGACGCCAGGCAGGCGTTCACGTCCACCAACAGTTCGCCGCCCTCGAATTGACCGCCGGTGACGCTCAGGGAAGCGTCTTGGATGGCCAAAGTTGTCTTAAGGGCTTGCGCGGTCACGCGGATGGTGGCGCTGTAGGATTGTCCGGCCGCCAACTGCCAAGTTTCGGGGTTGCCCGCCACCACCGAGAACGAGAAGCCGGGCTTGCTGGTGGAGGCGATGGGGGTCACGTTGATGGCGGAGCCGGGGATGTTACCGTCGGACGCGGTGTACACCCAGTTCTGGAATGCGTAGCTGCCGATGGAGCAGCCGCCCTGGCTTTCGAGCGCCACATAGGTATCCAAAGTGCCGGCGACGCAGGCCGGAGGGTTGGCGGCGTGCGCCGCGGAGGCGGCGAGCACGGCCGCGAGAATGCTTATTTTGATGTTGTTCATGTCGATGTTCCTTTATTTGATTTGGTGAGTGATCCCGCCCTTATCGCGCGAGCACCTGACCTACAAGCGCGAACCGGCGCGTTCTTCCGCCATGCCGGTGATAAAATAAAGCCCCATGGGTCCGGAGGAGTCCAGTTCTGACGGTGGGATCACCTATTGGCTTTTGCGCTGGCATGCCGGGGACGACGAGGCGCTCGTCCAGCTAACGGCCATGGTGTACGCGGAACTTCGACGCGTGGCGGGGTCGTTCCTGCGCGCCGAGCGCGAAGGCCACACGCTGCAGCCCACCGCCCTGGTGCACGAACTTTACCTACGCATCTCGACGGTGCGGGCCATCGACTGGAAGTGCCGCGCGCAGTTTTATTCCACGGCTGCGCGGGTGATGCGCAATATCCTGGTGGACCATGCGCGCCGCCGCATGGCCGGCAAGCGCGGCGCCGGCGCGGCTCTGCAATTGGACCCGGAGATCGCCGGCACGGCTCCCGCGCCCGATATCCTTTCCATTGACGCGGCCCTCAGCCGTTTTGCGGGACGCTATCCGCGGCAGGCCCAAGTGGTGGAACTTCGCTTCTTCGGAGGACTGACGCCGGAAGAGACAGCCGAGGCCTTGAACGCCGGTGGGCACGCGGTCGCGTTGCGTACCGTGGAGCGCGACTGGAGCTTCGCCAAGGCCTGGCTGCAAAATGAGCTGGCCCCCAAATGAGCATGCCCGCGCCCGATCCGGATTACGATCCGGAGGTCCTGGAGGAGCTATTCTTTGCCGCCGGCGCGCTCGGTCCCGACGAACAGCCCGCTTTCCTGCGCGAGCATTGCGTTGGCCGGCCGGACCTGCGCCAGGCACTGGAGAATCTGCTGCGCGCCCACCGGAACTCGGACCCGGCGGCGTGGGAATTGCCGGCCCTGCAGATCGAGGCCCGCGAGCTTGCGTCCGAGGACGGCCTGCGCTTCGACCGGCTGGGTCCCTATCGCATTCTTTCCGCCATCAGCTCGGGCGGGATGGGCACCGTTTACCTGGCTGAGCGCGACGACGAAGGGCTGTGCAAACGCGTAGCCATCAAAATGGTGCACAGGGCGTTTACGGAGATCGACGCCGAACTGATGCGCCGCTTTCAGCAGGAGCGCCAGATTCTGGCGCGCCTGGAACACCCCAATATCGCACGTATGCTGGATGCCGGCCGCACCCCGGATGGACTGCCATACCTGGTGATGGAATTCGTGGACGGTCTTCCGATTGATCGCTACGCCGCCGAACGGCGCCTGCCCGTGGCGGCGCGTTTGGACCTGTTCCGCGCCGTGTGTGCGGCGGTCTCGTACGCGCACGGCAATCTGATCGTGCATCGCGACTTGAAGCCGCGCAATATCCTGGTAGCCGCCGGCGGCGTCCCAAAGTTGCTCGACTTTGGAATTGCCAAGCTGCTGACCGCGACGCCGGATGAAGGGTCGACCGGCATTCTGACGCCGGGTTACGCCAGCCCGGAGCAGGCCGCCGGTCTGCCGATTACCACGGCGTCCGACGTCTACTCGCTGGGCGTGATCCTGTACGAACTTTTGGTGGGCGGGAGGCTGTACCCGCCCGGCTCTACCCAAACCGGGTGGGCGGCGGACCCCGTGGCGCCCAGTCAGCGACTGCGTGGCGCGGATCCGCCGGATTCCGCGCCGCCCGATGCGCGGCGCAAAGTCAATGCCGATCTGGACAAGGTCGTGCTGAAAGCCCTGCGGAAGGAGCCAGGCCGCCGCTACTCCTCCGTGGCCGATTTTGCGGAAGACATCCGGCGCGTGATGGGCGGTTACCCGGTAAAAGCCCGCGCCGCAACGTGGCCGTACCGCGCGCGGCGTTTCGTGGTCCGGCGGCGCGCCGCCGTTGCGGGCGCCGCGATAGCCCTATCGGCCGTGGCGGTCGCGGGAGCTGTCACACTGGCACAGTATCGCGAATCGGCGCGCCGCTTCGTGGATTCCAGAAGCTTCGTGAACTCGCTGTTGTTCGAGCTGAACGACGCCATCACGGATCTGCCCGGTTCCACCGCGGCGCGCCTGCTGCTGGCGCGGCGGGCGCGGCAGTATCTGGACATTCTGGCCTCCGAGCATTCTTCCGATCCGGCGGTCGAGCGCGATCTGGCGCTGGCCTATCGCCGGCTCGGCGATGTATTGGGGCGGCCCTATTACGCCAACCTTGGGGACACCTCCGGCGCGCTGGCGAATTATCAGAAGGCCGCCGCGCTGCTCGAACGGCTATCCGCGTCGGGTCACCAGGATGTCGGCCTGATCAGCGAACTCGGGTTGGTCTACGGCAGGCTGGGCAAGGTCATGAAGCGGGAACAGAAGCCCGAAGAGACGATTCGCCTGGGCGAGCGGGCGGTGGCATTGTTGCAACGCGCCGCCGTGCTCAATCCCGGCTCGCGGGAGGTGCGCCTGGAACTGGCCAACGCGTATCTGAATGTGAGCATGGGCTGGGTGGCCGCCATGGAGGTGAACCGCTCGACCGCCAATATCGCGCCCGCCGAGACGGCCGCCAGACAGGCGCTGGCCATCATTATGCCGCTGGCCGCCGGAAACCCGGAAAACGATAGTTATCACTTTGCCGCGGCGCGCGCCTTTCAGTTGCTGGCCTACGATTACCGGTACGCTTCCGTTCTGGGCGGAGACACTGCGTACCAGGCGCGGCGCGTCCAAGAGAATCTGCTGGCGCACGAGCAGATCGAAGCCGCCTACCGGTTGAATCCCGCGCATTACCGGCGGCTGCTGGCAGCTTCGTGGGACGATTTGAGCAGCACCTACCTGGAGACCGGCGACACCCGCAGAGCGGAAGCGGCCGCGCGCGAACACCTGCGCGGCGCGCAAGCGGTCTCTGATGCCGATCCTAGCAATTCGGAGGCCCGTGCGGAAGTGGCATGGGGGTTATGCAAGATAGGACGGGTGCTACAAGCCCAGCATCGCCCCCAAGAGGCCGTCGCCTATACCAGCCGCGCGGCGGCAGTGCTGGAGGAGGCCCTGCGCCGCGACCCATCGAGCGGCGATATTCGCGGCATGCTGATTCAAGCCCACGAGTGGTCGGCCGAATCGTTGTTGTCGTCGGGCAAGCGGCCGGCCGCGCTGGCACAATATCGCGCCAGCATCGAACTGTTGGGGAGAGTTCCTGGAACCTCCGGGGAGATCGGCCGCGCTTTAGATTACGAACTCATGGGTGACGCCTTGGCGCGCGCGGAGCGGTCCCAGGCGCACGCCTACTACGAGCAAGCCGCGCAGCTTTGGGAGCATCTTCGCGATACCGGCCAATTGCCGCCGCAATATGCCGGCCGGCCGGCGGCCCTGCGCGCCATGGCCGCCAACTAACCGCGATATAATCGAACAAAAGCAAACCTGCGCGAACGTGGCGGAATTGGCAGACGCACCAGACTTAGGATCTGGCTCCCGCAAGGGAATGGGAGTTCGACCCTCCCCGTTCGCACCAGCTCAACTTACGACGCGCGCCCCGCGTTCACGGCCGCGCCGATAATCGCCAGGTCGGTGCTGCTCGAAATGATTTCGAACAGACTGCCCTGCAGCGGGGTCATCTTGACCATCTCGTGAATGTATTGGCCGACGAGTCCCAGGTCGACATAATGCGCGTTCGGCCCCATGATGAAGAACTTCCCCGGCCCATCCAGGTGGATGCTGCTGGCCGAGGCTGCCGCCAGCGCGCGGTGCCATAGCTTGACGAACGTGCTGCAGCGCTCGTCCCCCTCTTTCGCCGCTGCGAACACTTCCTCCGGTTCCATATCGAGGAAGCGCAGCCGCATGGCGCGGTGTCCCACGATGCCTTCCAGGTGACCAGTGCCGCCGCAACCGCAATAGTGCTCCTTGGGATTCAGGGAGACGACCATATGGCCGCCTTCCCAGACGCCTTCCACGCGCGGGTAACGCCCGAATCCCACGCCGTCTCCCAGGTACCAGATGCGGATCAGTTTTTCCAGATGGCCGCGGGTGGCAGCTACTCCGCCCGCGATGGCGTCCGCGTCATTCAGGATCAGAACGGATGCTTTCAGACCGCCTCGCGCCAGCACACCGCATAAGGATGTGGCAAAGGAGAATCCCTTGATCTGTTGCAGGTTGGGTGATTCCTCCACGATACCGTTGCGAATGACTCCCGGAAAGCCAACGCCTATACATTCAATCTGCCGGTCGCGCGCCGCTAACAGCACCTGCTGGCCGATCAACTCGGCGATTTCGTCGCCGGTCATGGTCCGGAGTGCATCGGGATTTTCCGCGGCATCCGGAAAGAGCCGGATCGGACCGGAGAGTGCGTTGTCCTCCACGACGCCAACCGCGACTTGCCTGGTCGCCAGTACGCCTATTGCTTGCCCCATGTTATGTCTCCACTTTAAAGTCGCGTCAGTTTATTTAGGCCGTTGAACGCGGCGGCCTTGTAACACTCGGCCAACGTCGGATAGTTGAAGACCGTATCCACGAAGTAATCCATGGTGCCCTTCAGAATCATGACCGCCTGACCGATGTGCAGGAGTTCGGCCGCGCCCTCGCCGATAATGTGCACGCCGAGGATCTCGCGCGTCTCCCGGTGGAAGATCAGTTTCAGCCGGCCGGTCGTGTCGCCGCGGATCTGGCCGCGCGCGATTTCGCGATAGAACGCCACGCCCACTTCATAGGGAACATCCTCGCCGGTCAACTGCTCCTCTGTCTTGCCGATGAATGAAATCTCGGGAATCGTGTAGATACCGTACGGATAAGTGGCCGGGTTCGAATGCACCGGCAATCCGAAAGCTTTCGCCGCGGCGATGCGGCCCTGCTCCATGGACACGGAGGCCAGGCTCGGAAACCCGATCACGTCACCCACCGCGTAGATATTAGGCTGCTTGGTGCGATAACAATCGTCCACTGGAATGCGCCCGCGATTGTCGGCTGCCAGACCGGCGGCGGGCAGATCCAGTTCCTCCACATTGCCCTGGCGGCCCACGGCGTAAAGCAAAGCATCGCCGGAGATTTTCTTCTTGCTCATCAGATTGGCGACCACGCCGCCGGTGGGCGTTTCTTCCACGCTTTCCACTTCCTCGTTCAGGCGCATGGTGACGCGATGGTCGCGCAGATGATAGGAGAGCGCCTCGATCATCTCCGAATCGGCGAACTCCAGCAGGCGGGGGCGCTTCTCCACCAGGATCACGCGCACGCCCAGCGCCGCGAACATGCAGGTGTACTCCACGCCGATGACGCCGCCGCCCACCACAATCATGATCTTGGGAACTTCCGGCATCTGCAGGATCTGGTCGCTATCGATGATGGTGCGCCCATTCAGCGGCACCTTGGCGGATACGGCAGGCTTGGTCCCCGTGCCGATGATGATTACGCCGGCCTCATACTCCGATACACCCCGGCTGCTTTCCACGCGGATGTGTGTGGAATCGATAAACCGCGCGGTTCCGTAAATCACCTCGATACCGTTGCGCGAGAGCTGCGCCTGGGTAATGTCGGTTTCGGTCTTGATCACATGCTGCACGCGGAAGCCCAGATCCGCCATGGTGATCTTTTCCTTGACGCGATAATTGACGCCATAGATACCCTGATATGCGAATCCGGTGAGGTGCAGGACCGCCTCGCGGGTGGTTTTGCTGGGAATCGTGCCCGTATTGATGCAGGCGCCACCAACCATTTCGCGCCTCTCGATGAGGGCGACCCGCTTCCCGGACTTGGCGCCTTGGATGGCTGCACGCTGCCCGGCCGGACCGGAACCGATGACGATCAGATCGTATTGTTGCATAGCGGTCTGGTGTTCGATCCATCTTACCCTAATGCTTGCGGGCGGCGGTTCGTCCGGATTCAGTACAGGCCTTTCACCAGCCCGCCATCCACCGTGATGGCCGAGCCAGTGATATAGCCGGCGCGTTCGGAGGCCAGAAAGACCACCAGGTCCGCGAACTCCGCGGGCGTACCGATGCGGCCCAGGGCAGTCTGGCGCGCCCATCGCTCTTCTATGTCGCCAGGTGGCACGCTCTCCTGCTCCGCCACGCGGCGCCCCAATTCCAGCAGGCGGGCGGTGGCGAAATAACCTGGGCACACGCTATTCACCAGCACGCCGTGGCGGCCGTATTCCTGCGACAGCGTTTTGATGAGTCCGCTAACCGCCGCGCGCACCGAGTTCGAGAGGATCAATCCTTTCACGGGCTGCTTCACAGCCACGGACGTAATCGCGATGAACCGGCCCCAACGCCGGCGCTGCATGTGCGGCAGGGTTTCCTGCGCCAGATAAACCGTGCTCATCAGGTTGAGGTCGGCGGCCCGGCGCCAGTCTTCCACCGTGGTTTCGGCGAAGCTCTTGGCGGGCGGCCCACCGGCGTTTGCCACGCAGATATCCACGCCGCCGAACCGCTCCGCCACGGCAGCCACAAACTGGCGCACGGCGGCGGGATCGCTGACATCCAAGGCGCGGGGCATCACCGCCGTCCCCGTATCGCGCGCGATCTCCTCGGCCGCCTGAACGAGCGCCGCCTCATGCCGGGCACACAGCGCCAGTTTGGCGCCTTCCCGCGCGAGCCCCAGAGCGACGGCTTTCCCCAGGCCCTGGCTGGAGGCGGCCACCAGCGCCACACGATCCTTGAGTCCCAGATCCATGGCTTCTACCCGCGGCGTAGATACTGATCCTGGCCGTTCAGCCAGTCTTGGCGAATGGGGCTGAAGATGTCGAGATCGAGCGTGTCCTGCAGAGCCACCGCGCGGTGCGGCACGTTGGAGGGAATGCGCAGGACCTCACCAGCCGAAACTACGATGGTCCGTCCTTCGATCAGGAATTCCAGCGCGCCTTCCAAAATGTAGGTGATCTGTTCGCTCTCGTGGTGGTGTTCCGGCACTTCCGCGCCCTTGGCCAGGAATACCTGCGCCACCATAGCCTTATCGCCGGTGATGATCTTGCGCGAGATGGCAGCGCTCAAAACTTCCCGCTCGATCTTTTCCCAACTGTAGTGTTCCATCACTTTTTTCTCCCGGATATTCAGTTTACAAATTATTGAGACTCGGGTGACATACCGCCGGCGCTTCCAATCGTCTTAGCCGGTAGGCACGGATGTAAATCCGCACGTTACCGACTGGAAAGGTAAATATTATGAACTTAGTAAGACGATACGCAATGAACCTAGCGCTTGTAACCATCCTCGCCTCGACGGCTGCGGTGGCGAGCGCTAATACGGTATTTAAGGGAACCTTCGATCTGCCTGAGAATGCTTACTGGGGCAACACTCTTTTGCCGGCAGGCCAGTATGCCTTCTCGGTTATCCAACAGCCGACCGGCACGAGTCTGATCCGGTTGCAAGGCAGCGATGTGAATGCCATGGTGCTGGGTCCGGCGGGTGGTCCGGAAGCGCACGGAATCAACTGTCTCAAACTGGAGGAAGTCAATGGCATGTACGTGGTTCGGGAATTGGATACCCGGGTGACCGGAATCTCATTCCGGTTTGCCGTATCCAAGGCGGTGCGTAACCGGGTGGAAACCGAAAGCTCCAACGCGTGGCGAACTGTGCCGGTGTCGGGATTCTGATCGAATCTCAGCCTGCGAGGCCGATCTTGCCTAACAATGCCTGGAATGCCGGCAGGGGACGCAGGGCATCGAAGCGTGGCTCGACCTTCAACCAGGTCAGCCACGCATCCTTTTCCCGATACGCCTGATCGAGCCATTCCATCGCGCGTTCGGTGTGACCCAAGCCGGCGTGCACCAGGGCGAACCAACAGGGCGACACATGCCGGCGTCCGGCCAAGTCCTCCAACTCGCGCAGCGTCGCGGCGGCCTCGCCGGTGCGCTCCGCCGCGGCATAGGCGTACGCCAGAGATGCTATGATCGCAGGCTGGTCTCCGGCGCAGATGCGGGCGTTGGAAAGTTCCACGATGGCTTCTTCCGGCAATCCCATCTGCGCGTATGCCAGCCCCAGAGTATGTTGCGCGGCGCCGAACTTAGGCTCCATGGCCAGCACTTTCCAGGCTTGCTCGGAAGCTGCCTGAAAATCGCGCGCAACATACAAGCCCCAAGACACGCCAACGTTGACCAGAGGCGACAACGGATCCAATTCTTCGGCCCGTTGAAATTCCCGCAGGGCTTCTTCGGATTTGTTCAACGCCGCCAGGTGCATGCCATAAGCCAGATGAATGGTGGCCGCTCCGGAACTTAACAGCAAGGCCGTGAGGTACTCAGCCTCGGCACCCGCCCAGTCCCATTCGAACAGTCTCTTCACGGTTGCCAGCGCGGCATGCGCCTCACCCAGATCCTGCTGCGCATTCACCGCGCGCACGGCCATGTCTTTCGCGCGCGGATAAATCTCGGCGGAGGGCGCCATGTTCAGCAACGCGGAGTAAGCGTAAGCATCGGCCAGACCCGCGTAGGCGAAGGCGCATTGCGGATCGCGCGACAGGGCGGCATTGAAATGCGCGACGGCGCGATGCAAGTCATCTTCGGTTAACTTGAGGCAGAAGTATCGGCCCTTGAGGCAATCCTGGCGCGCCTCCGCGGCGGGAGCACTCAGCGGCACGAGTTGGATACCGGTCGCGGCTGCCGCGGGCGCAACGGGCGATCCACCAAACAATTCCACGGGCGCGATGAAGCGATAGCCCAGTCCCGTGCGAGTTTCGATGAAGCGCGGAGTGCGCGAAGTATCGCCCAACGCGCGACGTAGCGCGTTCACCGCGGTATTCAAGCTGCGATCGAAGCTCACGTGCAAGCCAGGCCAGAGTTGTTCGGCGAGATCGTTGCGCATGACCAATTGCCCTGGCGTGTGCAACAACAATTCGAGAATACGGAAGGGTTTGCGCTGCAGTTTGATGCGGAGTCCGTGCTTGCGCAGTTCTTGATTTCCGAAGTCTACTTCGTAGGGGCCGAAGCGCAGCTTGGAGCCGACGCTTATGGATTTTGCCGCGGGAAATGACATGATCGATTAAGCCCTTTCAAATCCGCTGGTTACAAGACCACAAACAATTGACCGCCTGCTGATGAACCAATCCCCCGCTTCTTCCATCTCTTCTCATAGACGAAACAAAACCCTCAAAGGCTTCAACCGTTGAGGACTATTTCAAAATAAAGAGGAGAACCACCATGAACGGACGCAAATACTTGATGACCGGGCTGGCGCTGATGCTTCTGGCGTTTGGTTTCACCGCAGTGCCCGCAAAAGCGGAACCGGTACTGAAGGGCAGCTTCGAATTGCCTGCCGCGGTTTACTGGGGCGATACGCTGTTGCAACCCGGTGAGTACACAATCTGGATGAGCACGGAAGTGCGCGACATCGCGAACGTACCGGTTATCCATGTCGTTGGCGAAGGCGTAAAGCTGGATTTTCTGGCGATCGCCCGGCCGGAGCGCGAGTCAGGACGCAATGTGCTCGAGATTGCCGATATTCAGGGCACGCACGTGGTGCGCGCGTTTGATGCCGGACTGCTCGGCGAATCCTTCACGTTTGGCGTGACCAAGTCGGTCAAGGGGAAGGCTCTGCGCGCCAGTGCCGATCCGGCGACCACTGTCGTTGTGACCGCGGCGGCAGGCTACTAAGCAACTGCCGGCCGTCCACCCCGGCCGCAAGGCACGCTCGGTTGCGTGCGGGGTGACTTCAAGGGCCCGGCCACGTCGCCGGAGTTTCCTACTTTCCTTTCCGGTAGTCCGTAAAGTCAATGTCATTCAGGGTGCATGAAGTAGTATGCCGGCGGCAGGCCGACTGAACTGTGTGCTTGACAACTAAGTACGTCATCCCACTTAGTTCCATAGAATCATAGTCTACGGTTAATGCGATCTGGTCCCACGGGAATGACTGGGGCATTTCAATTGCTCGCACGGCGATGCGTACCAGTTCAAACCGGATATCTCCCGCATAACGCGGCGTGAATGGTTTGCGCTCTCTCGCGCAATGTCCAGTGTGAGTCTTCGGCGGCGACGCGGAAACTGTAGGAGACTGTATCCACAGCGCCCAGCCGCGCTTCGTGGCTGTATGCGATCTCGCCGTAGTCCAGCAGCCCGATGACATCGTTGAGGAACGCGCCAAAATCTTTGGCCGAGCCTTCGGCGTTGAGCCGGCCCGGAGCCCGACAGACCGTTTCGGTCGTAAGTCATTAACAAGCGGTCCGGGGCGGCGAAGACGTCGGCGGCCCAGCGAATCTGTTTTAAGTGTCCTTTGAAGGCTACTTCCTTCTGATCGTCGAAGTCCCAGGCGACTGGGGCGGCTGGTTTCGTTCTTGGGCTTGAAAATGACGTAGCGGCCTCCGGCGAGAACTCGACGGTGGCGTTGCCTGCGTTCTCAGCGGCGTTGCGGCGGGCGGGCGGCGAGGGCGGCGCACAGTAGCGGTTGCCGTCGAAGTAAATGCGGATATCCTTGTGCACCAGCACGTCGGCGGCATCGCGGTAGTCCGGCAACAGACGGGGCAAGGGCCGCAGGCTTTGGCTTGAAAAACGATCCACCGGGCGTTGCCGTGTTTCGCTGTGCTGGCGTAGGTTGGCGATCACGGCGAGCCATTGACGGGACTGGCGATTGAAATCGTCGAGATCGGTGAAGGTGCGCAAGGGCCAGAAATTCTGCCGAACATAGCCGATACCGCCACGCTCGACTTTGCCTTTCTCCCAACCCGCTGCCTGATTACAGGCGCGCGGTATGAAACCGAATTCGTGGGCGAAGGCAAAGAACCGCGGCTGGAGGGTGCCCTTGATGAGATCGGTCTCTTGGCCATGCGAGCCTAGTATGATGCACCAGGTAGGTAGAGCGCCAAGGTAACAGCGCGTCTCGCGAGGGCATGGACGTTCGACAGTCGCGTGCAACGGTCATCATGGGCTCAAAATCTCGGGCCGCTTCGAGATGACGCTCGAAGGAATAATTCTTCTACTCAATGTCCAAAGGCCAAAGGCGGGGCAGGTGTCGAACGTCCCTCAAATTTGTGTATCGCGCACCCGGCTTCCAACGGTACTGCATCGCGATCGATAGAGCTGTCCTGCTGTGCGCAATAAACTTGGCGGGTCTGTTTCTCCTCACTGTCAGCGCGAGAAGCCACACTTTAGTGCGAGTGCGGCAAGAAAACAAGATTTTCTGCTTCATTATCACGGAAGTGCCGCTGGTCTGCAGGTGACCTGTAGCCCGGGATCGCTTCGGGGGCGGGGCTAAAGCCCCGCGCGGACCGAAGTCCGCACCCATCATTCGGTAGAATGTGGACATGGCTGTCGCCGAGAAGCAGTACACCACCATCAGCGGGGTGCCTATTGAGCCGCTTTACGGTCCGGAGCAATTCGACCTTCCCGCGCCCGGTGAGTTTCCTTACACACGCGGCATCCACGAAACCATGTACCGCGGGCGGCTGTGGACCATGCGGCAGTTCTCCGGCTTCGCCACTCCGGAGGAGACGAATCGCCGCTATCACTACCTGCTGCAGCAGGGCCAGACCGGCCTTTCGGTGGCTTTCGATCTGCCGACGCTGATGGGCTACGACGCCGATCACGCGCTGGCTGAAGGCGAGGTCGGCAAGTGCGGCGCCTCCATTTCGTCGCTCGAAGACATGGAGATTCTGTTCCGCGGCATTCCGTTGGGGGATGTCACTGTTTCCATGACCATCAACTCGCCGGCGGCGGTGTTGTGGGCCATGTATTTGGCGGTCGCCGAGCAGCAGGGCGTCGATTGGAAGGTGGTTTCCGGCACGCTGCAGAACGACATTCTGAAGGAATACATCGCGCAGAAGGAATACATTTTCCCGCCGCGGCCTTCGATGCGCTTAGTCACCGACACCATCGAATTCGGCGCGCGGCATACGCCCCGATTCAATCCGATTTCGATCAGCGGCTATCACATCCGAGAAGCGGGATCGACCGCCGTACAGGAACTGGCTTTCACGCTGCGGGACGGCATCGAGTACGTGGAGTGGGCGCTCGAGCGCGGCCTCGGAATCGACGAATTCGCGCCGCGCCTCAGCTTCTTCTTCAACGCGCACAGTGACTTCTTCGAAGAGATCGCCAAGTACCGTGCGGCCCGAAAGCTGTGGGCGCACGCCATGCGCGAACGCTTCGGCGCCAAGGACGAGCGCAGCCTAAAACTGCGTTTCCACTCGCAGACGGCGGGCTGCTCGCTCACCTGGCAGCAGCCCTATAATAACGTGGTGCGCACGGCCGTGCAGGCGCTGGCGGCGGTGCTGGGAGGCACGCAATCGCTGCACACCAATTCGCTCGACGAAGCGTATGCGCTGCCGAGCGAACAAGCGGTCACGATTGCGCTGCGCACGCAGCAGATTCTGGCGCACGAGAGCGGCGTCACGAACACGCCCGATCCGCTGGGCGGCAGCTATTTCGTGGAACGCCTGACGCTCGATACCGAGCACGCCGCTGAGGACTACTTCCGCCAAATCGATGAGATGGGCGGGATGATCGCCGCCATCGAGAAGGGCTTCCCGCAGAGCGAGATCGCCAACGCCAGCTACCAATACCAGCGGGCGGTGGAGTCCAAGGAGAAGCTGGTGGTGGGCGTCAACGCGTTCCAGTCCGAAGGGCAGCCGCTGGACCTGCTGCACATCGACCAATCGGCTCAGCAGCACCAGGAGGAGAAACTGGCGGCGTTGCGCGCGCGGCGCGATTCCACGCCAGTGCGCAAAGCACTGGACGCGCTGCGGCGGGCCGCCGAAGGAACCGAAAACACGATGCCGTTCATTTTGGATGCGGTGCGCGCATACGCCACGCTGGGCGAGATATGCGATGCGCTGCGCGAGGTGTTTGGTTCCTATCAGGAGACGGCGCACATCTGATGCATCCACCCATTCGAGTGCTGGTGGCGAAACCCGGACTGGACGGCCACGACCGCGGGGCCAAAGTGATCGCCCGCGCGCTACGCGATGCCGGAATGGAGGTTATCTATACCGGCCTGCGGCAAACGCCCGAGATGATCGTGAATGCCGCGTTGCAAGAGGATGTGCAAGTGATCGGCCTGTCGATCCTTTCGGGCGCGCACAACGCCATCGTGCCGCGCGTGATGGAACTGCTGCGGCAGAACGACATGCTGGATGTAAAAGTGATCGTGGGTGGCATCGTGCCCGATGAGGACGCCGAAGCGCTGAAGCAGCAGGGCGTGGCAGCCGTGTTTCAGCCAGGCGCATCGCTGGATGCGATTGTCGATTTCATCCGCAAGTCGGTCACACCGGCCGGCACGTTCCGTTCATAATGGTCGTATGAGCGACGGTTTCGGCCGGATGCTAATCCCCGCCGGTGTGTTTCTGGTCGTTTTGGGACTTATTAATACACTTGGCGGAAAGTTGCCGGCGCGCATCGGAAGGCTGCCGGGCGACATTTACGTTCGCGGCAAGCACTCCACGTTCTATTTTCCGGTAGTTACCTGCCTCCTCCTCAGCGTGGTTCTATCGTTGGTACTCTGGCTGTTCCGGAAATGATGGAAACTTACCCGCACGGCAGGCCGATTGCTAAGAAACAGGCATGGATTTAAGCAAGACGCTTTCGGAACTTTACGAAGAGAAGATCCGGCTGGATAAAGTGATCGCTTCTCTCGAGCAATTGGCGGAGAATCCGCTATCGATTCCTGTGAGCGCTTCGCGGCGGGGACGTAAGTTCATGAGTCCGCAGGAGCGGCGGCAAGTATCGGAAAGAATGCGTAAGTATTGGGCGGAACGCAAAGCCGCCGATCGCATGCAACAGGCCCACGCCTTTGCGGCAGCTTCGGCCGCGTAAGTGCACTATTGACCGCGCATTTTTCTCCGTTCGACCGCGCAATGGTACTTTTTACCTGGGATTTTCTACATACGGATATCCCCGGTTTACTAACGTCAACAGAAAGAATTTAGTTATCGAACCCGGCCCATTTTATCCAGCGGCCAATAAACAAATACTGCTTTTCCGTAGATTTTTGCCTTCGGCACCAACCCCCACGAGCGGCTGTCGTTCGACGAGCTGCGGTGATCTCCCAAGACGTAATAAGAATCCGGTGGTATCTGCCGAGGCGGGCATGACATCGCGTCGCGGTAGTTCATCGGGACATAGTCTTCAGGCAAGGGGCGGCCATTCAAGATCACGATCCCGTGATCGATTTCCACCACATCACCGGGAAGTCCGATTACACGCTTGATGTATGACTTTGAAGTATCCAGAGGAAACCAGAACACCACCATATCGCCACGCTCGATCGCTCCGGTGCCGAAACGGTAGGTGAATTTGTTAATAAAGATACGTTCCTGATCTTCTAAAGCCGGCATCATGCTGGTGCCTTCAACCTTCACGGGTTGATAGATGAAAACGATCAGGACGATGGCAATGAGCACGGACAACGCCAAGTCCCGTATCCAGGAAATCGGATTGAAGCCGCTTGGTCGGCGGCTCGGCGGATCGTCTGGAATGCCGTGCAAACTGTTCCCCTCTATGGCTTAATTATAAAACAGACGGCCGCGGGTGCTCAGTTATGTTGTCCCAACAGAGGCAACAATTCCGGCAACGGAACCGCACCCTGCTGCAGGGCGGCGTCGTGAAACTCAGCCGGATTGAATTGGCCGCCCTTGGACTTTTGGTACTTATCGCGCGCCGCCAGCCATCCGCGCCATCCCACGAAATACGCGGGCAACTGGGCGGACGACAGCTTGGCGCGCTGCAGTTTCGCGGTAGCCTCCTCAGGCTCTTGAAACGTCTGTCGTTCCATCAACTCCAGAGCTTCCTGATCGGTCATATTGAGCATTTGCAGGCGGATATCCAGAATCGCGTTGGCGATCACGCGCAGTTCCTCTTTGGCGAAAGTGAGCCGCAATTCGGGTGAATTATCCAGGAATCCCGCATCCAAGACGGCCTCGGTGGCATATTGTGCCCATCCCTCGATATAGGGCGTGTTGCCATAGAGGGCGCGCAAGAGGCGGCGCGTGGCCGGCTGGATATCGTTGGCATATTCAAATTGCACGTAGTGGCCGGGAATAGCTTCGTGCAAAGTCAGCAGTTTCAGTTTGTAGAAGTTGTACTCGCGCAGCTTGGAGTCGGCGCGGGGGCGATCCCAGTCGGCTGGAATGGGAGTGATCCAGTAGAAGGCGCCCAATGCGGGCTCGAGCGGGGGCGCCGGATTGAAGCCTCCCACGGAATAGATTCCGCGCATGAATTCGGGCGTGGGAATGACCTGCAGGTTGGAGCGCTGCGGCAGCGTGACCAGGTGTTTTTGAGCAACGAACTGGCGCGCTTCGTCCAGGTCGGCTTTGGCGTCGTCGATGTAGGAAGTACGGGTGGAGTGGCTATCGGCAATATGGTCAAGCACCTCCGAGATAACCTGGTTCTCGCGCTCCGGACCAGCCAGGTCTTCATGGTCGGCGTGGCCGGGGAAAAGTGTACGATGCAAGGGCAGGGCCAGGGCCAGCATGCGCGCACGGACGTCCAGCAGACTGTGCGCCGCGGTCTCCAGCACGTCTGTGGGATCGGCGGCCGAAGCCAGGCTGTAGCGGAACTTACGGGTGTAACGGTCGCGCCCTAAACGCCAGTCGAACTCATCCCGGACGGCGAGGCTGGTATGCAGGAAGTCCTGAAACTTGTGCAAGGCATCGAGGGCGGACTGGGCGGCGCGGTCGTATTCCGGGCGCAGATCGCCGGGAACCGCGGCGCGGATGGTTTTGCCCACCAACTGGATGTTGCCTTCATTTTCTTCCGCGGCCACCTGGGTCCAGATCGAGGGTGACGAAACCAGATTGGTGCGGGCCTGATCGAGCAGCAGGGGCAGGCGCTGCAGGCGCGCGATGATATGGCGAATGCGACTGGGAAGTGGGGCATATTCGAGGGTCAAAGGGGCGAACAGTGCGTTGCCGGTTAATTCCACGTACAAAGTAGGATTGTGGAGATAACTCTGCGTCTCCTCCAGATCGAGCAACTGCAGAGCCAGCTGGTTTTGAATGATGTTGTAATCGGCGCGCGATTCGGCGGAAAGGGAGTCGGGCTTGACGTGAGTCTGCAACCGTTCGCGAAAGCGCTGATAGTACTCGCGTTGATGATCCAGGGAGGCCGGACTCATGTCATCAAGCTGCTCATCCAGATTTTGCCCCTGATAGCGATGCAGGCCGGCAGCGGTGGCCGTAACGGGCGAGAAAGATAGGGCCGAATACACATACTCTTCGGTGAGCTGTGAGAAATCGTGCTGCGGAGAGCCGCATCCGACGGCGGCCAGGGTGGAAATCATGATGATGAGCTTCGCCTGGAACTGGCGCATGGTTCGATCTTACAGGAATTACGCACTGAAGGCGCGGCGGATGAGAGATTCAACCCATTTTAGGATGGGCGCGGCGGGGAGTTGGGAAAGCCGGCACGGTAACGGGATGATCACGCCCGCTCCTGACGCGCAGGGCGCGCATGGCACGGAGGGTCTCGGCGGCTGCCGTACTGGCGCGCGCGCCAATCATCCGCTCGCCGATCACGCAGGCCCAAAGGAGAGCCACCAGAACCGCGATGGACGTTAGGCCCTGTCCTGTTATTTTCGCAGCCGTCAATCGGCGGCCCTCCTGAAATGAACCTGCACATCAGTCTTGAGGCAATTCTGGTGCCGTAGCCATCTGCTTTGTTATGAGCGGCTCAGCTCGCTGCGAGATGTGACTGACCGGCCACACGAGGTCAAAAGTTGCACTATCGACTGGGCGAAGTAAAGTGCGGGAGCGGCACGCCGCGGGTTAAACTGAAAATGAATGGGAGCGTACAGGCAGAAGGAATTGCTGCGTGCCGGCCAGGCAGCCCCGGATTTCGAACTGATCCGTATGCAGGGCGGCGACAGCCGGACTGCGGACCGCACCGAACTCCTCCGCAATGGCCCGGCATTACTGGCCTTTTTCAAATCTACTTGTCCGGTATGCCAGATGACGCTGCCGTATCTGGAGCGCATTTATCGCGGCCGCACACCAGGATCCATGAGCGTTTACGGTGTTTCGCAAGACGACGCGGAAACCACCCGGGAGTTCTGCACGGAGTTCGGCGTTACGTTTCCCATGCTGCTCGATACCGAGGAGTGCGGCTACGCGGCCAGCAATGCGTACCAGATTTCGCACGTGCCATCCTTGTTTCTGGTAGACCCGAATGGGACGATCGCCTGGAGCCTGGAGGGTTTTAGCAAGCGGGAATTCGTGGCGGTGGCGGGACAGGCGGGAGTGACTCCGTTCCTGGCCGGCGAAAATGTGCCGGAATGGAAGGCGGGTTGAGGTTCCAAGAATTGAACTCCCGTGGGGGGTTCGGGGCAGCCAAAGGATAGACTAGAGGGATCGCATGGCCAACAAACTGGACATACTGGGTTCGGCGGCGGCAATCGCCAAAGGCATGGGAGTCACATTTAAAGAGATGATGTCTCCCACGGTGACGGAGAACTACCCGGACGAGCCGCCTAAGCTGCAGGAGCGGTATCGCGGCGTGCACGTTCTACAGCGCGACGCCAACGGGCTGGAAAAATGCGTGGCCTGTTTTTTGTGTGCCGCGGCATGTCCCTCGAATTGCATCTATATCGAGGCGGCGGAGAATACGGCGAAGCTCCGCATCAGCGGCGGGGAGCGTTACGCCAAGGTCTACAACATCGACTACAACCGGTGCATTTTCTGCGGCTATTGCGTGGAAGCGTGTCCTACCGACGCCATCACACACGGGCATGGATTCGAGGTCGCCAGTTTCAACACGTCGACCTTGGTGAAGCGCAAAGTGGATATGCTGGCGCCGATCCCGGAGGGTGCACACGCTCCGGTTGTGACGGCAGAACCGGCCGCTGCGCATTAAGGAGCCTTTTTGGGTTTCGATCCGTCGGGATGCGCCGGCTGGGTTGATTCGGCTTTTTTGTCTTCTTCCGGTTCGGGCTTCTCCAGATACTGCACCACCACCGAAATCCGCCGATTGGAGGCGTCTTCGGGCGCGGCTGGCTTACGCAGACGCTGATCGGCATAGCCGCGCACCTGGGTCACCTGACGCGGACCCAGGCCGGTCTGCTGCATCATGCGGCGAGCGGCATTCGCCCGGTCGGCTGAAAGTTCCCAATTGCTGTAGCTGCCGTTTCCGGCAAAAGGTTTCGAATCCGTGTGGCCCTCGATAGAAACGGTGTTGGGCAGCTTAGCGAGTTCCTGGGCCAGCATCGCCAGAATCTGACGGCCGTCATCGCTCGGTTCGGCGACTCCGCTGGCAAAAAAAGTTCCTTTTTCGCTCTCCATCAGCTCGATGCGGAGGCCTTCGGAGGTGACCGTCATCTCGATCTGATTCTTCAGCTTCTCGAAGTCGGTGATTTTGCGGACGGCCTTCTGCAACTCGTCCTTGAGCTTGTTCATGTTCTCTTTGGTGAGGGTGAAGTTATCGCCGGCGCCTGTCTTACCGCTCCCCACTTTTTTCGACGTTCCCGTGGGATCTTTGAAGTATCCACCCACCGCTTCCCGAATCTGCTTGCTGCTGTTGAGCAGCCAGAGAACGATGAAGAGCGCCATCATGGCCGTCACAAAATCGGCGTAAGCCACTTTCCAGGCGCCGCCGTGATGGCCGCCGTGGCCGGCTTTCTTCTTAATGATGATGATGGGGCGGCCCGCCATGAAAATGCCCTTCTAAGCCGCAGCGGCTTCCGGCCCCTTCTTCCGGCAGAGCCTTTCCAGCTCTTGAAAGCCCGGCCGCACCGGCCCAGGGACGGCCCGCCGTCCGATTTCGACTGCCAGAATGGGAGCCGTGCCTTTGATGAAAGCATTCATGGCCACGCGCAGGACGTGATAGTAGGCGTTCTCTTCGTCGGCGCTTTTGGCCATGTTGGAAGCGATGGGCCCGAGCAGACCGTAACACAAGAGAATGCCGAGAAAGGTCCCCACCAAGGCAGCCGCCACCTTGTGGCCGATCTCTTCGGGCGGCCCACCGAGAGCCCCCATGGTAATCACCACCCCCAAAACCGCGGCCACGATTCCAAGGCCGGGCAAGGAGTCCGCCACCGTGCTGAGCGCCGCAACGGGTTGCGCGGCTTCCTGATGGTGTACTTCCATATCCAGTTCCATCATCTGGTCGATATCGAACGGCTCGACGGCGCCGCTGGTCGCGGTGCGCAACGTATCGCAGATGAAATTCAGGACGTGATGGTCCTTCATAATGGCTGGAAAGGCTGTAAAGGTTTTGCTCTTGGTGGGGTCTTCCACGTCCGCTTCGATGGCGGAGAGGCCTTCGCGGCGCGACCGGCTGAAAAGGTCAAAGAGCAGTTTCAGGGAATCCAGATAGCGCTGGCGCGGGAATTTGGTTCCGCCAAAGACACCGGCGAGTCCTTGGGCCATCTTTTTCAGAATATGGGGCGGATTGGAAATGAGCACGGTTCCGGCCGCTGCCCCGGCTATGATGATTAGCTCGGCGGGTTGCAGCAGGACGTGCAGATTGCCCTTCTCCATCAGATACCCGCCCACGATCGCTCCGAAGACAACTACGATTCCGATAATTGCAAACATAAGAGTAATTGCCTCAAACCACGCACACCGAGCCGGGTCCCTGGGCCATGACTGTTTCGAGAGCCTGACTGGCGCGCGCGATCAGCGTCTCCGCCGTATCGTCTTTGCGCACGAGGGTCCCTCCCATGGACACCGTTACCGATAATCGATCGCCCCACCAGGGAACCGCGGCGAGCTTGACCAAGCGTTGCAGCCGCTCGGCGCAAGCTACCAGAGCCGCGGACTCGGCGCAAGAAATAAGAGCTACGAACCAGCCATCCTGTTTGCGCCAGACCGCCACCGCGTCGGATGGACGGATGCTGCCCGCCATGGTCTGACCAACCGCAAATACAACCGCATTGACGGCCTGGCAGCCGTCGCCCTGACGCAAGCGGCCCAAGTCGTCGATGGCGGCGCATAATATACCGAATGATTCGCCCGAATCCGCAAACTCCTGCAGGGCGGTCCGCACGATTTCCAGCATGACGGCGCGGTCAGGAAGGTCCCAAGGCGTATCGCCGCCGGTATCCCGATTGTGGACCCGCCGGTCGCGGATGCCTTCCACGGCGAAGGGGCGCCGCTCGAAGAATTCGGCCGATCCGATGACGCTCCCGAACTCATCCCTAACCGGCACGGCGCGCACCCGCACCGGGATCCGCTGGCCTTCTTTGTGGCGCAGGAATACATCGGCCTCCCGCGGCTGGCCGTCCTGCATGGTATGCGCCATAGGGCAGCCGCTTCCGCAAAGAATGGCGGAATCCTGATCGCAATGCATCAGTAGATTGTCGTGACAAGAATGCCCAATCACCTCCTGCCCGAGATATCCGGTGATCCGCTCCGCGGCCGTATTCCAGAACACGATACGGCGTTGGCGGTCCACCAGGTACACTCCCAGTGGTACGCTTTCGAGAACCGCGCGATAGATGTCCGGGTTCACTACCAATGGCATACTGCCACCCGGTTTTAACTATCGGCGGAAGAGCGGCAGGGCTGTAGCGGGCGAGGCACTCCCGCGGCAGAGTGGAAACGAGGAGCTTTCCGGGCCGCCAGACGCCCACCATGAGCTTTCACCCGGCGATAGGTTGCCGTCAACGGTGAGGGTGTAATTAGGAGCGCAGCTCGGCGAAGATCCGGTCCGGGCGGCTGGCTACTGCTCTTCCTCGTGCTGCTACGTTAAATGAAGCGCCGCCCGTCTCTCGGGCCAGGGACTCCATCAGCATTCGTCATTGCCATCACGTACACGGGATGGATCGACACGCGTTCCTACGCCAGACGGATTACTTCCTTCTCATCCAGAAAGCTGTATCCTTCAACTCCGGCGGCCAGACCACGGCAGCGGCGGCGGATGCCGGCGCCCCCCTGGTCAGCAACCCATGGCGCAAGGACTATCGCGAGATGCGAGCACTAAGTGGAACAGGGAAAAAGCAGATTCTAACGAGGCTCGACAATTCAGCGGTTCTCAGTTGACTTGTGGTTCTTCCGGGTTTACTATTCTTGTTTCGCGATTCGTAATTGCACCATAAAGAGGGGAACGGCGGTTTACTGGGGGACCCCGTAATGACCTTTCAGATCGGTGAAAAGGTAGTTTATCCCAACCAAGGCGTTGGGACCATTGAGAATATTCGAGCCTGGACGCTCGGGAATCAGTTTGAGAAGTGCTATCTGTTGCGCATGGTGTACGGTAGCATGACGGTCACGGTTCCCTTCTCGAAAGTTGCAAATATTGGGCTCCGGCCCATCACGAAGAGTGCCGAAATCTGCCGTATCCTGTCCTATTTGGCGCACGGACGCTGCGATTCGAGCAGCGACTGGAAGATCCGATTCAAAGTGAATTCCGAGAAAATGCTTAGCGGCAGCCTGCTGCAGGCGGCGGAAGTTCTGAAGGCCTTGCTCGAATTGCAGAGGGATAAGCCGCTTTCCTTTCGGGAAAAAAAGATGCTGAGCCGCTCGCGGCATATGCTGGTGGCTGAGATCGCCATTGTGCGTCATATTGGCGACGACGAAGCGACCGCTCTGCTGCAGAAGCATCTGGATAGGGCCAGCCTCACACTTCCACCGCTACTGTGACGTTTTCTGGGTATCCTAGCACAGGCGCGCCTTGCCAAGGGGGTCCTTCGGCGCTAAGCTCCGAATGGGGGTGGACGGATGAGAGTTTTGGCTTTGCTCGGAACATGTTGTCTGCTGGCGGCAGGTGCGCCCGCCGTGGAATCCGGTGCGGGTGGTAGAGGTGGGGTGGCCGCGCCGCCGGCTCGCGGCGGAAATCATGGATGGAATGCGCGGGGCGCCTACGGTCTCAACCACGGCCTCGGTTATGGCTACGGTCTTGGCTTTTACGGTTTGTATGACGGGTCCTTATACGGAGAAACGTCCTACCCGCCGCCCGCTCCAACTGGCCCCACCGTCCTGATGGTCTATCCACCGGCGCGGGCCGAGACGGAAATAGCGGTCCATTCAGTCATTCATGAGTACGGCGAACGACCGGATTGGGGAAGCCCGGCTGCAAACGACTCCGCCGAAGCATCTCCCGTCGTCTATCTAATCGCCTTGCGGGACAAGAATATTCATGCCGCCACGACCTATTGGGTGGACGGTAAGACCTTGCATTACTTGGATACGGACCATAAAGAACGCCAAACCCCACTCGAATCCGTCGATCGTGATTTGAGCGCCCGGCTCAATCGCGAGCGCCGCGTACCGTTCAACCTGCCATAAGACGTCAGGCTGCCACGGTTGCGGTTTGCCTGCTCTCAACCGGTTCCTGGAATCCGCACGCCTGCAGCACCGCGCGAATCTCCGGCAGACGCTTCTCGTAGGCCGGGAACGCAACCATTGCGGCCGGTCGTTGCGGCGTCCCGGCATCATGGTAAATATCTGGGTTTATTGGGAAATCCAAACGTGATAGCGCGTCCAAGAGCCCTTCGAGGCGAAGAGGCTCCACGCAAACCGAAACTGAGATCAAAGCCCCTTCTTCCCCCAAGAGGGGAAGACTAGGCGAAACCGAAACAGACCAGACGCTCATCAAATCCTCCAGCATCCGGCGGGTCGGCCCAGAACGAAAAAACCCTGGGGCCAAAGGCTCCCAGGGTCAAGAATTTCGAACAGACCGACTCACCTTTAGCACTTTTTTTCGTGGTTGCAATTAGCTGAGCCTCGCCGAACAGGCCCTAAATCAATCCACGTTCAACTTCATAGTAGCGCGGCGCGGTCGTTCATGCAATACCTTTAATGATTGTAAAGACGATACCGAAGGATTGCTCGCGGCGTCTTTTCAATTGTACGCTCGCGACTGACTGGAGGATTCCATGAAGATACTATCTGTACTATGCGTGTCGGCGGCCGTAACTGCCAGCCTGGCTGCCCAACAAACACCGCCCAAAACGAACTTGAAAGTGGGCGATATGGCTCCCGATTTCACGCTGCCGTCCACTGCGGGAGGGCAGGTCAAGCTGTCCGACTTCCGCGGCAAGTCCGCAGTTGTGTTGGCTTTCTTTCCGGCGGCCTTTACGGGAGGCTGCACGAAGGAGATGCTTGGATATCAGGCCAGTCTCGCCAAGTTTGCGGGTGTGGACACCCAGGTGTTCGGCATCAGCGGGGATAACACACCTTCGCAGAAGGCGTTCGCCGAGAAACTGAACCTGACTTTCCCGATATTGAGCGACTTTGCCAAGCGGGAGGTCATGGCCGAATACGGGGTACTCTACCCGGACCGCGGACTGGCCAACCGCGCCACCTTCGTCATCGATAAGGTGGGCCGCATCCAGCACATCGAGGAGGGCACTGGAGCCGTCGATCCGTCCGGAGCGGAGTTGGCATGCACCCGAATCCATCAATCTAAGGGTGAATGAAAGCGCCCTTCACTGGCTGGGCGCGATTTCGGTGATCTCCAGTTCCAGCAACGATCCGCACTTGGCGCACACTAGACGGTTGTCCGGCAGCACGTAGACAGCCGTCGAGTCGCACTTAGCGCAGGCGGCCGTTGGATCGGAAGCATCCGGCAATGGCTCGGGCGGCTCCACGCCGCCTTGCGTGCCGCCGGTCAGGTGCGTCACCGGTTCGAAGGTCGCGCCGCAATCGCTGCATACATGGTTAAAACAGCAGTTAGGCGTGCAACTATAGAACACATCTGGCGATTGGCAAACTGGGCAAGCCAGTAAGAGCCGGGTCGCCTTCACGCCGCCACCATGAAAGCTATAGTCTCCAAATGATACGTTTGCGGAAACAAGTCGACCAGGGTTAACCGTTCCAAACGATAGCCGGCAGCGATCAGACCAGCGAGATCACGAGCCAGCGTCGCCGGATCGCAGGACACGATAACCAGTCGCGGGACGCGGAGATGCGCGATGCGCTCGACCACGCGTTTGCCGATCCCAGCGCGGGGCGGGTCCATCAGAACGAAATCTGGGCGAGTTTCCAATTGCTCCACCCAATCTTCTACATTCGCCCGCTCCACGCGAACCGGAAGCCCGGCGCGTTCCATGTTGAACTGCAAATCGCCGGCCGCCCGGTGGCTGGACTCCACGGCGGTCACGGACGTGAAACGCCGCGCCAGCGGGGCCGAGAACAGCCCTACACCCGCGTATAGGTCAAGGGCTGTTCCGCCTTCGGCGCCAGCCATGGCCGTGTCGACCAGCGCGTCAATCAGAAACCGGTTCACCTGAAAGAACGCGCCGCCGCTGACGCGCCACGTGTATCCGGCGGCCTGATAGTCCAGCGGACCCGCCACCAGTCCCGGCGTCCGTTCCGCGCACCAGTCGAAGAATCGCCGGGCCACCGGCCGGTCCGTCTCCAGAACGTTGAGCTGCATATCCGTTTCATTGGTGAACAGCTCGATGGACCGCACAAAGCCGGGCCATTTTGCGTCTTGCAGCATCCCGCGCAACGCGGAAATGGCGCGTCCAATGGCTGGTGATGCGATGGGACAGGTCTCGATCGCGCACAGCTTGCGCGATTGCGCCTCGCGGTATCCCAACTCGCGGCCCGCTATATGCAATTGAACGCGATTGCGATAGCCCCACGGCTCGCCCGCCACCACGCCGATTTCCGCTGGCGGCTCGATTTTGCCGATGCGGCGGAGTTGATCCTCCAGAATGCCCCGCTTTATGGCAAGCTGCAGAGTGTACGGCGCATGTTGATAGTGGCATCCGCCGCAGCGCGCGAAGTAAGGGCACGGCGGCGCCACCCGTTCCGGCGCGGCGGCGCGGACGTCCAGCAACCCGGCCCGCAACAGGCCGGGCTTCTCCGAGAGGCCCCGCACGTGCACCCGTTCACCAGGCAGCACAAACGGCGTCAAAACCGCGCGGCCATCCAGACGGCCCAAACCCTCGCCGCCGTAGACCATCTTTTCCACTGTAATCTCGAAATCGCTTAGGATAGAAATTACTCCTTCGAACTCACCTACCATGAGAGCACGAGTCTTCTCCGGAATGCAGCCATCCGGGAATCTTCACATCGGCAACTACCTGGGCGCGTTGAAGAATTGGGTGCGCGTACAGGCGGACTACGATTGCATCTTCTGCATCGTGGATCTGCATGCCGTTACGGTTTATCAGGATCCCGGCGAACTGCGCACCAAAATTCTGGAAATCACCGGGCTATACCTGGCAGCGGGCATCGATCCCGCGCAATCCAGCATCATGGTGCAATCGGCCGTGCCGGCCCATGCGGAACTGGCCTGGATGCTGACTTGCGTGACCCCGGTCGGCTGGCTGGAGCGCATGACGCAATACAAAGCCAAAGCCGCCAAACAGGAGTCGGTGGGCGATGGCCTGCTGCAATATCCGTGCCTGATGGCGGCCGACATTCTGCTCTACCAGGCAGCCGCGGTGCCGGTTGGGGAGGACCAGGCGCAGCACCTGGAACTCACGCGCGACATCGCACAGCGCTTCAATTCGCTGTATGGCGACACCTTTGTGATGCCCGCCACCAGCCTGCCGGGCGTAGGCGCACGCATCATGGGCCTGGACGATCCCACCGCCAAGATGAGCAAATCGGCTACCGGCGCCAACCACGCCGTGGCCCTGCTCGACCCACCCGATCGCATCCGCAAGACCATCATGCGCGCCACCACGGATTCCAGTCCCGCCGTGGATTTTGAAGATCTGGGTGACGGCGTCGCCAACCTGCTCAACATCTTCCAGGCATTCGCCGGGTGGACCAACGAACAGATGCGCGCGCACTTCAGCGGCATGCGCTACGGCGACCTGAAGAAGCAGGTGGCCGAGATGACCATTTCGCAGTTGGAGCCTTTTCAGAGGCGTTATCGCGAAATGATGGCGGACCCCGATTACATCCCCGGCGTTCTGCGCGAAGGCGCCGCGCGCGTGCGGCCCATTGCGGATTCCACGGTCGATCTGGTGAAGCGCCGGATGGGCCTGTACAGCGAGTCCTGAAACGCTGCTTCGTGCTAAACTCCCAACGTGCCCGCAACCGCGCCAAAGCAGCAATATCAACGCGACGAGGTGCGACGGATGCTGCATCTTTCCGAGCGGCAGTTGCAGAACTGGGAGCGTCTGGGCCTGGCGCCGCCGGCTGTGGAATATTCCTTTCGCGACCTGATCGCGCTGCGCAGTATCGCCGAACTGCGGGCGCGGCGCATTCCGCTGCAAAAGATCGGGCGCGCCCTCGACTCTTTGAAGCGGAAGCTGTCCGAAGTGCGCGATCCACTGGCCGAGCTGAAGATTTTTTCGGACGGCAGGCACATCGCCGTGCGCGTGGCCGGCCAAAAAATGGAGGCGCTGACGGGCCAAATCCTCTTCGATTTCGACACCGCCGAACTAGCCAGCGTGAAGCCCATGCAGCCGCAAAAGCAGCAGGCCCCGGATCCGGCCCTGCGCGAGCGGGATTCCGAAACCTGGTTTCAGAAAGGGCTGTACCTGGAAGAGGTGGGCGCTCCCGTAGACGAGGCCGTCCAGGCCTATCTGGAGGCGATCGAATGCAACCCGCAAGCGGCCGGCGCCCTGGTGAACCTGGGGACCATTCATTACCGCTTACGCCAATTCAAGGAAGCGGAGAGCTACTATGTGCGCGCTCTGGAGGCCGATCCCAACTATGCCTTGGCGCACTTCAATCTGGGCAATCTTTACGATGAGCGCGGCGATCTAACCACGGCGCATCGCTGCTACGAATCGGCCCTGCGTATCAATCCGCGTTATGCGGACGCGCATTTCAACCTCGCACTGCTGTGTGAACGGCGGAACGACATGCTGAAGGCGGTGCATCACTGGAAGGCGTATTTGAAGATCGATAACACCGGAAATTGGGCCGAAATCGCGCGCCGCCAGTTGGAGAAACTGCGCGTGGCGCTGCTTTCCTGATACCGTTTTCTTTGGCGCATTCCTTTCGCATTCCCGGTGCACTGTTCCTGCAGAACCTGGTGGAAAGGCGCAGCCTGCTTTTCCAGCTCGTGCGGCGCGATTTCGAGCAGCGCTTCGTCGGTTCGGCCGTAGGCTGGATCTGGGGCGTGATCCATCCATTAGTGCTGTTGGCCAGTTGGACTTTTGTTTTCAGTATCTGCCTGCACCAGAAGATGCCGGCGGGCGAAGTGACCGACAACTATCCACTGTTCCTGTTCGCCGGTATGCTGCCGTGGCTGCTCTTCAGCGAAACCGTGCAACGGTCGGCGTCGAGCTTGGTGGAGCAGGCCAGCCTGATTACCAAGACGGTCTTTCCGGCCGAGATGGTGCCCGTTTCGATCTTCCTCTCGTCGCTGGTGAGCCATCTGATCGCGCTGGCACTGGCAGTAGCCGCCGTAGGCATCTGGCTCAACCAGATCAGCGCGGGTCTGGTGTTATTGCCCTTTTATATGCTGCTGGCCGGCTTGTTCGCGGTAGGCCTGGGATGGATTCTGGCGAGCCTGCAAGTTTACCTGCGGGATACCGCGCAAGTCCTCACCGTGATTCTGACGTTCTGGTTCTGGCTGACGCCGATTTTCATTACCGAACAGCAGTTTCCCGCCCGTCTGCGATTCCTGCTGGCCGGAAATCCGCTGGCATACCTGGTGCGCGCTTATCGCGAATTGCTCTTGTCAGGGCAGTGGCCGAGGCCGGACGAACTGTTGACCATGACGCTGTTCGCGCTCGCCACATTTCTATTGGGCGGGCTATTCTTCCGCCATATGAAGCGGGGGTTCGCGGACGTTTTGTAGAAGCCCAAAGCCCTCCTCGCGCATCCAATCGAGAAGCTTATGGGCATTGTGATCACCCAAGTCGACGCATTTACCGCGCGGCCGTTCGCCGGGAATCCGGCGGCCGTCTGCATCTTGCCGGAGGCGCCCCCGGAAAGCTGGATGCGCGACGTAGCGCGCGAGATGAACCTTTCGGAAACGGCCTTCCTGGTTCCGCAGGATGGCGGCTATAATCTGCGCTGGTTTACTCCGGCCGTGGAAGTGGATCTGTGCGGCCATGCCACGCTGGCGAGCGCGCACGTGCTCTGGGAAGAAGGCCGGCTGGCGGTCGACGCGCAGGCGCGTTTTCACACCCGCAGCGGACTGCTGCTGGCGGAACGCAAACGCCATTGGATCGAAATGGATTTTCCGGCCAAGGCGGAGCAGGCCACGGAAGCCCCGGAAGGGCTGGCGGCGGCGTTGGGAATGGCTCCGGTCTATGTGGGGCGCAACCAGTTCGACTACCTGGTCGAGGTCGAGTCCGCTGAAGCTTTGCGGGGTTTAAAGCCGGATCACTCCGCGCTGCGAAAACTACCCGTGCGCGGCGTCATCGTGACGGCGCGTTCCGACGCTGCGGAATTCGACTTCATCTCCCGCTTCTTCGCTCCTGGCGCCGGCGTCGACGAGGATCCGGTCACCGGATCCTCGCACGTCTGCCTGGCGCCATACTGGAGCCGGCGGCTGGGTAAGACCGAGATGACCGCGTATCAAGCGTCGCCCCGTGGAGGCGTCGTGCGCGTGCGCGTCGCGGGGGATCGCGTGTTTCTGGGCGGCCAGGCGGTGACGGTGTTGCGTGGTGAGTTAGTGACTGGCGAATTGGCCGGATAAGGCCCATGCTAAACTCCACCTATGCCTTCCGATACGCGCGAAATGCGGGATGAGCCGCCGCCGTTTCTGGGCACGTGGCGGCTCGTCTACGCCGCTGTTGTCATCTACCTCATGTTCCTGATCACACTCTGTTACGTGTTCACCCGCGCGTTTTCATGAGACCTCTCGATTGGGTGGTTCTGGTCGGATCGCTGGTCTCCATCATCGCTTACGGCCTGTATCGCGGCCGTGGCAGCAACACGGTAGATCGCTACCTGCTGGCGGGCAAGAGCATGCCATGGTACGCCATGGCGCTGTCCATCATGGCCACGCAGGCCAGCGCCATCACTTTCATCTCAACTACCGGGCAATCCTATGCCGATGGCATGCGCTTCGTGCAGTTCTATTTCGGCATGCCGCTCGCCATGGTGGTGCTCTCCGCCACCGCCGTCCCGATTTTCCATCGCGCCAAGGTTTACACGGCTTACGAATATCTGGAAAACCGCTTCGACGCCAAAACGCGCGCCTTGGCCAGCCTGATCTTTCTGGCGCAGCGGGGTCTATCCGTAGGGCTCACGTTTTACGCGCCCGCGATCGTGCTTTCCGTGATCTTCGGCTGGCCCGACCGGCTGACGACTTTCATCATCGGCTTGACCGTGGTGATTTACACGGTGACCGGCGGCATACGCACGATCACCTGGACCGACGTGCAGCAGATGCTCATCATCCTCTTCGGCCTGATCGTGGCGCTGGTGATGATCTTCGTGCTGCTGCCGAAACAGGTGACCCTTCTGGATGCGCTGCATCTGGCCGGTTCCGTGGGCAAGCTCAATGCAGTCACCACGCACTTCGATTGGAACGACCGCTACAACCTCTGGAGTGGGTTGATCGGCGGCATGTTCCTGGCGCTTTCCTATTTCGGCTGCGACCAGTCGCAAGTGCAGCGCTATCTCACAGGCAAGTCCATCGCGCAAAGCAAGTTGAGCCTGCTGTTCACCGCCATGGCCAAGATCCCGATGCAGTTCTTCATTCTGTTTATCGGGGCCATGGTCTTCGTGTTTTATATCTTCGAACCGGCGCCGCTGGTGTTTCAACGGGTGGAATACGAACGCATCCGCGGGCCGGAACTGCGCGCGCGCTATGAGCCGATCGCCGCGCGCTACCAGGAGGCCAACACACGCCGCAAAGAGTCCGCGCTGGCGCTGGTGCAGGCGCGGCACGGTGGTGACACGCGGGCGGAAAGCGAGGCCGTGGCACGCTACCAGCGGGCGCAGAAGGACGTGGATGCCGCACGCCTGGATGGTGCGCACCTGATAGAGGCGACCGGCGGCGCAAAAGGCTTCCGCGACACCAACTACATCTTTCTCTCGTTCGTGACACGCTATCTTCCGGCGGGCATTGTCGGGCTGGTGATCGCGGTGATCCTGGCCGCCACAATGTCGTCCAGTTCCGGCGAAATCAATTCCCTGGCCACCGTGTCGGTCGTCGATCTCTACAAACGTCATTTCCGCAAGGGAGCAACCGACCATCATTATCTGAATGCTTCCCGGGTGGCCACGGCGTTCTGGGGCGCTTATGCCGTGGCGTTCGCCGGATTCGGCAGCCACCTGGGATCGCTAATCGAAGCGGTGAATATCGTGGGTTCGTTGTTCTACGGATCGCTGCTCGGCGTGTTCACGCTGGCATTTTTCTTCCGGCGGGTGGGAGGAACGGGTGCGTTCGTGGGCATGATCGCGGGCGAGGCCGCGATCTTCTCGGCGTTCGTGTTCACCGGAATTTCGTTCCTGTGGTACAACGTGATCGGCTGCGTGGTGGTCATCGCTACCGGATTGGCGGTCAGCCATCTTTCGCCTGGGCGGAGCGTTCCAGGACCCGGTTGAGCATCAATATTCCCTAGTCTTGTTAATCCCCGGCTGAGGCACCGGATACTTGCCGGCGCTGGCCACCAGCGGCGCTGGACCGTCCATGGTCAGCTTATCCACATCCGGCGCGAACTCGTGCTCGCACGCGAGCATCTGGTCGAAGGTCACAAGTTGACCGGTGTGCGCCGCCATGCGTCCCATGGACGCCACCAGGCTGGCTTCCGCGCCGCGCTTCACTTCGTTGTAAGGCTTGTCCTCGCGGATAGCCGCGGTCAGATCATCCCATTCCCAGTCGTATGGACTCTTTTCCGGTTGCGGAAAGGCCCAAACCAGATTCGGATCGGCCGGCGGATACTTCTGGCCGCGATCCCACCGCGGGATCGATTGCCCTTTGTAAATCCGCGTCCGTCCCGGCGTGTGCGCCGACGTTGAAATCACAGCCGAACCTTTGGAGCCATGCGCGTAGCTGGCGAACTCGTTGTGGCAGCCTTCCATGACGCGGCCGTCATAGAACAGCTTGGCGCCGTCCGCGAAGGTATATTCCACGGCGTACGTGTCGAAATTCTGATCCACATTGTCGCCGCGGTAGTGACGCCCGCCCAGCGCCTGCGCTTCCACCGGCCAGCCACCCTTCATCCAGGAGCACTCGTCGATCTGGTGGATGAAATAGTCGCTGAAGACCCCGCCGCTGGCCCACAGGAAGGAATGGAACCTCTGGATCTGGTACAACAACTCGCTTATGCCGTTCGGCACGGGTCCTGTGAACCCGCCGTTGCCGCCCATGCGATAGGCGCGGAGCGTAATGATGTCCCCGATCTGCCCGTCGCGGATGCGATCGAGCAGCGCCTGCCGCGCGCGGCAGTGCCGGATCATCAAGCCGACGCCCACCTTCAGGTTTTTCTGCGACGCTTCCTCCGCCAACTTGATCATCCTTCGCGTCGTAGGCCCGTCCACCGTCACGGGTTTCTCCATGAAGACGTTCAGCCCTTTGTCGATGGCGTACCGGAAATGCACCCAGCGAAACGCCGGGGGCGTGGCGAGAATGACCACATCACCTTTGCGCAGAGAGTCGATCGCGTTGCGGTAGGCATCGAAGCCGATGAAACGGCGGTCTTCGGGCACATCCACGCGCGCCGGGTATTTGGTCTTCAGCCCGTCATAGCTTTTATTCAGCTTCTCCGGGAACACGTCGGCCATGGCGACCATTTTGTACGGGCCACCTGCCACACCAAACGCGTTCTCCGTCGCTCCGGTGCCGCGCCCGCCGCAACCGACCAGGGCCACCTGGATCGTGCCGCTCTCCGCCGCATGTACGGCCGGGAGCGCTACTCCGGATAGAACCGAGGCACCCGCGAGTTTCCCGGCGTCAGCGAGGAAGTTGCGCCGCGAAGTGATGCTGCTGCTAGATTCGCTCATGAGATCTCCAGTCAGCCATACTCTACCGCATGGCAGTGGCCATGAGAACCGGCGGCGTCAATGCGGTTTGTTAGGCATTCTTCGCCACACCAAATAGACCGCGGCCAGGCCCCCCAATACACAGGCAACCAGGACGAGGCTATGGTGGATCCGCGCCGAGACCGCCTGCCAGCGGTCGCCGAGAAAATAGCCGAGCAAGATGAAAGTGCTGGACCACAGGAACGCTCCCATGTAAGCGAACAATGCGAAGACGGGGAACGCGGTATAGGACACACCCGCCGCGTAGGCCGTCAAATGGCGGACGCCCGGAACGAAATATCCGAACGTCAGGCTCCAGTGCCCCACACGCTCAAAGAAGCCGTGCGCCTTGGCCAGACGTTCCTCGGTCAGGTGGACATACTTGCCGAAACGGTGGATCAGCGCCAGCCCGAAAGTCCGGCCCAGCGTGTAGCTCAGCGTGATACCGCACATGGTCCCCGCCAGAACCGTGCCGAAAGCGGGCGCCAGTTTAAAGTGGCCGGAAAAGATCATGTAGCCGGTGAAGGTGAGCAGCGTCTCGTCCGGAATGGGCAGTCCGACGATGCCCAACATCAGGAGGCAGAAGATTGCCGGATAGCCATAGTGCGAGATCCAGGCAATAACTTGTTGTTCCATGGCGGGCTGTACGGGCTCGCCTTATACGACCAGGTTGGACACGTCCACCTGCGACCGGTTACCTTCTACCACCACTATGCCCGATTCGGTCACGTGATGATAACGCCGGTCGTGCTCCAGATCGTAACCGATACAGGCGTCCGCCGGAACACGCACGTTCTTGTCGAGAATCGCGCGGCGCACCCGGGCCCGCCGGCCGACGTCGCAGTTGTCCAGAATCAGGCTGTCTTCCACGATTGCCCCGGCGTGCACTTTCACTCCCCGGAACATCACGGAATTCTTCACCGCGCCGCCGGACAGGATGCATCCGCCGGAAACAATGGAGTCGATGGCTTCGCCGCGCCGGTTTTCGTCGTCGAACGTGAACTTCGCGGGCGGATCCGGATAGCTGGCGGTACGCAAGGGCCATTTGCGGTTGTAGAGATTCAGCGCCGGCTTCACCGATCGCAGGTCCATGTTGGCGTCGTAATATGCGTCGATGGTTCCCACATCCCGCCAGTAAGCGGCGCCGTCCGCGGCTTCGCCGGGTATCTGGTTACTCTGAAAATCGTAGGCGAATATTTCGGAGTTACCGGCCAGTTTGGGAAGGATGTCGCGCCCGAAGTCGTGCGAACTGCCTTCATTGGAGGCGTCTTCGTACAATTCGCGCAGCAGGGTGCGAGTCGAGAAAACATAATTGCCCATGGAGGCGTAGACGCGATCCGGATCGCCGGGTATGGTGGGCGCGTCGGCGCGTTTCTCGTGAAAAGCGATGATGCGGCCGTCCGGCGCCGTCTCGATCACGCCGAATTCGGAGGCGTACTTCTTGTCGACCGGTATGGCCGCGACGGTTACGCTGGCGCTCTTTTGTTCGTGAAACTCGATCATGCTGGTGATATTCATCCGATAGATGTGATCGCCGCCAAAGATCGCCACCACGTGCGGGTCGGCCTGTTCCACCAGATTAATATTCTGGTAGATGGCGTCCGCAGTGCCCTGATACCAAGTCTCGCCGGCCGACCGCATTTGGGCCGGCACCGGAATCACGAACTGCGTCTTGAGGAGTCCGCCGAACTGCCAGCCCTCACTCAAGTGTTGCAGCAGAGACTGGCTCTTGAACTGCGTGAGCACATACATGGAGTAGATTCCCGAGTTGATGAAATTGCTCAGGACGAAGTCGATGATGCGATATTTTCCGCCAAAGGGAACAGCGGGTTTGGCACGTTCCTTGGTGAGTGGATATAAGCGGGTGCCCTTGCCTCCCGCCAGCACGATTCCCAGTACCCGTAGCCGCATAGCTTTTCAAGCATATACTATCACTTGCTTTATTTCCGTGGGATCTTCTTGATTTGCTCCGCGGCCATTTTCTTCGCCACATCCAAGGCTTCGTCAGCCGGCACTTTGACGTCCGGCTCGACGCCGGTTCCCTCCCAGTTGGTCTTCGAGATGGGATTCACCGCCCGCGCGAATGGCACGCCGATCATAAAATGGTCGTCTAAGCGGTGTCCCGCAACCGGGTGGGCGCCGCCTCCGGTAGTCTCGCCGATGATCGTCGCCCGCTTCAGGTTCTTCAGGTTGTAGCTGAACTCCTCCGCGCCCGAAAATGTCCGTTTCGATGTCAGCACGAACGCCGGCTTGCTGGCGAGCCTCTTTCCAGGCACATAAGGGAGGGTCCAATACTGCGTGGTGCTGTCTTCTTTGCGGTTGTAGAGGTCATTCAGATGTGTGGCCTCGTCAAAGAGATAAGTGGAGATGAAGGCGATCATTTTCGGATCGCCGCCCCCATTGCCGCGCAGGTCGAAAATGATCGCATCCACGTTGCCCAGAAAGTTCATAGCCGCAACCGCGGTCGGCCCGCAGATCTCCGGATCCAGGAACGCGTTGAACTTCAGGTAGCCGATGTTCGATGGGAGCCTCTCGACCTTTTCGAACGCGCAATTATCGCGCTCCAGCGTGGTCCGTCTCCCGGCGTCGTCATCATGATCGTGCCCGGGTGTGTCTTTGGGTATTACGGCGGGAGAGAAGCCCACGCGCAGGTGCTGATCGTGGCTGACTTCCTGCAAATTGTCGGTGAGCAGATTCGCGAACACCTCGCCATCTTCTGCCGCGTTATAGTCGCCCTCTTTTTGATGCGCCCGCAGGGCATCTTCCATCTTCTTCGCCGTCTCCGGAAAGACATAGAACTCGTTCAGGTTCGCGATCGCGCCGTCGATCACACGCGCCCGCGCGGCGGCGTCGATCTTCATGTGCATCTCTGAGGCCTTCATACCCGGTGGGATGGCGCGCAGTGAGAAGTTTGCGACCTGTGGTGGATCCGCGTCCTTGACCGTAATCTTGCCCACCGCGGTCGTCCGGCTGGCAACTTCCTTGACCCGGAATTCAATGCTCAGTTTTTCGCTCCGGTCGATGCCCAATAACTCAAACCCCCCGGTTTGCTCGCGGAAACCCGTGTAGGCATCCACCGGCTTGTCGGGCTCGTACCTCGTAATGTAAGCTTGGATACGCACCCGGTCGCCGCTATTGAAGGCTTCGAGCCAGGCTTTCAGCACATTTCCCGCGGGCGTTTCGGGAATGGCGGGCGTGTCCGGCCGGCAGCAAGCCGTGCAAAGAATCAGTATTACAGCGCATCTAAGCAGCATATGTCCTTTGACTCTACTACGAACAGGTTGAAATCGCGGGTTGGAGAGCCAGTGGTTCCCGTCCGCCCATAGTACAATAGGTGTCAAGGAACACCCATCTCAATGAAGCATCGCACCACTGCAGTCTCACTCTGGATTGCGGCGCTGTCCCTACCCGTATTTGCCGGAGATCTCGCGCCTACACCGCCGCAAATCGGTAAAGTCGAGATCTTCAAAACCGCGGACCTGCGCCCGGGCATGCAAGCCATTGCCTGGACCGTCTTTAACGGAACAACTCCTGAACCTGTTCCGGTAGAGATTGTCGGCTTATGGAAGAACGCCTGGGGACCGCGTCAGGACGTCATCCTCGCGAAGATGGGCGGCAAAGCCATCCGCACCAACGTAGCCGGCGGTATGAGCGGCAGCCCGGTCTACATCGGCGGCAAACTGCTGGGCGCGGTTGCGCTGCGTCTGAGTGTGTTTTCCCCGGATGCAGTCTGCGGCATTACGCCCGCCGAACTGATGCTGGAGATCAAGGATTTCGACCAGTCGCGTCCGTCCGGCGCGCGCACGCCCGATAAAGTCGTGGCGCGCAGCGAAGTGGCCGTCCCTGGTGATCTGCTGGCTCAGGTTGTGGCTGCCGGCGCGGCGCCTGGCCTGGGGCGCCAGACGCCGTTGATGATTCCCATCGAAACGCCGTTAGTCTTTTCCGGCTTCAACGAAAATGTCCTGCGCGATTTCGGGCCGCTCTTCGAACAGCTTGGCATCACCGCCGTGCGTGGCGGCGGCGCATCCAGCACCACGTACACCGCCAAGCCGGTGGCCGGTTGGCGCGACTCTCTGCGGCCCGGCGATCCCGTGGCCGGCGTGCTGGTTTCCGGCGATATGAGCATTACGGGTCTGGGTACCGTCACCTACAATGACGGCCAGCACGTGCTGGCTTTCGGCCATCCTTTCTTCGATCTCGGCCCGGTAGATATGCCTATGAGCAAAGGTGAAGTCCTGATGACGCTGGCCTCCGCGTTCCAGCCGAACAAGTTCGCCAACGCCACCGACATCGTGGGCGCTGTCCACCAGGATCGTCATAGCGGCATCATGGGCGTGCTGGGGCAGGAAGCCGCCATGATTCCGGTGACGGTCAATGTCCGTTCGTATACGGAAAACAACACGGTTTACAGCCGTAAGAACTTCCAATTTAACGTTTTTGAGCAGCAGAAGTGGACACCTTATTTGATGATGGTGACGCTTTTCAATTCACTTTCCGAATTAAACGAGTCGAAAGACGAAGCGACCTACAGACTGACCGGCAATGTGGAAATGAACGGCGGGCCGCCCTTGTCGATCTCCACGATGCAGGCGTCCGGCGAAATGCCCATGCCCGCTCCCATGGTGCTGGCCGGATGGTGGGGCGATAAGTTCAACCGGCTGTATCTGAACGCGGTTAATTCGCCGAACATCAAGAAGGTCACCGTGGATGTGGACCTGTTGCCGGAACGGCGCGTGGCAAGTATCGAGAACGCCTGGCTGGCCAAATCCGAAGCGCGTCCCGGCGACGATGTGGACCTAAAGGTCTTCCTGCGGCCTTATCGCGGTGAAGCGATCGCTCGCAACTTCACGCTCAAAATTCCCGCGGGACTGGCCAAGGGCGAGCACAAAATCATCCTGAGCGACGCAGAAACCATCAATCGCATGCAGACCGTGGCGGGCATGGCCAACCATTACATTGACCTGCCCCAGACTGTGTCGCTGATCAACCAGGAACGCAGTAACAATCGATTGTACGTGTCGCTGCTGGAATCCAGCCCAACCGCTTATTACGAAGATAAAACACTGCCCAGCGTGCCTGCTTCGGTCTTGAATGTGATGGAGGCAGGACGCGCCTCCAATCACTCGATAATCACATCGCCGGACAGCGCGTCAGAACAGATGTCCCTACCGTTCGATTATGTTATTACCGGTAGTTACACCTTAAAGATTACTGTCAAGTAAGGAACGGATAACTCGAACAATGCAACAACGACCGACGGGGGTCGCGCGGCCGGCCCTGGTGTTAGGGCTTACTATCCTCTGGTTGCCCGCGCAAGCCGGCCAGACGCGCACCTGGACTGCCAGCGATTACGCCGACTTCGAAAAGGCCGAGATGAAAAACCTCTCGCTGCGCAGCGACGGCTTAATAACTTTGGCCCCGCGCTTCCAGGAGATCTACGACACAGCCTCCGCCTACCTCTGGGCATTGGCGCGTGATTCACGAGGCAACCTGTACGCCGGCGGCGGTCCGGGCGCCAAACTCTACCGGCTCACCGCGAGCGGCGACAAAAAAACGCTGGCGGAACTGGACGGCCTGCAGATCCCGGCGTTGGCCATCGACGCGCATGACCGCGTATACGCCGCTACGGCCCCCGATGGCAAAGTCTACCGCATCGCGGCCGATGGCAAATCCGAATTCTTCTACGATCCCAAGGCAAAATATATTTGGGCGTTGGCTTTCGATAAACAAGGCGATCTGCTGGTGGCCACAGGCGATCCCGGCGCCGTGCATCGCGTGAAGCCGGATGGCCGCGGCAGCGTGTTATATCAGGGCGACGAAACGCACGTCCGCTCGTTAGCCGTCGACGCCGCCGGCAACATAATCCTCGGCACCGATCCCGGTGGCCTGGTCATTCGCGTGTCGCCCGCGGGCGAAAGCTTCGTTCTCTACCAGATGAGCAAGAAGGAAGTGACCGCGGTCGCGGTAGCCAAGGATGGCGCCATTTACGCGGCGGGAGTGGGCACCAAGCCCGGTCCTTCCTCCGTGCCGCCCGCGCCGCCCCCGTCTTCGGCCCCCACGGCTGGACCGGCCGGGTCTCCCGGGGGACAGTTGCAAGTACATGCCGCGGCCCCGCCGCCGGCTTCTTTGGCTGCTTCCGGCAGCGGTGTATCCGTGACCGGGTCCGACGTTTACCGCATCGGTCCCACCGGCGAGCCCGAAAAAATCTGGAGCCACGCGCAGGATATTGTGTATGCCATTGCGTTCGATGCGCAGGGCCGGCCCCTACTGGGCACCGGCAACAAAGGCTGCATTTACCGCATCGATTCCGATGTGTTGTATACCGTGCTGGTCACCGCGCCTTCGACCCAGGTGATTGCGTTCCAACAATCCGCGGACGGCACATTGTACGCCGCTACCGGAAATGTGGGCAAGATCTACGAAATAAGCTCTACCTTGGCGCACGAAGGCTCCCTCGAGAGCACCGTTTTCGACGCCGGTTTTTTCTCCCGTTGGGGCCGTTTGAGTTTCGAGGCGCATCTCAATGGTGGGGGCGTAGCCATCTCGGCGCGCAGCGGCAACCTGGACCAGCCGCGCAAGAGTTGGAGTTCCTGGTCCGCGCCCGTCACGCATACCGAAGGTGATCGCCTGACTATTCCCGCCGCCCGATTCATCCAATGGAAGGCAACCCTCACCGCGGGCGCGTCGCAATCGCCGGAACTGGAATCCGTCGACGTCGCCTACCTGCCGCGCAACGTCGCCCCGCGTATCGAAGCTATCGAAGCGACCCCGGCCAATTACAAATTTCCGGCTCCGGTGATTTTAGTCGCTCCCACCCCAACAATGACTCTGCCGCCCATTGGGAAGCCGGCACCCAGCGGGTCGCCTTCCCCGTCGTTCGATGCCGGCGTGCCCACCATGCAATACGCCAAGGGCTACGTCGGCGCGCGCTGGGCCGCGACCGACGATAATGGCGATGGTCTGATTTACCTTCTGGAAATCCGTGGCGTGAACGAAACTGGCTGGAAGCTCCTCAAAGACAAATTGAAGGACAGATACTGGAGCTGGGATTCGACGTCCTTCCCGGATGGCGATTATCGCATTCGCGTCACGGCTTCGGATTCGCCTGGTAACCCGCCCGCCGATGCCCTCTGCACATCCCTGGTCAGCGATCCGTTTACGATCGACAACACACCGCCGAAGATCGCCAGCCTGAAGGGCAGCCAGTCAGGCGGCAAGCTGCACGCCACCTGGAGCGCCGCCGACGCGCTTAGCAACCTGAAGAAAGCCGAGTATTCGCTGGACGGCGGCGATTGGATCATGGCCGCCCCAGCCTCGGGACTCTCCGATTCGCACCAGTTATCTTACGATTTGACGCTTGACCACATCGTGCCCGGCGAGCACACCTTGGCGGTGCGCATCGAGGATGACTACGACAACCAGTCCGTTGAAAAAGTGATCATTCAGTAGCACCGGGCTATTCCTGCCGAAGCGTCTCCGCCGGATTCAGCCGGGTAACCCGCAACGCGGGCAAGAAACTGGCCGCGGCTGCCACGGCGAGCAGCATGATCGCCACGCCGGCGAACGTCGCCGGATCGCCCGGCCTTACGCCCCAGACCAGATGCCGCAACAGTCGCGAAGCGAAGCTGGCCAGCACCGACCCAGCCGCGACACCGGCGCACGCCAGCGCGACTCCGGGCAATGCTACCGCCCGCATAGCCTGCGGCACCGTTGCGCCCAGTGCCAGGCGGATACCCATCTCGCGGGTGCGCTCGGCTACCGAATTGGCGATCAATCCGTAAATTCCCACCGCGGCCAGCAGCAGCGCCAGCCCGGCCAGGGCGCCTAACAGCGCGGCTTCCAAACGCTGCTCGGCCAGTGCGCGGAAGCGGACATCCGCCATGCTGTGGAAGCCGGCGAATGGCAATTGGGGATCTACGGCTGCCAGGGCCCCCTGCATGCCTGGGATGATCCCTTCCGGCGGGCCGGTTGTGCGCACGATCCAACTCGGCGTGAACCAGGTGTGTAGAAGTTGCAGGGACTTGTCGTCAGTCTGGGTGGCCGGAACATAGATGTCCGGCATGGCCGCCACCGGTCCGAAATTCTCGCCCCAGCCGCTCTTCTGCTGTACGTCACCCACGACGCCTACGATCTCCCGATGCTCGCGGCCACCCATGTCGAGATGCCGTCCGAGCGGGTCGTCGCCCCGCAGGTACATCCTCACGAACGCTTCGCTGACCATGGCCACGGGCGCCGCAGTGCTGTGATCCGCGGCGGTGAATACCCGCCCACGTAGCAACGGAATCCGAAGCACGCGGAAGTACTCGGGCGTGACATAGAAAAAGTTGGTGATCTGGGATTCCGTATCTACGTGCTTGCCGTCCAAGCGGCGGAAACCATCATTGAGCGCAAATTCATAAGGCAGGGTGAGCGTCACCGCGGCCGATTCCACACCGGGTAATTCGCGGATGCGCGCGAGGCCCTGGTCAAAGAGGCGATTGACGCGGGCACTGGTTGCATAGCGTGCGTCCTGCAACGAGAGTTGAGCCGTAATTACGTGGCTCGCGTCGAAACCCGGATTGAGTCCCTGAAGATGTGCAAACGTGCGAATCAGCAGTCCCGCGCCGACCAGCAGGACCATACCCAGCGCCACTTCGCCCGCCACCAGCAGCCGGCGCGGCCAGGGATTGCGTCCGCCGGCTACAGCCCGCCCCGCTTCGCCCAGCGCCGCGCGGATCTCCAGGCGGCTGGCTGCCAGCGCCGGGTAGAGTCCGAAGAGGATACCCGCCAGCAGCGATGCGCCGGCTGTCGCGGCCAGTACCCGCCAGCTCAGAGTGATGGTCTGCCAAACGTTCAGGCTATCCTGTGCCAGCAACCGCAATGCCTGCACTCCCAGATACCCCAAGAGAGCGCCCGCCGCGCCGCCGCAAATCCCCAACAGGATGCTTTCGGCGAGCAATTGGCGGATCAGCGCGGCGCGTCCGCTGCCCAGCGCCATGCGCGTCGCCAACTCCCGGGTGCGCCCGGCGGCGCGCGCCAAAAGCAGTCCCGCGACATTCACGCAGCCGATCAGCAGAACCAGACCTACGGCGGCCCATAGGATCAACAGCGGCGCCCGCAAATCGTTGGTTAAGCCGCGCTGGAACGACAGCAGCCTCAGCCCCACGTTATCGCTGCCGGTCCTACGCAGGACGGACGCGCCGATGGCGGCTACCTGGCCTTCAGCCTGCGCCCAAGTGGCGTGGGGCCGTAAACGAGCCACCAACCTATAATTGCTACCGCCGCCCTCGCCCGCACGGGACGGACGCAGCGGCGTCCACAAGTCGGCCTGCGCGCTGCTCTGGAATCCCGCGGGCATGACCCCCACAATTGTGAAGGGCTCGCCGCGCAACGTCACGGCCCGGCCAACCACCGCCGGGTCGGCGTTGAGAGCGTGTTTCCAGAGATCGTAACTCAGTAGTGTGACTGCTGGGCCGCCAGCGCGATCCTCGTCTGGCGAGAACTCTCGTCCCATGAGCGGCGGAATCCCCATAACGCGAAAGAAACCCGTGGAGACACGCCCCTGGCGGACATTCTGGACGCTGCTGCCGGCCGCAAAGTTGACGCTCGTGGATCCAAAACTGAATGCGGCCGCATCCAGATAGAGAGCGTGATCCCGTACGGCTTCCCACGTTTGTCCGGTCTGCGGGATGTTGTACTCGCTCTCGCCCTGGCCCCAGTAGTATCGGGCGATCGTGACCAACCGCTCCGGATGCGGATACGGCAGAGGCCGCAGCAGCACCGCATCCACTACGCTGAAGATGGCCGTGTTGGCGCCGATGCATAGCGACAGCGTGACCACCGCCGCGGCCGTGAAAGTGGGGCTCTTGCGGAGCACGCGCGCGGCATAGCGCAGATCGCGCGCGATCTCGTCCGGCCAGCGCAATCCTACGGCTTCGCGGCATTCCTCGGCCACTGCGGCGGTGCTGCCGAACTCGATGCGCGCTTGCCGCCGTGCATCCTGTGGGTCTACGCCACCGGCGATCAGGTCGGCGGTGTAACGTTCCATGTGGCTGTCCATTTCGGCCGCAATCTCCCGTGCCACCCGGGATCCCCTCCCCCGCCATCGCATGTCAGGCCTCCAAAACGTCAGCTATCGCTCCTGCCAGCCGCTTCCATTCGCGCCGTTCGGACATCAATTGCTTGCGTCCGGCGGCGGTCAGGCTGTAATACTTGGCCTTGCGTTTGTTGTCGCTCTCGCCCCATTCGGCCGCAATCCAGCCGCGATGCTCCAGGCGGTACAGCGCCGGGTACAGCGATCCCTGCGGGATCAGCAGCGCGTCCTTGGAGATCTGCTGAATCCGCAGCAGAATCCCGTATCCGTGCAGCGGTCCCAGCGATACCGCCTTCAGGATCAGCATGTCCAATGTGCCTTGCAGAATATCCACCTGCTTGCCCATATGTTTTTCCCCTAGCCATTCTAGGAAGACTCTCCTAGAATGTCAAGAAGAAACCCGGAAATGCCGGGCCGGAGCGAAACCGGCCTCCGCCTGTTATTCTGTACGGTGGCATCCAAACCAATTGCCGAAAGGAGAACCTCTAAGTGAGAGTCGGCGTATTCACTGCCTTGTTGGCACAACTTTCTCTCGACGATGTTCTAAAGAAGCTGAAGAGCATCAATATTGATACCGTGGAGCTCGGAACAGGAAATTATCCGGGCGATCCCCACTGCAAACTGTCCATGCTGGACAGTAAAGCCGAACTGAACGAATTCAAGAAGAAACTGGCGGACAACGGCTTCTCCATCAGCGCGCTGAGCTGCCACGGCAATCCGCTCCATCCGGATCAGGACCGCGCCAAGCACGATCAGGAGGTCAGCCGCAAAACCATTCGTCTGGCCGAGAAACTGGGCGTGCCCGTAGTGATCGACTTCTCCGGCTGCCCTGGCGACTGTGACAAATCCAAGTGGCCCAATTGGGTAACCTGCCCCTGGCCCCCTGATTACCTGGAAATTCTGAAATGGCAGTGGGACGCCAAAGTAGCGCCCTACTGGACCAAGCAGGGCAAGTTCGCCGCCGATCATGGCGTGAAAATTGCCATCGAGATGCATCCCGGCTTCGTGGCCTACAGTCCGGAGACCATGCTGAAGCTGCGCGCCATTGCGGGCCCGTCGGTGGGCTGCAATTATGATCCCAGCCATATGTTCTGGCAGGGCATCGATCCCATCGCCGCCATACGCGTGCTGGGAGATGCCATCTTCCACGTGCACGCCAAGGATACCCAGATCTACGAGCGCAACTTGCCCTTGACCGGCGTGCTCGATACCAAGTCGTATACCGACGAGCGCAATCGCGCCTGGATCTTCCGCACCTGCGGCTACGGCCACGATGCCGGCTGGTGGAAGGAATTCGCCTCCACTCTGCGCATGTTCGGCTACGACTATGTGCTCTCCATCGAGCATGAGGACAGCCTGCTTTCGCCGGAGGAAGGTCTGCGCAAAGCCGCGGAATTCCTGAACGGCACGGTGATGAAGGAGCAGCCCGCCGCTGCCTGGTGGGTGTAGCTCTCGTGCGCTTCGTTCTCGTGTTAGCCTGTGCGGGATCGCTCTTCGGGCAGTTCCGCGCAGGCGCCTTCAAGACGGTCATCAGTCCTCCCTTGCAGGACCATCCACCGGTTTACATGGCTGGATTTGGCCAAAACCGCGTGGCCAAAACTGTGCACGACGACCTCTATGCGCGCTGCGTGGCGTTCAGCGCCAGCCAGCGGCCGCTGGTGATGTGCGAAGTTGACCTGATCGGCTTCTTCCTCGACGACGTGCAACGCGTGCGCGCCAAGGTTCCCGAAGCCGACGTGGTGGTGGCATCCACGCACGTGCATGAGGGCCCGGACACCATGGGGCTGTGGGGTCCGGCGGTGGGCCAATCCGGAATTGACGAGGCCTACAACAGTTTCGTCGTAGATCGCATCGCCGAGGCTGCCAAAGGCGCGCTGGCGGTTCTCGAACCCGCCACTGCGGCTTTGGCCGTGGTGCACAGCCCGGAACTCGACTCGTTCATCGACGACAACCGCCCGCCTGTGAAGCACGACCCGGATCTGATCGTCCTCAGGCTCACCGGCAAAGGCGGCAAGCCCATCGCCACCGCGGTGAACTGGGCCAACCATCCCGAAACGCTCGGCTCGCGTAACACCCAGATCAGCGCGGATTACCCCGGTTTCTTCTACAAGCGGCTGGAAGCCAAAGTGGATGGCATGGCGGTGCTGTGGAACGGCGCCGTAGGCGGAATGCAATCGCCTCTTGGCGCCAAGATCACCGATCCGGCCACCGGAAGCATCGCGGCGGAAAACAGTTTTCGCAAGACCCAGGTGCTCGGCGAGCGCATCGCCGACCTGGCGGCCGAAGCCGTGCATTCCGCCAAAGCCGTCCGCATCGACAAAGTCACATTCGCCGAGCGCATCATCACCATTCCGGTCGCCAATCACGGATTTGAGATGGCGGCGCAAGCGAACCTTTACAAAGGCCGCAAGAAGACTACCGCCGATGGCGCCACCACCGCGCCGGTCGGCCTGATTCGCATGTCAGGCAAGGAGCCGGTGCTGGCCATTGCTCTGATCCCCGGAGAGATGTATCCGGAGTTGAGTCTGGGTGGCGTGGAACGCTACGCCGGCGCCGACTTCCCGGATGCGCCCATCGAGCCGCCCATCAAACCGATGCTCAACGCGCCATTCAAAATGCTGATCGGTCTGGCCGACGACGAAATCGGCTATATCATTCCGAAGGCCGAGTGGGACGAGAAGCCGCCCTATCTGCAGAACGCCAAGAAGGCGTGGTACGGCGAAGAGAACTCCGTCGGCCCGGATGCGGCCGCGCGTATCGCGGCAGCCATGCAAGAGCTGGCACAGTAACGCTGGATAGATACAATATAGATTCAGCTTGCAGGAGCTTAAAGTCTGCTTGGCCTGGTTGGTTGTGGCCGCCGCGCTTACGGCGGGTCCGCGCCCCCAGAGCGTGGCTCCCATCACCATCGGCTATCCGTCGGACAGGACCATCTTTCCGCCGGACTTCGCCCCGCCCACGTTCCTGTGGCGGGACCCGGATCCGCGCGCCACGCATTGGGTGATCGAAGTGGGCCGCCTGCGCGTCCAGTCCGACGGTCCTCGCATGCAAGTGGGCGAAATCGATCTGCGATGCGTCGGCGCGGTGCCTCCCACGCTGACCCCGGAACTAGCTGCCGCGCATACCTGGAAGCCCGAACCCAAGCTCTGGGCGGCCATCGAAGGCGACACGACCGTAACCATAACTGGTTTCGCGGCGCATGGTTCGCAGCCCGTCTCGCGCGGCTACGTCACCATCGAAATCTCCCGCGATCCGGTGGGCGCGCCCATCTTCTACCGCGATGTGCCGCTCATCCCTACCGCCACCGAGACCGGCGTCATCAAGCCATTGCCGAATTTTGCCATCGGGTTGATCGCCTGGCGTCTGCGCAACGTGGGCGAAACGCAAAGCCGCGTGTTGATGCAGGGCCTGCCCACCTGCGCCAACTGCCATTCCTTCTCGCTCGACGGCAAAACGCTGGGTCTCGACGTGGACGGCCCGCAGAACGACAAAGGCCTCTACGCGCTGGTTCCCGTGCGGAAGGACATGGCAATTCGGAACGAAGACGTGATTCGCTGGAGCGCCTTCCGCGGCCAGGCGCCCGTCAAGACCGATGGTCCGGCAGCCAAACGCTTTGGCTTCATGTCGCAGGTATCGCCCGACGGCCAGTATGTGGTCACCACCATCGAGGATCCCGGCGCAGCCGGCATCCGGCACATGAACGGCATGGCGCGCGGCCTCGCCGATCGTTTCTTCAACGCAGGCTACAAGGACTACGCCTTCGGCCAGGTCTTCTATCCGACCCGTGGCATCCTGGCCTGGTACAGCCGCGCGGCCGGCGAATTGCGGCCGCTACCCGGCGCGGACGACCCGCGCTACGTGCAGACCAACGCCGTCTGGAGCCCGGATGGCAAATACCTGGTGTTTGCGCGCGCCGAGGCCCGCGACCCATATCCACCGGGTCAAAAAACTGCCCAATACGCCGACGATCCCAATGAGACTCAGATTCAGTACGACCTCTACCGCATCCCTTTTAACGGCGGACAGGGCGGACATGCAGAGCGCCTCGAAGGTGCTTCGCAGAACGGCATGAGCAACAACTTCGCCAAGGTCTCTCCCGATGGCAAATGGATCATCTTCGTGCAATGCCGCAACGGTTTGCTGATGCGCCCCGATAGCCAGTTGTACATCATACCGGCGGCGGGCGGCCCGGCCCGACGCCTTCGCTGCAATACCAGCCGCATGAATTCCTGGCACAGTTTCTCTCCCAACTCCCGCTGGCTGGTGTTTTCATCTAAAGCGCGGTCGCCGTATACGCAGATGTACCTGACCCACATCGACGAGCACGGTAACGACAGCCCCGCCATCCTGATCGAAAACGCCACGGCCGCCAACCGTGCCGTAAATATCCCGGAGTTCGTGAACATTCCGCCCGATAGCATCGCCAAAATCGACGCGCCCGCCACAGAGTTCTACCGCCTGTTCGACGTGGCGTCTGAATTCGGCGACAAGAAAGACTACGCGGCTGCCATTCGGACCTGGAACCAAGCCCTGGCGCTCAATCCCGGCGATGCCAAGGCGCTGAGCAACCGGGGCGTCGCGCTGGCCACCGTGGGGCGCGCGGACGAGGCCACGGCGTCCTACCGCAAAGCCGTGGAGTCGGAACCAGACTATGCCGACGGCTACACCAACTTGGGTATTGCGTTGGCGCGTGCCGGCAAGCTCGACGAGGCTCTTTTCAATCTGCGTAGAGCCGCGCAATTGAGCCCCTGGGATGCCAAGGTACACAGCAACCTGGGAGCCGCGTTGGCGCAGAGCGGGCAGAATGGCGAAGCCATGGACGAGTGCCGGAAGGCCTTGCAAATGGCGCCCAATGATTCCGAGGCGCACGCCAACCTCGCCATAGCGTTAGCCAAAGAGCGCCATTTCGATGAAGCCATCGCGCACTTCGTAAGCGCCTTGGCCCTTGATCCTGCTAACGCCGAGATCCATGCAAATCTGGCCGGCGCCCTGATCGAGGCCGGCCGTCCCGCTGATGCCATACCGCACTTCGAAAAAGCCTTGGCGGCTCACCCGGATTCCGCCGAGATGCACTATTATCTCGGCCGTTTACTGGCCACCGGCGGCCGATTCGACGAAGCCATTCCGCACTTGGAGAAGGCTGCCGCCGCTGGTGATCCGGCAGTGGGTGGCATGCTGGCTGCGGTCTACGCGCAGGTGGGCCGGCTCAAAGACGCGCTGGAAGCAGCTCAAAAGGCGCTTCGCACCGCCAAGGACCGCAAGCAGACGGATCTGGTGCGCGCCCTCACTGCCAGCATCGCCAGCTACGAAGCCAGGCGATAATCCACGGCAGCCGACGTCTGGTATGATTTTGGCATCCATGCGAACCCGCATTCTCTTTTGCCTGTCATCAGCTTTCTCCATAAACGTCTGGGCCCAACCGGCGCCGTCGTCCCGGCCGCCCGTTATCGATGTTCACGTCCATACCCTGGGTGGCATACCGGGTGTGGGACCAATGTGTCCCTTCAACCCGCAGTTCCTGGCGGCCGACCCACGCGAGAAGGCCGGCCCGATCGGATGGGCCAAGCAGGATTGCACGGACCTGTTGGAACCCTCCAAATCGCCGGATGAATACATGCAGGCGGTGCTGGCCGAATACGAACGGCTCAATGTCACGGCGGTGGTGATGGGCGATCAAAAGGCCGTTCGGAAGTGGATGGACGCCGCGCCGCCGGGACGAATCATCCCCGGCACTTCGTTCGAGGGCGCGATGAACAGTGCCACCTATCTTCCCGTGGAGGACCTGCGCACGGCGTTCACCACGGGCGGATTCAAGGTCATGGGTGAAGTCGGTCTCCAGTATCAAGGACTTTCGCCCAGCGATCCGTCAGTCGATAAGTATTTCGCCCTGGCTGAAGAACTCGACATTCCGGTGGGTATTCACATGGGCACCGGAGGTTCCGGGCGCGCTAATATCACCACGCCGAAATTCCGCGGCTCGATGGGTAATCCGCTGCTGCTGGAGGATGTGTTGGCGCGCCATCCGAAACTGCGTCTCTGGATTATGCACGCCGGATATCCCATGATCGACCCGTTGCTCACCCTGCTTCAAGCCAATGCCTACGTCTATGTCGACGTTGCCGGCCTGATCTGGAGCTACCCGTTGAAAGAGGTTCATACTTATATCCAGCGCATCGTGGAAGCCGGTTTCGAAGACCGCGTAATGTTCGGCACGGACCAGTTGATCTGGCCCAAGCTGATGGCCACCTCGATCAGTGTGATCGAGGGAGCTACCTATCTCACGCCGCAACAGAAGCGCGATATTCTCTACAACAATGCGGCGCGTTTTCTGCGCCTGGATCGGGCGGCGAAGAGTAAGCCGTAGCCGGCCCGCGTCTATCCACAGTCCGGGCCGGCGGCTCCGGCTCCCACATGTTTGGATAGGATCGCGTCGAACAGGGCGCCCAGGATGGCGATAGCCTGTCGCCGTGGCAGACGCAGCGGATCGTACGCATGCTCCAATGTGAACCCCGCGAGTAATGCCTCCAAAGCCGCCTTTTGTACTTCGTCGCAGATTTCCCCGATACCCTCGATCTTAAGCGAGGCGCGTATGCGGCGATGCGTGGCGGCCAAGCCCGGCCGCAGGTCCGGATGCCGCACGGCGAATAACTTGAACTCCACCATGAGCATTGCCCAGCGGCGGTCTGAGATCCGGGATACGAAAAATTCCCGTAGAGCCGCGAATCGATCGGCCGCGGTTTGGCAGCGAGCCAGCACGGCGCGAATTTGGGCGACGCGCCGTTCCGCTTCCTGCTCCAGGAGGGCAAAGAACAAATCCTCTTTGGTCCGGAAATGCGCGTAGAACGCGCCGCGCGTATGTCCCGTGGCGGCGGCCACTTCTTCAATCCGCGCGGCCTCGAAACCATCCCGGGCGAAAATGCGCCGCGCCGCATCCAGTAGCGCCTGCCTGGTGGCCTCCGTCCGTTGTTGGTGCTTATTGCGGGACGGCGAATTCGCCCGGCGCCGCACGGTCCCGACCGGCCTTGGCGCCAGAGATGTGTCGTGCAAGCCCACCCCCCTATTATATACATTCATGTATGTATATAATGGCTCTGTGAGACCCAACGAGCTAAGGCGCGGGTCAGCGGCGTGCCTTGCCCTCCTCATTCCGGCCACCGTCTCCATTTCATTGGCTCAGATGCCTCCCGGCGAGGCGCCCGGCGGCACGTCACGCCCGATGGTCTTGCCGCAATCCGGCCGCATGAGCCCGGCTGGGTCCGTATCGGTCCAGCAAAGCACATCTCCTGCCGGAGTCGATACCATCAGCACGTCCGTCCAGATCGGCGGAAATCTGCAAGGCAGCGTGGCCGGCGCCGAACCGCCCCCGGGACCAATCGGCCTGACGCTGGCAAATGCCATCAAAATGGGCCTCGCCACCAATCTCGGCGTCATAGCCGCCGGCAACTCGAGCATCGCCGCCCGAGCCGCCCGCTTGCAGGCCCTCAGCGCGCTGCTGCCCAACCTTTCGGTGAACGCATCCGATACCGTAGCTCAAACCAATCTGGCGGCATTCGGATTTGTCTTCAGTCTGCCGCCTGGACTGAACTTCTCGATCCCCTCGGTCGTCGGTCCCTACAACTATTCGCAGGCGCAGTTCTCAGTGAGCGAATCGGTATACGATCCCGTGGCGCGGCGGAATTTGCGTGCCGGCAAAGAACTGGAGCAGGCCGCCAGCCTTTCGGCCAAGGATGCGCGCGAACTGGTCGTCATAGCCGTAGCGGGCGCCTACCTGCAAACCGCAGCCACCGCGGCGCGAATCGAATCGCAAAAGGCGCAGGTTTCCAACGCGCAGGCCGTCTCTGAGCAGGCCCGCATCCGCAAAGAAGCAGGCACAAATGCGCGCATCGACGTCATGCGCACGCTGGTCGAGTTGCAAACCCAGCAGCAGCGGCTGAATGCGCTCGCAGCCGATCTCCGCAAGCAGAAGCTCGCCCTGGCCCGGACCATCGGCTTGCCGCTCGACCGCGAACTGACCCTGACGGACCCCCTCGCGCCCAACGCCATTTCCATCCCGCAAGCAGCCAACGCCATCCAACAAGCCTTCGCCCAACGATCCGATCTTAAGGCCGCGGAGGCCCAGGTGCGCGCCGCGGAGCACGCCGTCAGTGCTGCGCGCGCCGAACGGCTGCCTGCCGTTTCGTTCAGTGGCGACTACGGCGTTCTGGGCCCGAATCCCACTCAGGTGCATGGCGTGTTCTCGGCCACCGGTTCGGTAAACTTTCCCATCTGGACCGGAGGGCGCATTCAAGCCGATGTGCAGCAGGCGGAAGCCGCCCTGCACCAGCGTCAGGCGGAACTCGCCGATCAGCGCGGCCGCGTGGAGCAGGAGGTCCGTTCGGCGCTGATCGAACTGGAAGCTGCTACCGGACAGCTCCAGCTCGCCGCCACCAATCGGGATTACGCGGCGGAGACACTCCGTGAGGCGCGCGATCGCTTTAACCTGGGAGTCACCACCACGGTCGAGGTCGTACAGGCTCAGGAACAGGTCGCCGGCGCGGAGTCGGATTACATATCCAGCCTGTTTGCGTTAGACCTCGCCCGACTCAACCTGTCGCGCGCCGCGGGCGAAGCCGAAACTTCTTTGCCGGATCTATTACAAGGAACACGCCCATGACACCGACTTCCACGCCAGAAACCCCGCCCGCGGCCAAGGCGGATACCAAGGCATCGGGCGGCCGCCGCACTTTTACGATCTTCTTCCTGGTGCTGCTGGCAGTCGCCGCCGGTATTCTCTTCTATTGGTTGCACGCTCGCCAGTTTGAATCTACCGACGACGCTTTTGTCGAAATGCACTTGGACCCCATCAGCCCGCGCGTGGACGGCGCCATCGTCAAAGTGTATGTAGAGGACAATCAGTTCGTGCATGCCGGAGATCCGCTGGTGGATCTGGACCCGCGGGATTATCAGGTGGCCGTCGATCAGGTAGCCGCCGCTTTGCAACAGGCCCGCAGTCAGGTGACGGCTCAACAACCGAACATCCCCATCACGCAAGAGGAGAATGCCGCCAACCTGTCGGGCGGGGAGGCTGGCGTAGCCGACGCCGAAGCTGCCGTGGGCGCCGCCGAGCACGATCGCGATTCGGCCGCCGCCCGGCTCGCCGAAGCTGAAGCCAATAGCGCCAAATCCCAGGCTGATCTGGCGCGCTACAAGATACTGATCGGCAACGAAGAAGTTTCCCGGCAGGAGTACGACCAGATTGAAGCCACCGCCAAAGCGCACGCCGCTAATGTGGATGCGTCCCGCGCCGGCGTCGAGTCCGCCGCGCGCATCGTGGACCAGAGGAAGGCCCAGGCGCGAGAGGCGCAGAGCCGCTTGCGTCAATACCAGCAGACCGCCGGCCACCAGGTTGCCATTCGCCAGGCGGCGCTTCGGTCCCAGCAAGCCAATTCTCAGAGCTCCCAGGCGCGGCTCGAGGAAGCGCAACTTCGATTGACGTACACTCACATCGTCTCGCCTGTGGATGGCATCGTGATGAAGCGCTCCGCTGAGGTTGGAGCGCACGTGTCGACCGGCCAGCAGTTGTTCACCATTGCCGAAGTGGGCGACATCTGGATTACGGCCAACTTCAAGGAAACCCAAGTGGCGAGCCTGCAGCCAAAACAGCCGGCTCGCCTCCACGTAGATGCTTTGCATCGCGACTTCGACGGATATATCGAGAACATCGGTGGTGGCACGGGCGCCGTCAGCAGCGTCTTGCCCCCAGAAAACGCAACCGGCAATTATGTGAAGGTGGTCCAGCGCATCCCCGTCCGACTGCGCCTTACGCCAAACCAGGAAGGGCTCGACCGGTTGCGCGCCGGAATGTCAGTCGAGCCCGAGGTCCGCGTCGGTAAATAGCATGCCCGTAGACCAGAAGCCGCACGATGAATGGCGGCCCGCGCACAACCCCTACCTGGTCGCGCTGACCGTCACTCTGGCCACCTTCATGGAGGTGCTGGATTCTTCCATCGCCAACGTGGCCCTCCCGCACATCGCCGGATCGCTCGGCGCCACTTATACGGAAGCTACCTGGGTGCTCACCAGTTACCTGGTCTCGGCCGCAATCGTGTTGCCCGTCTCGGGATGGCTCTCGACCGTCATCGGGCGCAAACGCTTCTACATGGGCTGCGTCCTGCTGTTCACAGTGTGTTCGTTCTTGTGCGGCATCGCGCCGACCCTGCCCATGTTGATCATCGCCCGTATTTTGCAGGGAGCCGGAGGGGGCGGGTTGCAGCCTTCCGAACAGGCCATCCTGGCGGACTCATTCCCGACCGAAAAACGAGGCATGGCATTTGCCCTTTACGGCATGGCCGTCGTAGTCGCGCCCGCCATCGGCCCCACGCTGGGTGGCTGGATCACCGACAATTTCAATTGGCACTGGATCTTCTTCATCAACCTGCCCGTGGGCGCGTTATCGCTCTTCCTCACGTCCCGCCTGGTCGAGGATCCGCCCTGGTTTAAACGCGAGCGCAACGCCGGTATCCGGATTGACTACATCGGACTGGCATTGATTGTGCTCGGGGTTTCCTGCCTGCAGGTAGTGCTGGATAAGGGGCAGGAGGCCGATTGGTTCGCGTCGCCGCTGATCCGCGTGATGTTCGCCCTCGGCGTGCCGGTCCTGATCGGGTTCTTCCTCTGGGAGTGGTATCACGACGACCCCATTGTGGACGTGCGGCTGCTGAAAAATCGCAATTTCGGCACGGCCGTGTTCTTCTCGTTCACGCTGGGCATGGTTCTCTTCGGGTCTACTGTGTTGATCCCGGAATTCCTGCAAGTCAGCCTGGGCTACACCGCGGAGCGTGCTGGAATGGCGCTGTCGCCCGCCGGTTTCGTGCTGATGCTGATGATGCCGATTGCCGGCCGCATCACCGCCACCAAGGTCGATCCGCGTATGCTCATCTCGATCGGTTTTCTGGGCACCGCGATCATGCTCTACAGATTGACCATCGTCAGCCTGCAAATCGACTTTCACACCATCATGTACCTGCGTATGGCGCAGGTCGTGTTCATGCCGTTCATCTTCATTCCGATTAGCACGCTGAACTATGTCGGTGTGCCGCGGGAGAAAAACAACCAGGTTTCGGGACTGTCGAATTTCGCGCGCAATCTGGGCGGCAGTATCGGAACCTCCCTGCTCAGCACTTTCCTGGCGCGGCAGAACCAGATACACCAAGTTAATTTCGCCGCTCACACCAGCCATGGCGACCCGAACTTCGAGCGGTGGCTCGCTGGAATGAAAGCCGTGTTCCTTTCGCAGGGCTACGACGCGGTCACGGCAACCCAAAAGGCCATGGCCCTTGCCTATGGCACGGTACAGGCCCAGGCCAGCGCCCTGAGCTTCGAAAACAGCTTCTGGGTGATGTCGTTGGTGATCGCCTGCCTGGTTCCTCTGCCAATGATTATGCGCCGCCCGAAACCCGGCGAGCGCCAGACGTCGCTATCGCATTAGCCCGCCCACGGACTTGTCGGCGCTTCTCACGATAGCGCTTGGTGATCCGATGGCGTTGGCGGAACATTTGGTGCAAGCCAAGTTGCACAGCCCCTCCGAACAAATGGTTTGTCCATGCGCGTATGCACCTGCAGTCCAAGCCAACGGCCCGATCTTAAGCTCGACTCGCGAACCCGGCTCAAGACCGCCGGTCTTTCGAATCACCCGCACCGGCGGGAAATGCGAAAGTCCGCGGACTGGCTGGTAGCGGGGGTGGGACTTGAACCCACACGGCCCTTGCGGGCCAGCGGATTTTAAGTCCGCTATGTCTGCCGATTTCATCACCCCGCCACGAGAGGTATCAACATCAGTGTAGCGAATGCGGCCGGGACGCGTCATTCGATCCCGGCCGCCCGAATCACAACCGGCCGCCTGGAGCCTCTCCCGTCCTTGAATTCAAGTTTGCCGTGCGCTATCGTGAGTTTTCATTAGGATCGGGGTGAGTTAAACACCCTGATATCCTATTTGGGGCAGGCCCTTCCTCAGGGATCTCCCCGTTTCCAGGAGGTTTTTTCATGCAAGCTGTTCCGCGTAAGTCGCCGGTCCTTCGCGCATTCCGTGCGCTTCTTCCTTTGCCGTGGATGGCTCTTTTGAGCGCCCCTCTGATGGCGCAAAGCGAAGGCGGCGAAGCCAGCCTGAACCTGCCCGATCTGGACAGTGCTACATTCCTCGGTGGCATTGGCGGCCGTAGCTTGCTGATGTTCGGCCTGGTGTTTTGCGTGCTGGGCATGGTCTTCGGCCTCATCATCTACAACCGTCTGAAAAACATGGCCGTGCACAAATCCATGCTCGAAGTTTCCGAGCTGATTTACGAGACCTGCAAAACCTACCTGATCACGCAGGGCAAGTTCCTCATTCTGCTGGAATGCTTTATCGGCGTCATTATCGTATTCTATTTTGGCTTCCTGCAAGAGAAGACGGCTTTACAGGTGGGGACCATTCTGCTTTTCAGCGTCATCGGCATCAGCGGCAGCTATGCCGTGGCGGCGTTCGGCATGCGCGTGAATACCTTTGCCAACTCGCGCGCGGCATTCGCCAGCCTGCGCGGCAAAGCCTACCCCTGCTATGACATTCCTTTGCAGGCCGGTATGAGCATCGGCATGCTGCTGATCTCGGTCGAGCTGATCATGATGCTGATCATCCTGCTGTTCATGCCGCACGATCTGGCTGGTCCGTGCTTCATCGGTTTCGCCATCGGTGAGTCGCTCGGCGCGGCGGCGCTGCGCGTGGCGGGAGGCATCTTCACCAAGATCGCCGATATCGGCGCCGACCTGATGAAGATCGTTTTCAAGATCAAGGAAGACGACGTGCGCAACCCCGGCGTGATCGCCGACTGCACCGGCGACAACGCGGGCGATTCCGTGGGACCTTCCGCCGATGGATTCGAAACTTACGGCGTCACAGGTGTGGCCCTGATCACTTTTATCCTGCTGGCGGTCAAGCAGCCGGAGATGCAGGTCCGGTTGCTCGTGTGGATCTTCGTGATGCGCGTGATGATGATCATCTCCTCGGCGGCCAGTTACTTCATCAACCACTTCTTTGCCAAGGCCAAATACGCGAATCTCGAAAAGATGAACTTCGAAGCGCCGTTGACCTCCCTGGTCTGGCTGACTTCGCTGATCTCCGTGGGCCTCACTTACGTGGTGAGCTACTTCGTCATTCCCGATTTGGGCGGCGATACCAGCCTGTGGTGGAAGCTCTCCACCGTGATCACTTGCGGCACCCTGGCGGGCGCGATTATCCCCGAGGGCGTGAAAGTGTTTACTTCCACGCAGTCGCGGCATGTGCGCGAGATCGTCAACTCGGCGCGCGAGGGCGGCGCGTCGCTCACGATCCTGTCCGGCTTCGTAGCAGGCAACTTCAGCGCCTACTGGTTGGGTTTCGCCATCCTGGGCTTGATGAGCGCAGCTTACGGCGTCAGCACCTTGGGCTTGGCCAGCTTGATGGTGGCGCCGGCGGTATTCGCGTTTGGTCTGGTGGCCTTCGGCTTCCTGGGCATGGGACCGGTGACTATCGCAGTAGATAGCTACGGCCCGGTGACCGACAACGCACAATCGGTATTCGAACTTTCGACCATCGAGACCCTGCCGGGCATCGAGGCGGAAATCCAGCGCGATTTCGGCTTCAAGCCCAACTTCGAGAAGGGCAAGGACAACCTGGAAGAGAACGACGGCGCGGGCAACACGTTCAAGGCTACCTCCAAGCCGGTGCTGATCGGCACGGCGGTAGTCGGCGCCACCACCATGATCTTTTCGATCATCGTGGCACTGACCAACGGCCTGACCACCAACCTTGCCAACCTTTCCATCCTGCATCCGCCGTTCCTGCTGGGCCTGATCGCCGGCGGCGCGGTCATCTACTGGTTCACTGGCGCCTCTACGCAGGCGGTTTCCACGGGTGCTTATCGCGCGGTGAAATTCATCAAGGAGCACATCAAGCTGGAAAGCGCCGAAAAGGCTTCCGTCTCCGACTCGAAGAAAGTGGTGGCCATCTGCACGCAATACGCGCAGAAGGGCATGCTGAATATCTTCATCGCGGTCTTCTTCGCCACTCTGGCCTTTGCGTTTTTCGAGCCGTTCTTCTTCATCGGCTACCTGATTTCGATCGCCATCTTCGGGCTGTTCCAGGCTATCTTCATGGCCAACGCCGGCGGCGCCTGGGACAACGCCAAGAAGGTCGTTGAGACAGAGTTGAAGATGAAGGGCACCGAACTGCATGCCGCCACGGTGGTAGGCGATACGGTGGGCGATCCCTTCAAGGACACCAGCTCGGTGGCCCTGAATCCCATCATCAAATTCACCACACTGTTCGGGCTGCTGGCCGTGGAACTGGCTGTGTCGCTAAACGCCAAGCAGGGCAATGCCCTTTCGACGGTGCTCGGAGTCGTCTTCCTGGCAGTCTCGATGATCTTTGTGTACCGCAGCTTCTACGGCATGCGCATCGAATCGAAGTAAGCTTGACGGGCGTCCCGCCGAGCCACCAGCCTAGCAGGCCACGATTTGCCGGCAGTTGAGCAGTCTCTCCGGAACCTCACGAATCAGCTATGTCCGGACTGGTTCGAAGCCGCGCCTCCAGCACGTTGCGCCAGCAGGGTGACCCGGTTCCATCTGCCGGACCGCTCCCGCTACCATTCAAAGCCTCGGACATACGGCTCCGCTCGACCGTTGTTACTCGGAAGTTTGCAAGCCGGGGCCGGGTCCATCTGCTACAAGAGCTGGATATTTCACATCCCAGTGTCGTCGAAAATGCGGCGCGTCTCGAGATTTTGGCGACGCGCGCGGATGTTCAGCCGGCGGCCGCGCGACAAACGACAAGTGCGCGCCCCGGATGATCAGATCCAGAGCCGGCGGTCCCGCGCGCAGAAAGACCCAAGCTTGCCCAGCGGCGCGATTTCCAGTTTGTGATTTGCCCCAAACCGATGCTCATTACGGCATCTTAGCGGTATCGTCGAAAGGCAAATCGATTTGTACCGTCTTGCCTTCATCTATCGCGATCGGTCCCGGCGCCGGTGGTTCCTTGGTATACATCCCGAGTGAAGAACCCGAAGGCGGTGGTCCGGATTGCCCGTCATAGCCGCCAGTGGGATCGTAAACCGCCGCCACGTAAGCGGGCGACTTGTCGATACCGGTGAATGTTACGGTTTCGTCTTTGCCGGCCGCGCTCTGCTCGCCAACGGGCATGGCGTTGCCCTGTGTGAAGTCCGGCGAATCGAACAGAAACACGATAATCTTGTGCTTATCATCTACCGTTCCCGATCCCGTGTAGTGCAACTTCACTTTCAAGGTACGGCTGGCTTTGTCCTGCGCTCGCCCGGATTGGATCCCGGAAGCTAGGATCAACAGGCCGGCCAGGAACAAAAGGCTCTTCTTCATCAGCGCTGGTCTCCTTCTTAGGTCGAAACGTAAAGAGCTTCGACTTTGTTCCAGGATCTCACAAATGCGCTCTCGGTTCGTGATCCTGTCCGGCCAGCGGGAAAGCACGATCACTACGTCAGCAGGTCGCGCAAACGGCGCGCGCTTTCCGGCCGGCGCAGCTTGCGGAGGGCCCGCAACTCGATCTGCCGTACCCGCTCGCGCGTCACATCCAGGTCCCGGCCGATCTCTTCCAGCGTGTACTCGCGGTTGTAGCCCAGGCCAAACCGGAGACGCAACACCTGTTCCTCGCGTGGGACCAGCGTCCGCAAAAACGCGGAAGTCTCGTCGTGGACTTCTTCGGCCAGCAACGTATCGGCGGGCGATACAGTATACCGGTCCGCAATCAACTCACCGAGCGTGGAAACCTCGTCTGTGCCGACGGGTGTATCCAGTGAGATTGGTTCGCGGGAGATCGTCCGGAGCTTGCTCACCTTATCCGGAGAAGTCTTCAATTGCGTGGCCAGTTCCTCGTCCACTGGTACGCGGCCCAACTGCCGTTCCAATTGCCGTGAAGCGCGAAAGAACTTGTTGAGCTGATCGTTCATGTGAATCGGGATGCGGATAGTCCGCCCTTGTTCTCCGAGCGAACGCGAAACGGACTGCATGACCCACCACGTGGCATAGGTCGAGAACTTGAATCCGCGCCGGTAATCGAACTTTTCCGCCGCGCGCATCAATCCCAGGCTGCCCTCCTGCACCAGGTCGAGCAGATGCAGTCCCTTGTTCATGTATCGTTTGGCCACCGACACCACGAGCCGTAAGTTCGCCTTCACCAAGTCGGATTTGGCTTGTCCGGCCTCCTGCTGGCCCTGGCGGATCCTTGCCAGCGTGCCGTGAAGAGTTGTCGCAGGACAGATGGCTTCACAGTTTCGAATTTCACCGCGCAAGGCCCGCGCGCGCGATTGCGACTCGCGTCCCGACGCGGTTTCCAGCTTCCGCAACTCGTGGTGCAGCCGTTCCAGCGCCGCGGCCCGCGTCTCCAATTCGCGCGTGAACTCGCCCCATTGATCCGCACGAAACGGAATCTCGCGAATTAGCTGCGCCACCACAATCCGTGCGCGACCCAGTCGTGCCGATATTTGCCGCCGCGTCTGCCGATCGCTGTGGGGCGCCGCTACCAGCGATTGCTCGATTTGCCGCAGCTTGCCGAATTCACGCTTCACTCGGGTGAAGTGTGCGGCAAGTTGCGCGCGGCGTGCCCGGTCGGACGCCGATCCCTCTTCCACGTCGCCGCGCTCGATCACCTCATCCTGTTCCACGGACCCGGCGCCGATTTGCGCGATCAAATCCACCACTCTTTGCTGCACCAGTGCCGAGCGGCACAGCGCCTTTTCGCGCCGCGTATTGCCGCGCTCCATGCGCCGCGCCAACTCCACTTCCTGGGCACGCGTAAGGAGAGGCACCGATCCGATTTCCCTCAGATACCGCCGGACCGAATCGTCCGGCTCAGGAGAATATCGCGGCCGCTCTTCCTCTTCCGGCAAAACCCCCAATACCGCCCTGTCTCTTGCCTCAGTTGCGCCGAATGCTGGGTCAAACTGGGTGCCCTCACCCATCCCGACTTGGTAGTTCGAAACCATCATGCCTTTAGTGCCCCTCTCCGCCGCGCTTCAGGGCGGCTGAAATTGCGATCCATTCAGTGGTTTGTATCAGTTGCCGGGACACACCTGCGACTCACAGGACTTTACCGCGGCGCCGTCCGGTTTTGATACTTGCCAGAATCACACCGCCAAGCAGCAGTTTAGGGGCCAATATGAGCGGCTGAGCCTGCTTACCTCGCGCGCGCTCCGGTCTCTGCTTTGCGGACGACCTTTTCACGCAGATTGTACGCTTCAATGGCGACTTGCGACGCCTCCCGCGCCATGCTGCTGCTCAGATGCTTCTCGGCCTCTTCGAACATCCGCTCGGCTTCCATCCTGACGCGATGAGCTTCGTCCTCGGCTTCCTTCAGTTTCCCTGCCATAACCTTGATTTTGGGATCCACGGACGCGGCATCTTTCTTGGCCTTTTCATACTTGCGCTTCGCCGGCGTGCCACCCTCGGCCACGGCGGCTTCCGTCGTCAACTCGGCGTAGGCTTTTCGGAGATCGTCGCTCCAGCCGCTTTTGACTTCCTTTTCCAGTTCGTCGAGAGCTTCCCAAGCTATATCGGCCGTTTGCCGGACTTTCCTCTTCTCCGTAAGCCATTTCCAAACGCCCCAGTCCATGGCTGCTTCCAGCAGCGACTTGGCATCTTCCACTTGGATCAGTTTGCGCATAAGCGATTTCAGTGAACAGTATCATTGGGCGCGTAACTGAAGTCAACAGGCACCGGAAATCCGCATAGAAATCTCCGATTTTGTATCATGGCGGATGATGCGCCCAATAACTAAAGTCGCGATTCTCCCGCTCCTGGCCACCAGCTTGGTCACGGCTGCCACCAAATTTGTGCATGCCGAGGGGACACACATCCTCGCGCCCAACGGTGAAAAGCTCCACCTGCGCGGCATCAACCTGGGCAACTGGCTGGTCCCCGAAGGCTACATGTGGCACTTCGACAAAGGGCCCGCGTCCTACCGCGAGATTTCCGCGCTGCTCAACAACCTGGTCGGCCCCGCCGAAGCCGAGCGCTTCTGGAAACAGTACCGCGCCAACTACATAACCGAAACCGATATCCGGTTCATTCACGATGCCGGCTTCAACTCCATCCGCATTCCGTTTCACTACAAGCTGATCGAAGATGGCTCTGCGTTTCCGCTGCTCGACCAGGTGATTGCATGGTGCCGCCAGATGCACATCTGGGTGATCCTGGACATGCACTGCGCACCGGGCGGCCAGACCGGCACCAATATCGACGACAGTTGGGGCTATCCCTGGTTGTTCGAAAGCGAGGAGGAGCAACAGTTCGCGGCCGGTTTCTGGCGGAGCATCGCGCAGCACTATGCCGACGAACCCGCCGTGCTGGGTTACGATCTGTTGAACGAGCCGATTCCTCCCCCGCTGGCGTATTTGAATCCCCGCCTCGAGCCGGTCTATCGTAAGATCACGGCGGCCATCCGGCAGGTCGACCCCAACCACGCCGTGATCCTTGGCGGCGCGCAGTGGGATAGCAACTTCGAGCCGTTTGGGCCGCCCATCGATCCCAACGCCATCTACACGTTCCACAAGTACTGGACCGCCCCGACCAAAGACGTGATCCAGATCTACCTGGATTTCCGCGAGCGTTACAAGGTCCCGCTGTGGATGGGCGAATCCGGAGAGAACCAGGACGGCTGGATTGAAAAGTTCCGCGGCATGCTGGAGTCCACCGATGTGGGCTGGGCATTTTGGCCTTACAAAAAAATGGATGCGACCTCGTCGCCTGTGAGCTTTTCGCGTCCCGCGCATTGGGAGGAAATTGTGGCCTACGCGGCGCTACCTGGCGGCATGGGCGCGGCGGAGGACAAGATGAAAAAGCGCCCGCCTGCGGACCATGCACGCGAGGCATTGGCCGACCTGCTCCAGAAGATCAAGCTGGAGAACTGCCGCGTGAACGAGGGATATCTGAGGGCGCTGGGGATGCGGGTAGTAGCCGCGAAGTGATTCTCAAGGTCTCCCCCAAATTGGGATGCTCTGAAGGGCATCATGGAAAGTGTGGCTGTAACGGCGCTTTGGGGCGCCGTGGTGTTCGCGTCAGCCGGCCGCGTCCGTTGGCTTCGCGGTTGGTTATTGCTGGCCCGATGGCGCTCATTCAGTCGATCATGTTTGGCATGCCGCTGGTGGCCGGTTTGGATGCACGATTCGCCCGGTCCCGCCTGGGTGCGTGATGGTTCTTCGGCTCGCCCCTGCTGCTGGGTCCCGGATGGGCCTTCCTGCCGGCAGGCGGACACCGCACGCTGCGCCGCGAACTCACGGGCGATGCGGCATAGGCAGTCCGTACGCGCTATTGGCTGGTTCCATGGGTTTGAGCGACCCGGCCTATCGCATGCACGTCGATATTCACTTTATCGCCCACGCGCAGAAACAGTGTGCTGGGGTTCTTCATGCCCCAATCCACATACGGAACCACGAAGCGCGTGGAAACACTCATTCGCTCCCCGGCGGGAGCCGTTTCCACCACCAGCGTCATCTCGTGGCCTTTCCCGTGGATTCGAAATGTGCCGTGGATGCTGGCTTTCGGCAAGACGCCTTCCACATGATCGGGTACAAAGACAATATCGGGATACCGGTCGCTCTCCAGTATGTTCTTATGCATCCGCTTGTCCCGCCCGTCGCTGCCGCTGTTGCCGCTCTGCGCATCGATGACAATCTCTCCCGAAGACCTGCCGGTAGCGAAATTATAGCGGACCGTTCCGCGCTTCAGCTTAAAGGCGCCGTGGACCGTGTGTAGGACGTCGCTCAGCGTGAACTGAACCTGAGTCTGGGCGGGATCGAGTTCCAGCACCGTCTCCTGTCCAAACAAAGCCGCCGTCAATGTGCCGAGAATCAGGATGAATTTCATGCAGAATCAAACCTGAATGACCCGCCGCGCCAACCCCAATGCCTCCGACCAGAACGCTCCCGACGAGTGTACCTCGTCCACCACGTGATGCATGGCCGATACAAATCCATCAATGTGGGCGTCGCTCACGATCAGCGGCGGCGCGGCTTTCAACACCATGAAATTGTTCCCGCACATTTGCGTGAGAAATCCATGATCGCGGAACATCCGCATCACCAGCACCTGGCCGAACATTCCGGCATGGATCCTGCGAAATGCCTCGAACGGCGCGCGCAGTTTCAGCGAACGCGGCGGCTGAAATACAATGCCCGAAAGCAGCCCCATTCCCCGCACTTCCTTCACCATTTCATAGTGGCAAAGCGCCGACCGCAACCGTTGCCGCAGGGCATCACCCGTGCGCGCCGCCCGTTCCCCGAGTCCTTCACGCTCCAGGACCTGCAGCGTCGCCAGTCCCGCCCGCATGGAAATGCTGTTTTCGCTGAACGTGGATGCATGAATAATGGCGTTGCGCAGTGAATCGAATACCGACTCGTAAACGGCTTCCGACATAAGCACCGCGCCCACCGGGATGAGTCCGCCGCTCAACGCCTTGGCCAGTATCACTATGTCCGGGTCCACATCGAAATGATGCGCCGCCAGAAACGGTCCCGTGCGATACATGCCGGTCTGCACCTCGTCCAACACGAACAGGGTCCCATGTTTGCGGCAAAGCCGTTGCGCGGCCTGCATGTATTCCCGGTCCGGCACACGGATGCCGCCCTCGGACTGGATCGGCTCCATGAAAAACGCGGCGAATTGCCGGCCGGCAAGCTGCTGCTCCAGCGCCTCGATATCCGCGAACGGAATCGCCTGCGTTCCGGGCAGCATCGGCCCGAAATTGCCCCGCCAGAATGGATCGCCCATCATCGAGAGAGCGCCGCAGGTCAGTCCATGAAACGCGCCATCGTTATACAAAAGCCCCGTTCGGCCGGTCTTGGCGCGCGCGAACTTGATGGCGGTCTCGACGCCTTCGCTGCCGGAGCTGCAGAAGAAAACCTTGCTCAACCCGCCGCCCGCGCGCCGGCATAGTTGCGCGGCCAGCTCGCCCGCCAATTCCGGCACATGACTTTGTAGCATGGCCGGTCCGCTGCGGTCGAGTTCCTCTTTGACGGCCGCAATGATTTCCGGGTGGTTGTGCCCTGCATTGTGAACACAGTATCCGGAAAGAAAATCAACGATGCGGCGGCCGTCCGAGGTGTCGAGCTCGGCGCCGAAGCAGCGGTCGTAGCAGACGTTCATCCCCAACACCGAGAGCAGCCGTTGCCATTGGGGATTTACGAACGCTGCGTAATCGGAAACGATCGAAGACGCGCGGTGGACCATGTGAGTGCTTATAGCCGTTAGCAGCGAAATATTACGGACGGCTGGCATCCGCGACGCGTTTCGCCGCTGCGCAGGAATGCTCGCGCCAACCACCCTGCACGTACCGGTCTACTTCCCTCTGAACTTGCCCGCCCGGTAACCCGCGACAAACGTCTCCGGGTCTTCCATCTCGGTCTCGATCCGAATCGTTCCCTCCAGCAGATAGAGAACCGCCAGTGGTATGCCGATGATTGTGATCGAGAGGAGCCAGAATAAGAACCAGCTACCCATGAACTGGTTCCGGATCAGCTTCGACATACCCGTATCCTAGCGCGGCGCCAAAGCATCCGCCGTCACATCGATCGATTTAATGTCGGTCGGAATATCCTTCAATCCGTCCAGCGCCTTCCGCATGCCCGGGCGCACCACGCCCAGCGTATCGAGCATCTGCTTCGCGCCAGCGTAATTGCCCTCCGCCTCCAGCGTCAGCAGATCGTGCGTCAAACCCCGCACAGCCGGCTTGATCTGCTCGTAATTCACCTCGAACCGGCCATCGGCCCGCGCCACGAACCCGCCATGGTCCGACAGGTAATTGAACTGCATCGCCATGCCTTTGCCGTGTGCGTCGGTCAATCCGAAACGCAGCGACCGGAACGCCGAGGCCAGGAACGTAGTATATAGCCGATGCTCGGCCGGCGTGCCTCCGCCCATGCCGTGGTCGAAGAGATACTGCAGCATGAACAAGCCCGTGATATCTGCCTTGGCCTCTTCAATCGCGCTATACAGTTCCTTCAACTCCTGCCGCGCGCTGGTCGCCCGTCCCGCCACCTGGATCTGATGTGGCCCAATACCGTGGCTCAGTTCGTGCGCCAGGATGTGCTCGAAGAAGGAATCGAAGCTCAGGTCCGGGCGCGCCCCCGCAGGCAGCACCCGCGCCGCCACCGGCTCCAGCACCGCGTGAAATTTGGCCTCCTGCACGTTCTTCAGCATCACGCGCTTGCTGCCTTTTTCCTGCACTACCCGCTCGTCGTTCGGCAGATTATATGCCGCCGTGCGAACCCCATGAGCGCCGTCGCCCGACGCGACAATCTGGTTCACCACCCGGATCGGCGCCAGCGCGCCCAGTTTGGGATTGCGGTAACGCGGCTCGATCGGCAGATTGTTTTCGATCTCCTGCAAATGATCCGCGAATGATTTCAGCCGGTCAGTCTCGCGGTCGTCCCGCAAATTGACGTACGCTTCGTAGGCGGCCTTGTAGCCGAAGATCTCGTCGTTGTACACCTCGTACGGCCCGATCGTGATGTCGAGCGGCGCATCCAGATCCATCCACGCCACGTCGCTGGCATAGTAATCATTCGAAAGAAAAGCATCCGCCCGCAGATTCAGGAATCGGCGCAGCGATTGGTTGTCGGTCAGGGCCGCGGCTTCGTGCAGCAGTTGCGCGCCGCGCGTCAGATCGCCCCGGTATTCCTGGCTGTACGGCACGATCGTCAAATGCCGTGCCGCATCCCGCCGGATCACCGTAAAGAAGCCTTGCGCCTCGTGCCGCTTTGACTCTGGCAAAGTCTTCACCCAGGCCTCGAATTCCTCGCGCTGCATGTCGTCCGGATAGAAATCCGCCCCCGGCAGTTTGCGCCGCGGCGCGCCTGGCACGAACGCGGCGTAGTCGTCAAGGTCGGACCAAGGGCCTTTGTTGAGCCAGAAGTAATCCAGCCGCGCTTTACCCAGCGGAGTCGTATCCTTCTTCAGCCGCGCGTACATCGCCTGGTTGCCGCTCCACAACTGCGTCAGGAAGATGTCATCCACCAGGCGTGCCGCTTCCACCAGCTTGACCAGCGCCTGGCGGTCACCGGAGGACAGGCCGGAGGTATCCACGCGCATTTCGACGGGCGCGAACCGCGCCTCCATCTGTTTCAGTTGTGCAAGATCGGGAATGGTCACGGCCACAAAAAAGCTAAGTAACGGAATCACACCTTAATTGTAGTGCGCGTGAGCCAAACGATCAGTCCTCTCCCGCCGCCGAAGTCACCACCGTCGCCTGGCCCTCCGGCGACCTGCTGTATTTCTTGAACCAGCTCATCATGTACAACTGCGTGCGCACGAAGTTCGACGGTTTCGATCCTGTCCCGTGATACTCGCCTTCAAACTGCAGCAGCGTAGCCGGCACGCCGCGCACCTTCAGCGCCGCATAATATTCCTCCGTCTGCGCCATCGGCGTGCGCCGGTCCAGAACCCCGGTCATTAGCAGCGTGGGTGTGGTCACATTGCCGACCGTCATGATAGAAGAATGCGCCAGCCAGTCCGACGGGTCCTCCCAGAACGGCTTTTTGAAGAAACTCAGCGTGAACAGCGGAATATCCGTATTCCCGGTCATGCTCATCCAGTCGATCACCGGACAGCGCACCGCGGCCGCCGCGAACCGGTTCGTGTGGCCGATTACCCAACTTGAAAGGACGCCGCCTCCGCTACACCCCGACACGTACATATGCGACGTGTCCACAAAGCCTTTGGCAACGGTTTGATCCACCCCCGCCATCAGATCGTCGTAATCCGGCCCCGGATAGTTATGGTCGATGGCATTCGAAAAATCCGTGCCGTAACCCGTGCTGCCGCGCGGATTCACGTACAGCACCACATAATCGTTGGCCGCGAAGTTCTGGAACATGTAATTGAACGCCACGTTGTACATGGCGAACGGTCCGCCGTGAATCTCCAGAATCAGCGGATACTTCTTCGCCGGATCGAAATCCGGCGGCTTCACCACCCACGCCTGTACCTTGGCATTGCCGCTCGAAACATAATTGATTTCCTCGGTCTTGGCCAGATGCTTTCCCGCCAGCAGACCGGCGTTCACATTGGTGAGCTTCGCCATCTCCTGCGGCCGCCGCAGACTGAACCGCACCACGTCCGGCGGATTGTCCGGATCGCTGCTGGTGCCCGCTGCTACCAAATCGCTCGAAACCGAGTCCATCGTCAGCACGTGCATGCCGGCCGTCACCGCGCGCACGCCGCCCGCCATCGCCGCGAATTCCACGTTGCGCGACCCATGATCGTCCGCGTCGAAATACAAGCCCGAACCGTCCGGCGCCCAGCGCATGTTCAATGGATCGCGATCGTAGTCGCCGGTGATCTTGCGCGCCTCGCCGCCGCTCAATGGCACCACATACAAATCGGAGACGGAATGCGTGTGGTTCGACATCGGATAGCCGGTGAACGCTACCGCGCGCCCGTCCGGAGAGACAACCGGATGGCTCCAGTTGCCCTCTTTGGCAACCAGTTCCCGGATCGCGCCGCCGTCTACATCCACCACCAGCAATTGCGAGTTTTTGTATTTCAAATCGGCATCCGGGCTGCGGTCCGCGTCAAACACAATCGACTTGCTGTCAGGCGTCCAATCGAGGGACACCGCCCCGCGCGTTTCGCCGGAGCCCGCGCTCCATTTGCCGATGGTCAATTCCCGCGGCGTGCCGCCATCCGCCTGGACCACGAACAGATGCGTGTAGCCGTCATCCAGAAACCCGACCTGGTCCTGGCGATAATGCAGCGACTCCACGATGCGCGGCGCGGCCGTCCACTTGGCGCCCTTGGGCTCGCCCGGCATGCTGATGCTCCACTTATTCTTTTCCGGTACGAACATGGCGAACGCGATGGACTTGCCGTCCGGCGACCAGCGCGCATCCGCCACCTTGTCCGTGGCATGCGTCACCTGCGTGGCGGGCCCATCCACGTCGATCCAGCGCACGAAGATCTGCGTGCCGCGCGGCTCGCCCTCGGCCAGATACAGAATGCGTTTGCCGTCGTTGGACCAGCGCGGGTTGGAGCCTTTGGTCAGGAAGCGATGTTGCGATCCATCCGCGTTCATGATCCACAGCGCGGATTCCCATTTATCTTCCAGCTTGTTCACCTCCTGGCGCGTATAGATGATGCGCGCGCCATCCGGCGAGATTTGCGCGTTGCTCACGCGCTCCAGGTCGAAGTAGTGTTCCGTCGTCAATCGCGTTGCCGACGGCTTCTCCTGCGCCACCAGGGGGGCCAGGGCCAAAGCTGCGCACAGGGCCAAACGAAAGTAAGTCATGCGCGCCAGTATATAACGAAACTGCATCGGGGGGGCGGGCTTCAGCCGGGCGGGACTTCAGTCCCGCGTCACCTCTCCGGCAGCGCCCAGGCGTACAAAACCCCCTGCACACCCTCCACCACGTACTGCCGGCCGTCCAGTTCGTAAGTCATGGGCGACATCACCATCGACCCGCCCGCATTCACGTGCCACAACGTCTTGCCCGTGACCGCATCCAGGGCCAAGAGATTCCCCTGCGAATCACCCGTGAACAGCAGATTGCCGGCGGTCGTCAGAATTCCGGCCGTGCTTTCGCCCCCTCCCAATTCATGGTTCCACCGGATCTCGCCCGTGCGATAATCGATCGCGCGAATCGTCGATTCCGCCCATAAATCGTGATCCCGTCCGGCCCAGCCCTCGGGCTTGCCCGTCGCCGTGTAATAGAAAATGCTGTAAACCCGCCGCGCCATCACATAAAACAATCCCAGCGCCGGATCGAAGCTGGGCGCCATCCAGTTCGTCGCGCCGTCCGACCCCGGAAAAACCAGCCGCCCGTCAGCGTGGGGCTCCTTCTCCTTCCGCGTCACCGGCCGCCCGCGCTCATCGATCCCCGACGCCCAATTGTTCTCGATAAATGGCGCGGTCAGCAGATGCTCGCCGTTGGTCCGGTCCAGCACGAAGAAATAGCCGTTGCGGCTGGCCTGCGCCAGCAGCTTGCGCGGCTTGCCGCCGAAATCCGCGTCGAACAATACCGGCGTCTGTACCGCGTCCCAATCGTGCGTGTCGTGCGGCGACGGCTGGAAATACCAGGCCAGCTTGCCGGTATCCGGATTCAGCGCCACGATCGAACATGTATAAAGGTTGTCGCCCGGACGCGCATCGCCCGCCAGCACCGGATTCGGATTGCCAGTCCCCCAATAGAGCAGGTTGAGCGCCGGATCGTAAGTGCCCGTCATCCACGTCATGCCGCCGCCATGGCTGATAGCGTCACCGTCCTTGGGCCACGTCTCCGACCCCGGCTCGCCCGGCTTCGGTTCCGTGTACCACCGCCATTGTTCCTTGCCCGTTTCCGGATCCACCGATTCCAGAAACCCCGGCACATCCGTCGAATCGCCCGACACGCCCGCAATCACGTGATTGCCCACGATCAGCGGCGCCATCGTCGCGAAGTATCCCAGTTTCACGTCCGCCAGCACGATGTTCCAGCGCACGCGGCCATCCTTGGCGTCCAGACTCAGCAGGTGCGCGTCCGGCGTTTCGAAAAACAGCCAGTTGCCCCACATGCCCAGGCCGCGATGCCCGATGCGGTCGCCGCCATCCGCGCGGTAATGGAAATGCCAGATCTGCCGTCCCGTGCGCGCATCTACCGCCCAGACATTCTCCGGAACCGTGAAATAAAGGATCCCGTTCACTTCCAGCGGCGTCGATTTCAGCGCCTGCGCATTAGCCTGAAACGCCCACGCCATCGTCAGCCAGCGCACATTCGCCGAGTTAATTTGATTGATCGGGCTGTAGCGTCGGCCCGAGTAATCGCCGTTGTAAGTGGGCCAAGTGTCGCTAGATGGCTTCAGCAAAGCCGCTGGATCCAACCCCTGAGCCATGGCCAATCCTCCCCACAGCGCCGCCCACCTGAGTAAGTTGACCATCACTTCAAACTCTCCAGATAAGCAAACAAATCATGGATCTGTGCGTCCGTATACTTGCTCAGCAGCTCCCGGTGCGACTGCATAGGGTCCTGCACATTCACCTTGACCTTATCCCGAGCCCACGAGTGATACCACCCCAGCCCATCCCGCAGCGCGACGGAAAAATCATCCAGATGTACCTGCGTCCCGCTGACCTGCTCGCCGATTGCCGTGGTGACCGTCAACCGGACCAAGCCGCCCGGCGGCGCCAGGAAATGCTCCTCCAACGCCAGCGGCGGATACTTCTTCGCAATGCCGGCTAAATCGCCAGTTGGCGAGTGGCATGACGCGCATTTACCCGCGCCGTTGAAATAAGCGCGGCCCGCTTCCGCATTTCCCGTGAGCAGCCGCTCCAAAGGATAGTCGTTGCCCACGTGTGAACTGTGCGCCGCCTCCTCCACCCGCTGGTGCAGGTAAGCCACAAGGTCGTGGATCACGTCGTCCGATAGCGAAAACGCCGGCATGCCCTTGTCGGGCCGACCCGCACGGATCACCGGGCCGATCAAATCGCCGCCCGAATCGCGGTTGACCAGCGGCGAACGCACCAAGTCGGGCGCGCGCGAACCCGTAGCGTCTTCGCCGTGGCAGAAGCCGCACGATTCGACAAATTCCTTTTGCTCGCGCGAGGCCGCATGCAGCTGCGCAAAAGCCGTCGCCGTTATCAAAAAAGCCGTGGACACACAAAAGATGTAGCGGATCATCGATTACCTTTTATGTTGCCACAACCCGGCTGGAGGGCGGGTTTTAACCCGCGCGGGACTTCAGCCCTGCGATCTCACGGCGTCAGCAGAAAACCGTGACCGACATTGTTGGCATCCCAACAGTATCCGGCAACCATGCCCGCGTCGTTGATGCCTCGGCCGATGGTGCCCGTGAATTCCGCCGTACCCGCGCCTGGAACCTGGAAACTTGTGATCTTTCCGTCGCCAGTGCGCACGAATCCGCCGTACACAAAACCGTCGTTCTGGTAATATCCCGCAACATCTCCCGCGCCATTGATCGACTCGCTCCAGGTCCCCAAAAGATAGCCCGATCCGGCCCCCGGCGCCTGGAACGCCGTAGTCGTCCCCTCGCCGGTCCGCACGAAACCGTAGCTAATGCCCTCGTAAACGTCGCGCCCAGTCACGTCCCCAGCTTCGTTGATCGCCAATCCGAGTGTTCCGTCCCCGGCGCCCCCGGAATGCCGGCCGGGCCCCAGGAATCGTGTGATGGTGCCCTCGCTGGACTCTAGGAAGCCGTAATACTGGAACCGCTCGAAGTACCCCACCACCTCCCCGGAATTGTTGATCCCGTAAGCCAGGGTGCCTTCTTTCAACCCCGTGCCTGCGCCCGGAACGATTATGGTCGTGATCGCCCCGTTGCTGGCGCGCACGAAGCCCTCGTACGCTCCCGTCGTATCAGCGAAGTACCCCGCCACATCCCCCGCGTCGTTGATGCTCACGCTGTACGTTCCATAGCCGACGTAATTGGTCGCCGCTGGAGGCTCGAAGGTCGTAAACGTTCCGCCGGCGCCGCGCACGAACCCGCGGTAAGCGCCATGTGTATCCGAGTAGTAACCGGTAATCTCTCCCGCGTCGTTGATGGCCACGGCGAAGGTGCCCTGATTGACGTTCACGCCCATGCCGGGAACATCAAAAGTCGTGACCGCGCCGTCGCTGTCTCGCATGAAGCCGTGGTTCACGCGGCCCGCGTCCAGATAGTACCCCACGATACTCCCGGCCTGATTGATGCCGTAAGCAAAGGTGCCTTCGCCGGCGGCCGTCCCCGCGCCCGAAACATCAAACGTGATGACCGCCGGCTGCGCGCGCAGGCTCGGTGTGCCCGTGCAGCAGATGAGGCCAAAAGCCGCTATCCCGACAAAACTCTTCATCGCCCCTCCACAATCATTTTGACGTCACCAGAAATCCGTGCGCCGCGCCGTTCCCATCCAGATAGTATCCCGTGGCACCGGCGCCGCTGATGCCGTAGGCGAAAGTCCCCTGATTCGCCCCGGTTCCCGCGCCCGGAGCCGTCAGGACCGTAATGCTGCCGTCGCGTGCCCGCACGAAACCATGAGACACGTTGCTACCGCTGTAGAAGTGCCCCGTTGCCGACCCGTTATTGCTGATGCTCCAGCCGTACGTTGCCGCGGCCTGCGGACCGTCGAAGCCCGTGATCGTGCCGTCACTCGACCGCACGAAACCGTGCGCCACACCGCCGGCATCATAGTAATATCCGGTGATCTCGCCCACCGCGTTGATGCTGGCGCCGATGGTCCCCTGATATTCGCCCGTGCCGGCCCCTGGAGCGTCGAAGCTCGTAATCGTGCCATCGCCGGCGCGTATGAAACCATGGTTCACGTAGTTCGCGTCCAGGTAAAATCCCGCAATGCTCCCGCCATCGTCGATCGAGTAACCCACCGTCCCTTGCTCTTTGGCCGTACCGGCGCCCGGCGCATCAAAACCCGTCATGACATCGGCGAGACTCAAGAAACCGTGCTTCACGCTGTTCGAGTCTATATAGTATCCGGCAACTCCCGCCGCACTGTTCGAGTAGGCCAGGGTCCCCTGCCCGGCGCCAGTGCCCGCGTCCGGAAAGTCGAACGACACGATAAAACCGTAGGGGTTGCGCACCAGCGCGTGAAAGATCTCCGTCTCCAGATGGTAGCCGGCGGCTGATCCCTTCCCATTGATGCCCCATATGATGGTCCCCACACCAAAACCTAGGAACGATGTCAAAGTACCGTCGGTGTAGCGCACGAAGCCTTCATAAAAGCCGGTATTATCTGCCCAGTCACCCGCAATCATCCCTTCCGCACTAATGACGTGGGGAAAGGTTCCCTGGCCGCTGCCGGTGCCTGCCCCCGGGACGTCAAATACAGTGTAGGTAGGTTGCGCGCTCGCACTCCATACCACGATAAAACCTGCGCATAACCAGCATCCTGCGGTCACATTGCACCCCCTGACCACCACCGATTCTATACCCGGCCACCGCCCTGAATCGCCGCCGCGGCTATCAAACTGGATCCCCCGTATCGCGGCATACAATGGACCTATGCGTTTTGCCATTGCCGTCTCCCTGGCCTATGTCGCGACCTGCGCGGCCGACACCCTCACCCTCCGCACCGGTCAGGTGGTGCGCGGTATCTATCTGGGCGGCACCGCCCGAACGATCAACATGCAGGTGAACGATACATCCAAGACCTACGACGTAACCGACGTGACCGCGCTGGAATTTACGCCACCGGCCGCGTTAGCCCCCGCAGCCGCCCAGCTCGCCGTCGAAGGTGTCGCCGGCAGCCCCGTGCGCGTCATCATCTATGAAGACCTGCAATGCCCCGATTGCGCCGCCTTCCGCCGCATGCTGGACGAGAAGCTTCTGCCGAAATATGCCGCCAGAGTGGCGTTCGTGCACAACGATTTTCCATTGGCCAAACACGCCTGGGCGCGGCCTGCGGCCATTGCCGGCCGCTTCTTCGCCGCACAAAGCCCCACTCTCGGTATCGAGTACCGCCGTTACATCATGGCCGCCCAGGAAAATACCACTCCGGACAACTTTAATGAGAAACTGACAGCTTTCGCCCAGGCTCACGGCATTTCCCCGGATGCCGCGCTTGCCTCTCTCTCCAACGCACACTATGCCGAACTCGTCGAAAAGGACTATCGGGACGGTGTCTCGCGCGGCGTGGTCCATACCCCCACCGTCTTCGTGAACGGCCGGCCCTTCATCGAAACCTTCTCCTTCGAAGAAATCTCCAAAGGCATCGACGACGCCTTGGCCCAGTCCCGTTAGTCTTATCGGTGTTAATCGGTGTTCATCGGTGGCCCACTACGGACTTGGCCCTCGGTGCCGAGCGTATTTAAAATCAATAGCTTAGGCTTTGATCGTCCGGAATGGGAACAAACCCCGCCCGATTCTCGTCATCCACCATCAGGAGGATGCATGAAAACGCTCATCTGTCTTTTGTTGCTGACCGCCCTGACCCTGACCGCCGGCGAGCTCACCGGCAAATGGACCGGCAAGTTCGATGTCACCAACGCCAGCGGCGAAACCAAGCCCGACGAAGCCATCATGAATCTGAAACTCGACGGCCCCAAAGTAACCGGAACCGCCGGCCCGAACGAAGACCAGCAATGGGCCATCCTAAACGGCAAGCTGGAAGCAGGTAAACTGACCTTCGAAGTGAAAATGGAAAACAACGGCGAAGATAACGGAAAAATCCTGTTCGAGCTGGTCTTCGATGGCGAGACCATCCGCGGCACCGCGCAGGGTTCCGGCCCCAACGGCGAAAAGATGTCCGCCAAAGTGGATTTGAAGCGAGCCACCTAGCCGCGCTATACTGGTTATCTTGGAATAAGATGCCTAAACGTACCTTTCAACCGAACAATCGCAGGCGCGCGAAAACGCACGGGTTCCTTACCCGCATGGAAACCAAGAACGGGCGGGCCGTGCTGTCTCGTCGCCGCGCACGGGGCCGGCACAAGCTGACCGTTAGCTCCGAGAGGTAAGCATCCCTGCTTTTCCGAAACGTGTACGCCTGTTGCGATCCACGGATTTCCGCAAAGTCTATGATGGGGGAGCCCGCTTTTCGTCCCCTTTTTTTGCGGCCTTCTGTATGCGGCAGCCGCAAGCGGACGGGCCGCGGATCGGTTTCACCACGCCGCGCGCGCTCGGCAAGGCGGTGGTGCGCAACCGGGTCAGGCGGCGTGTGCGCGAAGCCGTACGGTTGCATCTGGAACAGTTGAATCCCCAGTGGTGGATCGTATTCAATCCCCGGCGCAAAGCGATGGAGGCCCCCTTTCAGGACCTGGAACGGGAAGTACAACGTCTCTTCGCCCGATGCAATGGATAGTCCTCGGAGCGTTGCGTTTGTACAAGCTTTGCCTCTCGCCGCTGCTGCCGTCGGCTTGCCGGTTCTATCCGACCTGTTCGGAATACATGCGGCAGGCGGTAGAAAAGTACGGCGTAAGGCGCGGCGTTTGGATGGGGACCAGACGCCTGGTAAAGTGTCATCCCTTTCACGCGGGCGGCGTCGATCCCGTCCGGTAAATTAAGAAAACAGCATGGCGGAACCTAACAGCGGCGGAACCCAGGGCGGTCCGGGACAACCCAAAGAGTTGTCCATGGAACTGCGGCTCCTGCTCGCCTTCATCTTGATGGGCGTGGTGTTGTTCCTTACGCCCTATTTCTATAAAACCGTGTCGCCGCCGGTGAAGAAGACTGCCGTGGCAGCTAAAACCGAGCCCGCCCCGTCACCCAGCGGCGCCGCTCCGGCTTCCGCTGAGACGGCCGCGGTGCCCAATGCCCCATCCGCCGTTCCTCCGGTCGCCGCGCAACAGGAAGAAACCCGCGTCATCGATACGGATGATTTCCGCGTAACCTTCACTAACCACGGTGGGGTCGTAAAGAGTTGGCTGCTCAAGAAATATAAGGCGCATAGCGGTGCGCCGCTGGAACTGGTCAATACCAGAGCCCATACCGATCTCCCCGGATCGTTTTACTTCCCCTTGCACAACCCCTCGGTCGATCTCAACCAGGCGCTCTATAAGGTCGACACCGACGGCCTGGCCGTCCACTTCGACTTCTCCAATGGCGTGGTGGTGGCGCACAAAACATTCCAGTTCGCCAAATCCAGTTACCTCCTGAACGTGAGCACTGAAGTGACCGAGGGCGGTAAGCCGCTGCCCAGTGAGATCGTTTGGCGCGGCGGCTTCGGCGACATGGGCGTCACCAATCCAGCCGGCGCGCAGCAGACTTTGCGCTTCGATCTGACCGATTCCAAGCTGGTGAAGAGCGCCGCCAAGGTAGCCAAGGACCACCCTGCCACCGTGACCGGCAACTATTCGTTCGCCGGAATCGAAGATCAATATTTCGTCGCCGCATTTCTACCGGAGAAAAGCGCTTCCGTCGAAATGACCACCTTCAGTGACAATGCCGCCACTCCGCTTGAGACTAAGGAATTGGCTTTTGCGGGCGTGGGCGTGGGCGATGGGTCGGCCAACCGCTTCTCATTGTACGTCGGCCCCAAAGACATCGACACCCTGCGCGCCGTGAATCCCAGGCTGGAACAGGTGGTCGATTTCGGGTGGCCCGTCATCGCCACCATGGCCAAATATTTATTCCTGGCCGTAAACTGGATCGCTCACAACGCCATTCACAATTACGGCTGGTCGATTATCGTTGTCACCATCATCTTGAACTTCCTGCTGCTGCCGTTAAAAATGACCAGCATGAAGTCCATGAAAAAGATGCAGGCGCTGCAGCCGCAAATCGCCGCCATCAACGACAAGTACAAAAACGTCGGTCTCCGCGATCCGCGCAAGGCGGACCAGAACCAGGAGGTCATGGACCTCTACAAGAAATACGGCGTCAATCCCATGGGCGGCTGCGTGCCCATGCTGCTCCAGTTTCCATTAATCATCGCGTTTTATCGGGTATTCTCGGTATCGGTCGAAATGCGCGGCGCCAGTTGGCTGTGGGTCACGGATCTTTCGCAACCCGAGACCTTGGCCATTCATATCCTGCCCATCATCATGATCTTCAGCCAGTTCGTCATGCAGAAGATGACCCCCACCGCCCCCGGGTCGGACCCCAATCAGCAGAAGATGCTGATGATCATGCCGCTCGTGTTCGGCTTCATGTTCTATAACTTCTCCAGCGGGCTGGTATTATACTATTTGACTAGCAACCTGGTGGGTATTGCACAGCAGTGGTTCTTCAACCGCACTTCGCTCGCAGCGGTCGCCGCGCAATCCGTGCAGCCGCCCAAAAAAAAGAAGGATGGCAAGAAGTAGACGGTGAACGCTCCAAAGTATTCCTTAACGTCGGTGGGTGATCGCATCGAGGATTTCCTCGACGCCGTGCTCGATTCAAGCGGCCTGGATCTGGAGTACGAACTGGCGGACCTGCAGCCCGCGGACGACGATTTTGAGACCCCCGATATCGCGGTGAAGTTCAGCGGCCCCGACGTGGACTACCTGCTGGGCAACCGCGCGGAACTCCTGCTGGCCCTCGAGCACGTCACCATGGAGGCGCTACGCATGCCCTCCGAGGACCACTCGCGCATTTCCTTCGACGCCAATGACTACCGCCTGCTGCGCATCGAAGAACTGCGCATTAGCGCGGCGGCCGCGGCCGACAAGGTCAAGCGCACCGGCCAGCCCTTCCGCTTCAATCCCATGAACAGCCGCGAACGGCGCGTGATCCACCTTTCGTTGCGCAACGAAACCGCCGTGCGTAGCGAAAGCGGCGGCACCGGTGGATTCCGCCACGTGGTGGTCTACCCGGCCGGCATGGCCAGCCTCCCCGATCCGCCGCAGCCGGCGTTTGTGCGCCGCGATGGTCCGCGCGACGGCCCCCGCCGCGATGGCCCCCGGCGCGACGGTCCTCGTGACCGCGACCGGGGCCGGCCGCCACGCCGTGGCGCGCCCCGCCCTTAATTGGACCTCCACGATACCATTGTGGCGATTTCCACCCCCGCCGGACGCGGCGGTCTGGGCGTCGTGCGCCTCTCGGGCCCCCAATCGCGGAACATCGCTGCCCGCATTCTGCACTTCTCCGGCCAGCCCGACTGGCGACCCTGGTCCTGCCAGTTGGCCGGCCTCCTAGACGCCGAAGGCCACCCGGTCGATCAGGTCGTCGTCACCTTCTTCGCCCAACCGCGCTCCTACACCGCCGAAGACGTAGTCGAGATCTCCTGCCACGGTTCCCCGGTGGTGCTCCGCCATGCCCTCTCCCGCGCCCTGGACGCCGGCGCGCGCCTGGCCGAACCCGGCGAATTCACCCTTCGCGGCTACCTGCACGGCCGCATCGATCTGCCCCAGGCCGAGGCCATCCGCGACTTGATCGAATCCACCACGTTGTACCAGGCCCGCATCGCCGCCCAGCAGGCCGGCGGTTCGATCTCGCGCCGCATCGCGCCCATCAAAGAACAGCTTTTGGAATTAATCGCGCTTCTCGAAGCCGGCATCGATTTCGCGGAGGACGATGTAAGCGTCGCGCCCCCGGCCGAAATCCTGCGCCGCCTCACGCCCGTAACGGAGGCTGTGGCCCGCTTGGTCGACAGCTTCGCCTTCGGCGGGCTGGTGCGCGCCGGGCTGAGCTTGGCCATAGTCGGTCGCCCGAACGTCGGCAAGAGCAGCCTGTTCAACCGTCTCCTGGAACAGGACCGCGCCATCGTCACCGACATCCCGGGCACCACCCGCGATGTAGTCTCCGAAGTCGCCGCCATCCACGGCATCCCCGTAAAGCTATTCGATACCGCAGGCATTCGCGAAGGCCAGGGACTCGTGGAAACGCTCGGTATCGAGCGCAGCTTCCAGGCCATGGCCGACGCGGACCTCACCTTGGTAGTCGTGGATCTCTCCGTGCCCTCCGAGGAACCCGACCGCGAACTGATGGCCCGCGCTCGCGATCAAGGCCGCTGGCTGCTAGTGGGCAATAAGTCCGACCTGCCGCGCCGCGCAGAAGTTTTCGACGCCCTGCATCCCGTCTCCGCGCTAACCGGTGAAGGTATCGAAGCGCTACGCGAAGCCGTCTTCCGCGCCGTCGCGCCGCCCGATGCCGCCGAAATGGAAACGGGCTTCATCACCAGCCTGCGCCATGAGCGCCTCCTGCGCGAGTCATTGGAGTACCTTCGAAAGGCCGCCGATGCGGTGTCGCAAAGCATTCCGCACGAGATGCTGCTGCTGGACCTCTACAGCGCCTTGCGCCCCATCGACGCCATCACCGGTGCCACCACCGCCGACGACATCCTCAACCGCATCTTCTCGACGTTTTGTATCGGAAAGTAAGTGCCCCTCAAACGTCGCGTCACGGGTTGGGTGTTACGAGAAGGCCGACCACCGCGAACGCGCTGGGTACGCCATTGACAAACGGAGCGGTTTCGAAACTGCGGATGACGGGGTCGTCGCGGAGAACTCCAAGCTTGCCGGCAAGCCACACGAAGTTCTTTTCCGCGTCCGTCTTCGCGTGGCGGTGAGAATCAGCATCACACCGCCCTCCCTGCGACCACCCAACTTCACCTCGATATCGCGCCGCATTCCTGGGATCTCACGTTCATCGTCCCTTCGCCAACATTTGATCTCGGCATACCCTATCAGCTTGCGTGCCGCATCGAAAAAGGCAAGGTCGCGCTCGTCTCGCTCAGTTTCCGCGAGCCATGGAAATGAGCACATCAATTCGCTCCAAATCACAAACTGGTAGTAGCGTTCATTGCAATTGCGCCACAGGCCAAACGATCCCCACCGGTTTGGCGGCCACCCCCGCTGCCGCTCACATTCCCTGATATGGCGATCCTCGCGCTCCAGCCCCGCCTTCGCGCATTTAACTAGCTCCTCTACGTCTGCACGTTCAAACATTGGAACACCTCCGCGATCAGCCCCGCCTGCGCAGGACGATACATTCTCTCTCAACCGCGATCATCGAGTGGATAGCCCCTATCATTGGTCGCGCCGTCGCGGTGACGTCCAGCATAGGACGTCCGTCCTCTATTAGGCGCTCAATCCGGTACGTCTTTCCGAGGCACCGATGGAGGATCTCTATGTGCTGCCTTTGAGGGCTGTTTCCCCGCCAGGATGACCACCCAATGAGGAGTCGCTACCAATTCCACCCAGTCGCCAACCTGAGGATGTGGAGGATCAATCGCCCAGAGTCTGCCTGAAAGGCCTCCCAGGGCAATGCCGAAGATTCTCCTCCTACTCAGCATGAGGTGATTGGCATCAAGTCAAACAGATCGGCCCGCTAAACCGAAGTGCGTGCAGCGCTCAGCAGGTGGCGGTTATTCGTCCAGACCTCCGGAAAACCGGCTTGTGATGCGGTGACCAGGTGAATCGCATCTCCGGCACCCAGGAATACGCCGCCCGGAAGCTCCGGAATCAGTGCGTTAACCCCTCGAAGGATGTTTTCCGAGACAGGGATCAGGATCCACGTACCCCTCGTAAACGTTTTCTTGGAACGAGTGCCGCACGCTCATGGCCTGGTCACGTTTGATCAATCCCTCGCGTAAATAACGATGCAGCACGCACGCCATCTCAGCCAGGCAGAGCCACGACGAATAGATCTCGTCACACGACTCAAAAAGCTCACGCACAGCGCCGGAATCGGGCTCGTTCAAATAACACTTGGCAATGTATGCGGAGTCGAAGTACAGTCTCTTCAGCGTTCTTCCTCCAAGAATTTGCCGCTATCCGCCTGCACCTGCGGAAGGCTATTCCAGAGCGCCTTGAGTTTTCGAGCAGCATCCCTCGGTGCGACACGCTTCGACGCATGCAGCTCCGCGACGGGCGTGCCCTGCTTTTCGATTACGATGACGCTCCCTGCCGAGGCTTCGTCGACGAGCGCACCAGTGTGGTCGTGGAGGTCCGAAACGCTGACCTTTCTCATAGCCATATTGTTCCACATCTCGCAAGCCGGCGATAGCGAAACGTGGTCGATTTCCGAGTCAACGATTGTGCGTCCCCGCGTTGCGGGAAGCTGTCAGGCCGCCAGGCGCTACGGCACAATCGCCGACTGGATCACCGGATCGAACCGTGCCTGGAAATCCGCTAGGTCCGTGGGCGAGACCCGGCCTACAAATAGGATCCGGCCCTTCTCCCCATCCACCCAAGTCAAATACTCGACCATCTTCTGTCCGGCGATTGTATAGTCGGCCACCGCGCTGAGGGCCGGCCGTCCGCCAATGGTGCTGTGTTGCACGCTCTCCGGCCGGTATTTGTAACTCTCGAAGTTATTGCGCTGCATGGCCTTGCTATCGAGTCGTCCGTTCATCAGGGCTTCGATATTGGCCGGATCCATAGCCCGCTCCTTCAGCCAAACCGTGGCGATAGCGTTCGTTACGGAGTCTCTCAGCTTGATCACTTGGGCGTCCCGCTCCGCCGACGGCCCTTGGCTCGCGATCACCCATTCGGTCGGCAATGTGAACTCGATGCCGGTCGAGTTGCTGTGGTAAGTGCCATTCTCCACCGTGCCCATCGCAACGGGCTTTCTGGAAGTTTGTGCCTGTAACGAAATAACCGCCAGAATCGGCGGCAAACACGCACGCAGCCACTTGCTCATGGATCACCTCGCAAACCACGACGCTCGCTCCCGCTCATTGGTTACGCGGCTCATTGCGCCGCCCGGACCCGCAACGCCGTCACCTGCCGGACCCACCGCGCAGGCCTTTTCTCGTCCGGCGCCACGATGCGGAACGGACCTTCTTTTTCAGAAAGCGCCTTGCCTTCCCGCTTGGTCACCAGGTAGACCCGCTTGTCGCTGAATGCCGGATCCAGTTCCGCCAACGCAAACACCGCGCGATAACCGTCCGCGGCCTCCACCAGCAGATACTGCGCCAGGGCCTTGCCGCGCAGTTTCTCGCCTGCCGGCGCTTCGACTTTCGCCAGCACGTCGGAAAGCAGAACGCCGTCGAACGTCACCGCCGTTCCATGTTCCATGGCCTTGATGCTCTGCTGCGGTAGTGCCGAAACATCCGCGGCGCTCAGCGTGGTGGTATGGCCGTTGCCGCCATCGATAGTCACCGCCGGCGGCGCCTGGCAGAGGCATGCGAACGCCAAAATCGCCAGGCAGGGGAAAGTTCGCAACAGGATCATGCATAGATTATGGCGCAAGGCCTGGCCTAACGGTACTGGCCCAGCCTGCCGATGAGGAATTGAGTGTCCCGATGCGTTCGTGGTTGATTCTGTTCCTGCTGGGATCGTCTGCCGGTTTAGGCGCCGATGACTCCCCCGATGCCGGCCAATCCGCCGAGTCCGCCCTTTTCGGCGATATGCCCGTGGTGGAAGCCGCCTCTTTGCACGCCCAAACGCTTGCGGAAGCGCCGGCCAGCGTGACCGTGGTCACCGCCGCCGATATACGCAAATACGGCTACCGCACGCTCGCCGACGTGCTCGCAGGCGCGCGCGGGTTTACGGTCCTCTCCAATCACCTGTTGGTGTCGTCCAGCGTGCGCGGGTTTGCCGCTCCCGGCGATATCAATACTTGTTTCCTGGTCATGATCAATGGTCACCCCATGACCGAGATCGTGGGTCAGTCCAATAGTTTTTTCAATCAGGATTTCGGTCTGGATATGGACCTGGTTGAACGGATCGAGATCATCCGCGGCCCCAGTTCGGCGTTATACGGCAGCAACGGCATCCTGGCCACCATCAACATCGTTACCATAGCCCCGGTGGATGCGCCCCGCTTTCAGGTAAGCACCGAAAGCGGCGGCGCGCAGCCGGAGAAGCTCGAGTTGATTGCTTCGCAAGACTTGGGGCATGGCGCGAATCTGTTGATCTCCGCATCCGGTTTCACAGGCGCCGGGTGGAATCTGTTTCTGCCGGCGTACAATACGCCCGCGCAGAACCAGGGCATCGCCAACCACGTGGAGGCCCAGAATGGATACCACGGTTTCGCAAACCTCGAGTGGGGCGCTTGGAACTTCACCGCCTATTTCAACGACAGGCTGGAGCGCACGCCCGTGCTCACCGACGGCACCCAATTCAACGATCAAGGACAATTCCAGCGGATCGCCCGCAATTTTGTGGGCGCCGCCTACACGCATGATTTTGCCGGGGGAGGGGAACTGCGCTGGCAGTTCGATTACGATCAGTTCCGCGTCCACGATCGGTATGACTATTTGGACGGCCCCGGCATTCTGGATAACCGCGATGACGTGGCCGGCGACTGGATCGGATCGGAACTGACGTACAGCCGGGATATACCGCACGTTGGATTGCTCACGGTGGGGTTGAGTGCCAAGCTGGAAATCCGCAACCTGGTCGAAAACGCGGATTTCTCTCCTGATCAGGTCTTGAATCTGCGCATCAGCCATCCCGACAAATCCCTGGCGCCGTTCGTGCAGCAGGAGTGGAACGTCGGCCGGAATTGGAAAGCCTACCTGGGGGCCCGTTGGGACGTGTCGCAAGACTACGGCAGTTTCCTTTCGCCCCGCCTCGCGCTGGTTTACCAGCCCAGCGCGCGGACTTCCTACAAAGTCGTCTTCGGACGGCCGTTCCGGGCTCCCAGCGTGTACGAAGCATATTACCAGGACGGCATCACCCAGCTGGCCAACCCGCAATTGCGTCCGGAAAGCGCCGATGCCCTGGAGATTTCCGCCGAGCACAAAATAGGCAAAGCCGCTTATGTGCTGGCCAACGCCTTCGACTACGCCATGCACTCGGTCATCGAGGCGGTGTCGCTCCCCAGTTCGCTGATTCAATATCAGAATGTTGGCTCGCGCCAATCCCGCGGCATTGAATTCGAGCTGGGCGGACACCCGCTTGCCTGGCTGGAAACTACCGCCAGCTTCACCTTGGATCGCGCGGAAGAACTCGGCCAGCAGACCGCCCTGCCAAACAATCCCAGCCGTATCGCCAAATTGCGGGCGTCCCTGCCGCTGTTTCGCGACCACCTGTATTTCAGTCCGGATTTTCAGTACTTAAGCGCCCGCGCGACGGTCGACAATACCCAAACTCGACCGGTGGCCCTGCTCGACGCCACGCTCTCCACCAACCGGCTGTTTCACGGCTTCGATCTGGTGGCCGGCGTGCGCAACGCCTTGAATTGGGCGTATGCGGATCCCACTACCTGGCCGCTGGATAACTCGCTCGACCAGATACCCGCCAACGGCCGGACCGCGTTTCTGAAACTCATCTGGAGGCAGGGAGAGTAGAGTCCATGCCATCCCGCCGCCATATATTGGCTGGTTTGCCGCTGCTCGCCTGGCGCGTGATGTACGGCGGTATGGGCGCATGGGCAGCCGCCTGGTCCAAGCGCGTGGCGGTGGTTTTCTCTTCGGCTTTGGATCCTTGCGTGGAGGCTGTGGAGGGCCTCCGCGCGCGTCTTCCCAGCGATGAGATCGCCCTCGGCCTGGTGGATCTCAACCAGTCCGCGTCCGCCCTGGCGCTGGCGCAGGAATTTGCCCGCAAACCGGCCCTGGTTGTCGCTGTAGGATCCGATGCGCTGCGCGCCGTGCTGGGAAAAGAAGCCCAGGCCCTGACGGTTTCTACCATGACGCTCGAAGCCGATGAGCAGAACGCGTCCCCAACGGCCCGTGTGAACGCCGCCATCTACCTGGATATTCCGGTCCGCACCATGGTCCTGGAACTCCGCAAGCTCTTTCCAGGCAAAAGCCGCGTGGGAGTCATTCGCAATCCTGTCCGGGGTGATCCCTCGGGTGCCCAGATGCGCGGCCCGGGCGCCGAGTTGAGTTCCCTGGCGGTGGTCGATTGCGCCACGCCGGAGCAATTACTGCCGGCTTTCCTCGGATTGCGCAAGAAAGTGGATTTCGTCATCTGTCTACCCGACGGAGCCCTCTACAACGGCGCCACCGCGCGCCCGCTGATCATGGCGTCACTCGAGAACCGGTTGCCCATCGTGGGTTTCTCGCCGGCCTTCCTGCGCGCCGGCGCCGCGGTCGCCATTTATCCCGATTACCGGGCCATCGGCCAACAGACCGCGGAGTTGATCCGTCGCTGCCTGGAACCGGCAAACTGTGCCTGCCGGGAGGCTCCCAAACAAGTCAATGTGGCGGTCAACACCAAGATCCTGCGCCTGCTGGGAATCGAATTCATGGCCGCGGCGCACCCCGACGTGACGGTCTTGCTGCGATGAGCCTCATCCAGTCCCTCAAATCCCGATTCTCCAGAAGCCTTTTGACGCAGGGTATGGCCGCTACGGTGGCTTTGCATACTACCTCGGCGTGCGTGCTGCTGGGGCTTTTCCTGTTGGTGCAGGACCGCGCCCTCGAACGGCAGTTCGAGCTGCGGGGTGTGTCCGTGGCCCGCTTTCTGGCCCATGAGCTGCAGTTCGCGCTGCTGGTGGACGATCGCGCCGAAATGCAGCGGCTCTTGAATGCCTCCGCTTCCAGCGAGGATGTGCTGTTCCTCGAAATTCGCAATGCGGCCGGCGTGCGCCTCTGTGCCGCCGGGCGCACCGGTCTCATCGCGGGCGGCCCTGAGAATTCCCGCGCGGCCGTGCGCCGCGTGCGCGGATTCGTGGACATCCGCATGCCGGTGTTGGGACCGAATCGCGACCGGCTCCTCGACTGGGAGCCCGCCGGGGCCGGCCGCGGCGCCCTGGGCACGCTGCGCATGGGCATCTCCATGGACCGCGAACGCAGCCTGCTGCGCCGCATGCTCGCGGGCGGTGTGGCCGTCATCCTGCTGGGCCTCGCCATCATGTGCGGCGCGCAGTATTGGGGACTGCGCCGCTTGTTGCGGCCCCTCAGTCTCCTGGTCGGCTTTGCGCACCGCGTGGGTGATGGCGATCTGCGCCGCCTGGCTCCGGCCGGCCGTGCCGACGAAGTGGGACAGCTCGGCGAAGCATTCAATACCATGGTGGAACGCCTGGGCCGCACCACGGTCTCCCGGGACTACGTAGATAACGTGTTGCGCTCGATGGGCGAATCGCTCATTGTGATCGGACGCGACGGGCGCATCGAACGCCTGAATCCTAAAACCCTGGAGTTGCTCGGCTACCCCGAAGCAGGCTTGCTCGGATCCCCGGCTCTCCGGCTTCTGGCGGAGGGCAAATCACCGCCGTGCGGATCGAGCTGCGAGCGCACCTATCTCAGCCGGATCGGTCTGCCGATTCCGGTGCTTCTGTCCGCCGCCGAATTGCGCGACGCTTCCGGCGCGCCCGAGGGATTCGTTTGGCTGGCCCAGGATATGCGCGAACTGAAGCGCACGCAAGCCGAACTCGTGGCCGCCCGCGATGCCGCCCAGGAGGCCAATCGCGCCAAGAGTATCTTCCTGGCCAACATGAGTCACGAGCTGCGAACCCCCTTGAACGCCATCATCGGCTATAGCCAGATGCTACGCGAGGATTCCATCGGCGCCGAAATGCCCGCGGTGGCCGACGACCTGCGCAAAATCGAGCGCTCCGGGCAACTCCTGTTGGGCATCATCAACGACATTCTGGACCTGTCCAAAATTGAGGCGGGCCGGGAGACTGTGCGGGCGCAGATGGTGGATGTGATGCAGGTTCTGGAGGACGTCCGGCACGCCGTGGCGCCGCTGGCCCGGCAGCAGGAGAACCGCATCGAAATCCATTGCCCGGAACAGGCCCGCCAGACGTATGCGGATCTGTCCAAGTTCCGGCAGAGCGTGCTGAACCTGGTGAACAACGCCTGCAAGTTCACCGAAAAGGGGCGGGTATCGATCGCCGTGGAGCGGCGGCGCGACCCGGGCGGCGAGTGGACCGAGGTGCACGTAACCGATACCGGCATCGGCATCGCGCCGGAGCATTTGGCCAAGCTGTTCCAGCCGTTCTCGCAAGTGGATGGCTCCTCCACGCGGAAGTACAACGGGACCGGACTGGGGTTGGCCATCAGCAAGAAATTCTGCCAGATGATGGGAGGCGATATCACGGTGGCCAGCGAAGTGGGACGGGGTTCGCGCTTCTCCATCCGCCTGCCGGCCGGAGAACGGGCGGGCTCGGAAGGAAAGGAGACTCAGGATGTGCCGGTTGGCATGGCCCGCGGTTAAGACGCGCCGGCAAGCCGCCGCGCTGCTGGCCCTGGCGGTCGCCGCGGCTCTCCACACCGCCGCCGGCGGCACGGTTGCGCCGGGAAAGATCCGCTTCCGCATCGCCGTCTCCGCCAGCACGGTGGAAGGCATCAACGATAACGACGCCCGCGCCGCCATGAAGATCTGGGGCGACACCGTAGCTGAGGGCATGGGCTTGGACGGGATCTACGACGCCTCCATCCTGTCTCAGCCCGAAGAGGTTTTGCAGGCGGCCCGCGGGGGCAAAGTGGACGCATTGGTGATTACCTCGGCGGAGTACCCGCGGTTGGCCGCCTATGTGGATCATGGGCTGGTGATAGCCGACGAGTCGCTCATCAATGAAGGCGATGAGTATCTCCTTCTGGTCCACCAGCAGAGCGGCATCCGGGATCTCGGCGATCTGCGCGGGCGTACCTTGATCTTGCAGCGGGGGGTACGCATGTGTCTGGCTCGCCCTTGGCTGGAAACCTTGCTGGCGCGCGCTGGTCTGGGCGGGGCCGGAGAGTGTTTTGCGCGCATCACGCAGGAGTTCAAACCGCCGATGGCGGTCCTGCCGGTCTTTTTTCATCGCGCCGACGCAGCCCTGATAAGCCGGCGCGCGTTTGCGGCCATGGCCGAGATGAATCCGCAATTGGGAAAGCAACTTCGCGTCCTGGCCGCGTCTCCCAAGCTGATCGACACGGTCATACTGTTTCGCAAGGACGCTGCGCCGGATCTAAAAGAGCGTCTCAAGAACATGATGCTGGGGGTCCACCAGACCGTGGCGGGCCAGCAGATCCTGACATTGTTTCAGAGCCGCCGGCTGGCCGCCACCGACACCTCCGTCCTGCGCGGCGCGCTGGAGATGATCGCGGACTACGAGCGGCTGCCCGGCCGAAACGGCCCCCCACGCTGACCCCAGTTCAGACGCTGCTGGATCGCCACCCTCACCCGCACCGGCGTCAATGTCTACGACGCGCGCCGCCATCAAGATCTGGGGCGACACCATGCCTGGAGGCTGGAACCCGAAGGAGTCCATGACCCGGCCGTCCCGCCGGTCTTTTTCCGGCGGCTCGCTACAGTCCTGTCCCCGGATGCCGATACATTGCATATGAAGCGCACCCCGCTCACCCTTGCTCGAACCTGCACCATCTGCTGGTTGGTCGCCGCCTTGGCGGCCGGGTCCACGGTGCCCGCGGCCCAGCCGCCGTCCGCGGGCTCGCCCGAGGTACTCACACTCGCGCAATGCCTCGACGCCGCCCTGCGCAACAGCCATCGGCGTCCGGCCTCCCAATTCTCGCTTCTTATGGCGGAGGCGCAGCATCGTCAGGCGCTGGCGGGTTATTGGCCGCAGCTTACCGGCAAAGCGGGCCTGGAGCGGCTCAGCGATCCATTGAATTTCATTTTCCCGGCTACCACCATGCAGATCCCCGCGCAGACGGTCGGCGTCCCCGGGGGAACCATGGTGGTGACCATCCCAGCCAATGCCTTTGCCCCCGGGTTTCCGCCCAGCAGCATCCAGATGCCTGTGAACTTTCCGGGCCAGACCTTCCACACTGCCGCGCAGAATTTCGCCGTGCCGGAGCAGAATGTCAAAGTCCTCGATAACAACCTGGTGTCGGGATCGCTCGACTTGAAATGGCTGTTGGCCGACGGAGGCATGCGCCACGGCTACCGGGAGCAGGCCGCGGGCCTGGTGGACATGATGCGCCAGGAGTCCCGGCGCACGGACCTCGAGATTGCCGACAGCGTGAAGCAGATGTACTGGGGCGCGGTCCTGGCCCGCCAACTGTTCCAGCTTGGCGGCGACACCCTGGCCCGTATGGAAGCCACCCTGCGTCTCACCGAGGGTATGTATCAGAATGGCGCCGGCAAGGTTACCAAGGCGGACTATCTGGACAACCAGATCATGGTGGAATCGTTACGCTCTCTGGTGGCCGCGCTCGAGAAAAATGCGGCGATGTCTCAAGCCGCCCTGGCCAATACCATGGGCTTGCCCTGGAACGCCGGCGTGCAGCCTGCCGCGCAGGAAATTCCGTTTGACCCGGCCACCCCGGATCTGGAACAGTTAGCCGGACGGAGCTACCAGTTCAACCCAGACTGGGGAAAACTGGAGGGGGCCGTCCGCGCGGCCGAAGGCGCCGTGACCACTGCCCGTAGCGGCTATTACCCCAAACTGGCATTGACCGGGGAATTGCATCGCTGGTGGAACGGCGGGTACGGCGAGGGCATGGCCACCGCCCAGAACCAGAGCGGCTGGACGGCCGGTATCGGCCTGGAGATCCCGCTGTTCAACGGATTTCTGACCAGAAATCAGGTGAGCGAGGCGCTGGCGCGGCTCCGCCAGTTGAAAGAGACGCAGTTCCTGCTGCGGGAGGGTCTGGGACTTCAGATCAAGGAACTGGTGCTGGGACTGGATGCCGCATCCAAGAGCAACCGCGCCACCGCCCGCGCCATGCAGGCCGCCCGCGACAACCGCGACTTGAACGAGCGAGCCTATCAGAATGAGCTGGTGGAGACCGAAAAGGTCATTCGCGCGCAATTGATGGAAGCCCTGATGTCGGCGCAATACTTTAAATCCCGCTATGACTACGTGTCGATCCTGTCCCGGTTGGGCTTGATCGTGGGAACGGAACTCAGCGGCTTGCTGCATACCGAGCCGTGAAACACGATCCGTCTGGCCCCCCGACAAGCCCCGACGGCCCGCGCCGCCCCGAACGGACCGTGCCGGGCCGCCTCGCGCGCATTCCCAAAGGCGTCACCGCGCGCATATCCGGGCTGTCCTGGATGGTCACCCTCTCTACCCTGATCATCTTCGTCACCGCCAGCGTGCCCGATCAAAAGCGCGATCTGCTGGAAGGCCTGCGCTCGAAGGCGCGAGCCGTCTCCGTGTCTCTGGCCGAAGGCATGGCGGGTGCCGCGGTCAATGAAGACTATAGCAGCGTGGTGGATCAGTGCGTTCGCGAACTGGCGGAAGACAAGGCCATCGAATATGTCGTGATCGCGAAGAACGATGGATTCTCCCTCATCGTGGAAAAGTCCGGCTGGCGCACGCAAAACCTGGGGGCCTTCTGGCGTCCGGCGGCGCGCGTGCCGGACGGCCATATTGAGACCGTGCCCATGTTCGGTCTGCGGGCCTTTCATTTTGCCACGCCTTTCGATTACTCCTCCATCGAGTGGGGTTGGATCCACGTGGGTCTTTCGGTGGACGCTTACGACCGCAGTGTGCGCGGCATCTACCGCCGCACGGCCGTGCTGGCGATTGTCTGCACGGCGCTCAGCCTGATCGTGTCGGTGATCTTCGCCAGACGTTTGGTCCGCCCCTTGTTCCGCCTGCAGAGCATGGCGCAAAGGATCGCCGAGGGGGATTGGTCCGCGCGCGCCGATGGAGGCCGCGTGGACGAAATCCACCGTCTGGCGGCGTCCTTCAACCGCATGGCGGATTTTCTGCTGCAGCGGGATCAGATCCTCGAGAGTATCCGTTTTGCCGCGCAGCGCTTCCTCAGTGCCGCCGCATGGCAGACGGTGGTTTTGGAAGTCCTCATGAAAATCGGCCGCGCGGCCCATACCGGACGGGTTTTCCTTCTGGAATGCCATCCCGCGGAGCGGCACGGACTCGTGGGCGAACTGCTCTATGAATGGACTGCTCCCGGCAGCGCTGTTTTGGCCAGCCTGCCGGACCGGCCCGCGGTGCGTTGGACGGGCCGCGATTGGGGCTTGCGCGCCGCCCGTCTCCGGGATGGGGGGATGGTCGCCGTGCGCGCGGCGGAATTGGCCGCCGGCCCGTCCGATCCCTTGGCCGCGCCTGCTCGATCGTCCATCCTGGTCCCCGTGGAAGTGGCCGGTGTTTGGTTTGGCGTCCTCGGGTTCGACGATTTTGCCGATGACCGCGATTGGAGCGAAGCCGAACGCGACAGTTTCCGTTCGGCCGCCGGTATGTTGGGCGCCGCCATTACCCGCCAACGTGCCCAGGAGTATGTGGACAATATCATCCGGTCGATGGACGAGTCTCTCATCGTGCTGGATCCCAACCTGCGGATCCGGCACGTGAATCCCAGCGCCCAGCGGCTCCTCGACTACTCCGAAGAGGAATTGTTGGGCCACGCCATCCGCAAAGTGCTGGTCGAGGGCGATGCTCTGGGGGCCAATCGGGCGGCCGAGAGGATCTACCGCACCAAGTCCGGCAAGCTGATTCCGGTGCTCTTCTCGGCGGCCGAACTCCGCACGGGCCGGGAATTGCCGGAAGGCTATGTCTGTCTGGCCCAGGAGGTAACCGAGCTGAAGCGCACGCAGGCCGAACTGGTGGCCGCGCGGGACGCCGCCCAGGAGGCCAACCGGGCCAAGAGCATCTTCCTGGCCAACATGAGTCACGAACTGCGGACGCCGTTGAACGCCATCATCGGCTATAGCCAGATGCTGCGTGAGGATTCCATCGGCGCGGAGCAGCCCGCGGTGGCCGACGACCTGCGCAAGATCGAGCGCTCCGGCCAACTCCTGCTGGGTATCATCAACGACATTCTGGACCTGTCCAAAATCGAGGCGGGCCGGGAGACCGTGCGCGCGCAGGCGGTGGATGTGATGCAGGTTTTGGAGGATGTGCGCCACGCCGTGGCGCCGCTGGCGCGGCAGCAGGAGAACGTCATCGAAATCCACTGTCCGGAGGCGGCGCGCCAGGCCTATGCGGATCTGTCCAAGTTCCGGCAGAGCGTGCTGAACCTGGTGAACAACGCCTGCAAGTTCACCGAAAAGGGACGGGTATCGATCGCCGTCGAGCGGCGGCGGGATGGCGCCGGCGAGTGGACCGAGGTGCACGTCAGCGATACGGGCATCGGCATCGCACCGGAGCACTTGGCCAAGCTGTTCCAGCCGTTCTCGCAGGTGGATGGCTCCTCCACGCGGAAGTACAACGGGACCGGACTGGGGTTGGCCATCAGCAAGAAATTCTGCCAGATGATGGGGGGCGACATCACGGTGGCCAGCGAAGTGGGACGGGGTTCGCGCTTTTCCATCCGCCTGCCGGCCGGGGAACGCCAACCCATGCGCGATGACAAGGAGGTTTCCTGTGTGTAGGGTTCTGTTGGTGGAGGACAATGAGCTCAACCGCGACATGCTCAGCCGGCGGTTGCGCCATCGCGGCTATGAGGTAATCCTGGCGGCTGATGGCCGGCAGGGCGTGGAGGCGGCGCGCAGACAACAGCCGGATATCGTGCTGATGGATCTCAGCCTGCCGGAGATGGATGGCTGGCAGGCCACGCGTCTGCTGAAGGGCGATGCCGCTACTTGCGGCATTCCCGTGGTGGCCCTGACGGCACACGCCATGGTCGGAGATCTGGAACGAGCTCTCGCGGCCGGTTGTGACGATTATGCCACCAAGCCCGTCAACCTTCCGGTACTGCTGGAGATCATCGACCGGTTATGCCAGGCTTCGCGCCAGACGTGAGGGCGTCATATCCTAAAAGCGCAAAGGGGCGGCGCGGCGACCCAGCCGCACCGCTCTATTCATTGCTTACAACCGGGCGCTGGGCACACTGGCCTGCGGGTGCCAGGTGTTTCGGACCCGGGCCGGTCGCCCTGCCCGTTTTGGGTGCGCGGCATGGCCACCTTCAATCAAATTCCGGACGGTCATCGATGCCCAGCCCGTGTCTCAACCGGTCATACTCGGCGCGGGCTCCGATACCCGCGCCTGGCGGTTGGAAGGCCTGCATGAAACCGCGGTCGTTGAACTCGACCATCCCGCCATCCAGCCTATAAAATGCGCGCCCGCCCGCCGCCTCAAGCCCGCGAAATCCGCTTCGCGGCCATCGATTTCCGGCACGGCGATTTGGCCGCCGTACTGGCGGAGGCGGGCCACCATCCCCGGCTCCCACTTTCTGGTTATGGGAAGGCGCCGCCATGTACCTGGCGCCCCCGCGGGTAGCCGCTAACTTGTCCGCCTTTGCCGCGCTCTCCGCCGCCGGTAGTCGACTGGCGCCCGCCTACTTGAGCAAAGATGGCGCTCGCTTCCCGCACAGCCTTTTTGTGTCTCCCTTGGGCGAGCCGGTACGGACTCACCCCGGAACTCGCCTCGGCGAACGGGGCTTGCCGTGGCTCGAACGCATCCTGACAGCCCAAAAAATCTTGCTAACTTCTTCCGGGTTCGAACGTATATCCCTGTGAACTGCCCTTTCCGGTAGAACTTCTTCCGGTGCGAACGTGGCCACCAGGCAAAACCAGACCGGCCTCCTGCAAGGCACCCTGGACATGCTGATTCTGCAAATCCTGGCCCCCGGCGCCGCTCACGGACACACCATCGCCTACGCCATCGAGCGCCGTTCGGAAGACGTTCTACAGGTGGAGCACGGCTCCCTCTATCCTGCCCTGCATCGCCTGGAGGACCGCGGCTGGATCGCTTCCTTCTGGGGCACGTCGGAAAACAACCGCAAGGCGCGCTACTACCGCCTGACCGCCGCCGGGCGCAAACAGTTGCGCGCCGAGATGAGCCGCTGGGAGCGCGTGGTTCGCGCCGTCAACCAGGTGCTGCGTCCGGAGAATCCATGAGCTGGCGGCGCTTCTTCCGGCGGCACTGGTGGGACGGCGAGCGTGCCCGTGAAATCGACGCCTATCTCGAAACCGAAACCGCCGACAACATCGCCCGCGGCATGCCGCCCGGCGAAGCCGCGGCCGCCGCGCGCCGCAAGTTCGGCAATCCCACCTATATCCGCGAGGAGATTTATCGTATGAACACCACGGGCTGGTTGGAGAGCGTCTGGCAGGATCTGCGCTACGCCGCGCGCGTGCTGCGCCTGAGTCCCGGCTTCACCGCCGTGGCTATTCTGTCCCTGGCGCTCGGCATGGGAGCCAACACGGCCATCTTCCAGTTGCTCGACGCCGTCCGTTTGCGTAGCCTGCCCGTGGCGCGCCCGCAAGAACTGGCCGAAGTGAAAATCGCCGGCGGCAACCTCGGCATGGGCCTCAATCAGCAGTACGGGGAATTAACCCGCCCGCTCTGGGAATTGATCCGCGACAAGCAGCAGGCCTTCGCGGGAACCTTCGCCTGGAGCGTCAACCAGCGCTATACAGGCCGCGGCAGCCAGATGCGCCACTTCATTCAGCTTCAGGTGAGCGGCGATTTCTTCCGCGTGCTGGGCTTGCGGCCCTTTCTCGGGCGCTTGCTCGGGCCACCGGACGAAGGCGCCTGTCCCACCTCCGTAGCCGTAGCCAGCTACGCCTACTGGCAAAGTGAATTGGGGGGCCGGGATCTCGCCTCCGGCATCAAGCTGATCGCCGATAACGACCTGGTGGAGGTCGTTGGCGTGACGCCGCCGGAGTTCTTCGGCATGGCGGTGGGCGAAAGCTTCGATCTGGCGCGCCCGTTTTGCCAGCCCAACGATGGATTGCGCCGCGACATCTTCGAAGTCTCCGTGATGGGCCGGCTCAAGCCCGGCTGGACCATCGCGCGCGCCTCGGCCGCCATGGCCGGGCTCAGTCCCGGCATCTTCGCCACCACAGTTCCTTCGGGCCGTGATCCGCGCAGCGATGCAACCTACAAACAGTTCCGTTTGGCTGCATACCCGGCTTCGGGCGGCGTCAGCGGCCTGCGTGACACCTACGATAAATCGCTGTGGCTGCTGCTGGCCATCACAGGCTTGGTCCTGCTGATCGCTTGCGCCAACCTGGCCAACCTGATGTTGGCGCGGGCCAGCGCGCGGGGCCGCGAAATCGCCGTGCGCCTGGCTTTGGGCGCATCGCGCGCCCGGCTGTTGCGCCAGTTGCTGGCCGAGAGCGGCCTGCTGGCGGTGATCGGGGCCGGCTTCGGGATCGCGCTGTCGCAAACGCTTTGCCGCGTGCTGCTCTGGGCGACTCTGCCGGAAGGCGAGAAGGCCGAGTTGCGCATCGTCACGGATTGGCGCGTGCTCCTGTTCGCGGTTTCGGCGGCGGTCCTGACCTGCCTGATCTTCGGCGCGCTGCCTGCCTTGCGCGCCAGCCAGGCGCATCCCGTGGCCGCCATGAAAGCCGGAGGCCGCGGTTTGACTGCCGGACGCGAACGCTTCTCGCTGCAGCGCGCCCTGGTCGTCACCCAGATCTCTATTTCACTGCTGCTGCTGGTCGGCGCGTTGCTATTTGTGCGCAGCTTCCGCAATCTGATGACGTTCAATCCCGGATTGCGCGAGAGCGGTGTCACGTCCGCTTTCCTGGGATATTGGCAATCGAACTTGCCGCCCGACCGTTGGACGCCGTTCGCGCGCCAATTGCTCGCGGAGGTTCAGCAGACGCCCGGAGTGCGGAGCGCCGCCACCACCACCAACGTCCCACTCTCGGGTGGAAGCTGGGAACACGGCGTGCGCGTGGGAGCCACGGAAGCAAGCTCCAAGTTCACCTGGGTGAGTCCGGATTATTTCTCAACCATGGCCATTCCCATCGTCCGCGGCCGCGGCTTCAACCAGAACGACACCGCCACGTCGCAGCGCGTGGCGGTGGTGAACCAAACTTTCGTGCGCAAGTTCGCCGGTGGCGCCGATCCCATCGGGCAGACCCTGCGCACGGGTCAGGAACCCGGCTATCCGTCCACAATTTACGAAATCGTCGGCGTGATCCCGGATACAAAGTACAACGACATCCGAGGCGACACGCCCGCGCAGACCTTCGCGCCCGCTTTGCAGTTCCCCGCGCAGGGTCCGTGGATCTCTGTCCTGGTCCACTCGGACCTTCCGTCCGATGCGCTGATCGCCACGCTCAAGCGCAAGTTGTCCCGAAACCACCCGGACGTGGTCGCCGAGTTCGGCGATTTCCAAAAAGGCATCCACGACCGGCTCTTGCAGGAACGTCTGATGGCCATGCTCTCCGGATTCTTCGGCGCGCTGGCGGCGATTCTGGCGATGGTCGGGCTGTACGGCGTCATCTCCTACATGGTCGCGCGCCACCGCAACGAAATTGGCATCCGCCTGGCCTTGGGCGCCGGACGCGGCCAGGTGATCGGCATGGTGATGCGCGAAGCCGCGCGCCTGCTGGCCATCGGCATCGCCCTGGGAATGGCGCTGTCGCTAGCCGCCGGACGCAGCGCCGGATCACTGCTCTTCGGACTGAAACCCTACGACCCGCTCACCCTCGCCGGTGCCGCCGCCCTGCTGGCCCTCATCGCAGCCGCAGCCAGTCTCCTGCCCGCCCGCCGTGCCGCGCGCCTCGACCCCATGGCCGCCCTGCGCGATGAATAATCGGAGAATAAACTGCGATCTATCCGGCCGCATCCCAGATCTCGTCCCGTGTAGGTGCCTCGATTGTGGCCGGTAGAGTTCCGCATAATTCCCGCCGGGACTCGGCCAGTTCCACGCTTATGATGCTTGCGGAGAAAATAGTAGACCTCGCCGGCATTGATGGCGCTCATCCACTCCAAAATGGCCCAGGAATCAAGGACGCGAGTCTTCACGCTCGCGCTCCTGCTGCTTGAAGCCTGCGAATGCGTTCATCAAGTCGCCACCAGCGCCGCGCAGCTTTCTCCAGGCAGCGCCAGAGTCAGCCTGGATCCCTCGGTACGATTGAGGGCTTCAATCCGGGATGCTACTCATACCGTAGCGCCACCACCGGATCCACCCGCAACGCCCGCCGCGCCGGCAGATAGCTCGCCAGAAATGCCACGCCCGTAAACAACAGCGCGACCGAAACAAACACCGCCGGATCTGTCGGCTTCACGTCGAACAGCAGGCTCTTCATCACCCGCGTCAGTCCGAAGGCCGCGCCCAGCCCCACCACGATCCCCACACCGGCCAGCAGCATCGCCTGCCGCACCACCATATTGCGCAGCATCGCCGTATCCGCGCCCAGCGCCAGCCGGATGCCAAACTCCAGAGTGCGTTGTTCCACCGCGTAAGCCATCAGGCCGTACAATCCGATGGACGCCAGCAGGATCGCCACGCCGGCGAAAATCCCCAGCACCAGCGTATTGAACTGGTCGCGCGCCGTGGAGCTTACCACGATCTGGTCCATGCTGCGTATGTGCGCCGCCGGCAGATCCGCCGCGTCCTGGAACGCGCGCTCGATGGGCGCCGACACCGAGAATGGCGCCACCTTGGTGCGCACCACCCAGCTCAGGGGCATGAACCGGTTGTTCAGCTCCATGTAAGCATCGCTCACCTGCGCCAGCGGGACGAATGTCGCTGGAAATGGATCGTTGTTCAATCCCCCGTCGCGCGCGTCACCCACAATCCCGATGATCTCGCGCGGCGGCTGCGCGAAATCCGGCCCCATACCGCCCCCGATGATCAGCCGGTGCCCGAGGGGATTATCGTTCTTCCAAAACTTCTTCGCCATGGCTTCGTTGATGATCACCACCGGCGGCGCGGCCGCATCGTCGCGCTCCGTGAAAGCGCGTCCCCGCTTGATCGCCAGCTTGAAAACATCGAAGAACCGCGCCGTGACGTAGTTCCATCCCGCGCCGCCATGCACCGGACCGTCCGTCAGCGGCCGCCCCTCGATCACGAATCCCAGACCCAGCCCGCCCTGCAGCGGCAGGTACGACGTCGCCGCCGCGGCCTCCACGCCGGGGATCGCGTGGATACGGTCCAGCGCCACGCGCGTCATCGTGGTGATGGCGGCGGTCTTGTCGAAGTGCGTGCCGGTAAGTGACGTGTCCATCGTGAGCACATTGTGCGGATCGAATCCGGGCGCCACGCTGTGCAACGCGGAAAACGTGCGGATCAGCAACCCCGCGCCTACCAACAGCACGATGGCCAGCGCCATTTCCGCCACCACCAGGATTCCCCGCAGTTTGTTCTGCCGCAGACCCGAGCCCGCGCGCGAACTCGATTCCTTCAGCGTCACGTTCAGATCCACGCGTGAAGCCTGCAGCGCCGGGACCAGCCCGAACAGGATTCCAGTCGCCAGCGCCAGCAGCATCGTGAACACCAGCACCCTCCAGTCCAGCGTGACGGCGGCGCCATCCGGCCCGATCCGCGGGATGTTGCCCGGATTTACGGCCAGCAGCCCCCGCACGCCCAGCGCCCCGATCCCGAGGCCCAGCACCCCGCCGATCGCCGAGAGCAGCACGCTCTCCGTCAACAGTTGGCGCACAATCCGGTTGCGCGCCGCGCCGATCGCGGAGCGAATCGCGATCTCCCGCGAGCGGCCCGTGGCCCGCGCCAACAGCAGGCTGGCCACGTTCGCGCACGCGATCAGCAGCACGCAGCCCACCGCCCCCAGCAAGATGAAAAGAGCCGGCCGCACGTTGCGCACCATCAGTTCCTGCATCGGCTCTGCCGAAAAGCTCGTCTTTGCGTCCATGGTGTTCGGAAACCGTCGCTTGAACGCCTCGCCCGCCAGATTCAGAGCGGCTTTGGCCTTGTCGAGCGAAACGCCCGGACGCAGCCGCGCCGCCGCCTGGAAGAAATGACCCTGGTTGGTGCTGTTCGGATCGGCCTGGAAGGGCAGATAAACGTCGGGTGACGGATCGAACGTGAAACCCGGCGACAACACCCCGATCACGGTATAAGCCTCGCCGCCCAGCTTCAAGCTCCGGCCCACCATCCCCGGGTCCGCGCCGAATCGCCGCCGCCAAAGCCCGTTCGACAGCACCGCCACGTTGCCGCCCCGCGGCCGGTCCTCCTCCGCCGTGAACGTCCGCCCCAGCGACGGTTGCGCCCCAAACAGATGGAAGAATTCGTACGAAACATGGATGCCCTTAAGCTGTTCCGGATGGTCGCCGCCGCTCAGGTTCAGCCCCGGACCGCCCGTATCGTAAGCGCTCACGTCTTCGAGCACCTGCGTCTGCGCCCGCCATGTGTTGTACTTCGGCACCGATCCGCCCTCGAAAGCGCCCTGCGGCGAACTGGTCTGCAAAGTCACGATGCGCTCCGGCTCCGGAAACGCCAGCGGCTTCAGCAGGACCGTATTGACCACCGAAAAGATCGCCGTGTTCGCGCCGATGCCCAATGCCAGCGCCGAAATCGCCGTGATCGTAAATCCCGGGCTCTGCCGCAAAAGCCGCAGCGAGTGCCTCAAATCCATCCAAAACGTTTCCATGAATCCTTTGACGCGAAAATCCGGTGTATGTAAGGGCGGACTTCAGCCCCGCCGTGTTCTAATCTCTTTTATGCGCAAGCTCCTGGCTGTCTTCTTCCTGGCCTTCGCCGCCCAATCGCGGCCCATCACCGAAACCGATCTGTACGCCTTCCGCTGGATCGCCTCCCCGCAAATCGCGCCGGACGGCTCTCGTATCGTATATACGCTGGTCACCGTCAACGGTAAACACGATAACTACGAAACCTCTCTCTGGATCATTCCCGCCACCGGCGGCGTTCCGCGCCAGATCAGCTCCGGCGCCCACGATTCCGCGGCGCGCTGGTCGCCGGACGGCCGCACGCTCGCTTTCCTCCGCGTGCCCGAACAAAAGGACAAAGACGGCAAGCCGCAACCGCCCCAAATCTGCCTCCTCTCCATGGAAGGCGGCGAAGCGCGTCCGCTTACCGATCTGCCCAAGGGCGCATCCAGCCTCGCCTGGTCGCCCGACGGCCGCTCCATCGCGTTCCTCTCCACCACGCTGGCCAAGGACTTCGACAAAAAGAAAGACGCCAAGGACGAAGAGGAAAGCGATGTTCGCGTCATCGTGAAAGCTCTGTATCGCATGAACGGCGAGGGCTACCTGGAGTCCGACCGGCCCAGCCATATCTGGACCGTTGCCATCCCCGATGCGTTCTCCGGCACGCAAAAAGCGAAGCAGATAACCGACGGCGCGTTCAGCGAATCCGAGGCGGTCTGGTCGCGCGATGGTTCGCGGCTTTACTTCACCTCCGACCGCGTGCGCGAGCCTTACTACGAACCGCCGCGCGACGAAATCTACGCCGTCGCCGCGTCGGGCGGCGAGTTCGCCAAGATAGCCGCTATCGACGGGAATATCCATTCCCTCTCCCTAAGCCCCGATGGCAATCGCCTCGCCTTCGTCGGTTCCCTCAATCGCGGCGATGGCCTGCCGCAGCGTTCCTATAGCCAACCCGATCTATTCGTCACCTCGGTCGAACCCGGTTCCACCCCCAGGAACCTGACCGCCGCATACGATTTCGATATCGCCGGCGGCGTGGGAGGCGATCAGGCCCCGCCGCGCGCCGCATCGCCCTCCAAGCCCTATTGGACCGCCGATGGCCGCTCCATTATCGTCGATTCCGCCGCGGAAGGCCGCGCCAATCTACAGCGCATCGATGCCGAAACCGGCGAAGTCGCCCCGCTCACCACCGGCGATCACAGCCTCTTCTCATACAGCGCCACGCCCGATGGTTCGAGGGCCGCCGTGTTGATCTCCAACCCCACCATCGTCGGCGACTTGTTCCTGATGGATGGCTCATCCGGACAGCTCCAACAGCTCACCCACGTCAACTCCGAACTATTCGCCAAACTGAACCTCACCGCGCCCGAAATGATCTGGTACAAGAGCTTCGACGGCCGCCGCATCCAGGCCTGGGTCCAGCGCCCGCCCGATTTCACGCCCGGCCGCAAGTACCCCCTCATCCTCGACATTCACGGCGGCCCGCACAGCGCCTATGGCTACACCTTCGATCACGAATTCCAGTGGATGGCCGCCAAGGGCTACGTCGTGCTCTATCCCAATCCGCGCGGCAGCACCAGCTACGGCCAGGAGTTCGGTAATATCATCCAATACGCCTACCCCGGCGATGACTTCAAGGATCTGATGGCGGGCGTGGACGAACTCATCGCCCGTGGCTGGGTGGACCCCGAGAAGCTCGGCGTCACCGGCGGCAGCGGTGGCGGCGTCCTCACCAACTGGACCATCGGCCACACCACCCGCTTCAAAGCCGCCGTTTCCCAGCGCTCCATCGCCGACTGGCGCGACTTCTGGTACACCGCCGATTTCACCCTCTTCACCACCTTCTGGTTCCGCGGCGCGCCCTGGGAACAGGAAGCCGATTTCAAGGAGCGCTCGCCCATCACCTACGTGGACAAAATCACCACGCCGCTGATGCTGATCGAGGGCGAAAGCGACATGCGCACCCCGCCCGGCGCCGGCGGTGAACAGATGTTCCGCGCACTCAAATATCTCCACAAGCCGGTGGTGATGGTGCGCTTCCCCGGCGAGACCCACGAGCTATCCCGCTCCGGCAAACCGGTCCATCGCGTCGAGCGCTTGCAGCACATCGTCGCCTGGTTCGACAAGTATCTCGAAGGTCAGGACATCCACACCTACGACCTCAATTAACTGGAGAGCGGGACTTCAGTCCCGCCATCCAAAGATGCATCGCATCCTGATAATTGGAGCCACCGGCAATGTCGGCCGCCATGTTGTTTCTCAACTACGCGGCGCCGGCGCCCAAATCCGCGCGCTAGCCCGAAGCCCGCAAAATGCCGTTCTGCCATCCCACGTGGACGTAGTAGAAGGAGACCTCACCCACCCAGAGACCCTCGCCGCAGCCCTGCGAGGCATCGATGCCGTATTCCTGGTCTGGACCGCCCCGCCAGCCACGGTTGTCCCTGTTCTCGATCAGATCGCGAAGCAAGCCCGCCGCATCGTGTTCCTCTCCTCGCCGCACAAAACGCCGCACCCCTTCTTCCAAGGCGGACAGCCCAATCCCGTGACGGCGCTGCATACGGAAATCGAGCGCCTGATCGAAACCTCCGGACTTCAATGGACCTTCCTCCGGCCCGGCATGTTCGCCGCCAATGCCCTGCACTTTTGGGCGCCGCAGATCCGCGCCGGCGATCTCGTCCGCTGGCCCTACCTCGCCGCGCCGACCGCCCCCATCCACGAGCGGGACATCGCCGCGGTTGCCGTCCGTGCC
>JBEKYC010000015.1:0-108377 GCA_049511415.1 Bryobacteraceae bacterium | reverse complement strand
CCCCGCCCCACCCCCTGCGTAATACTATCTGGATACAGAAACCCATGCGCCTCTGGACCGCCATCCTGCTTTCGCCCGGTCTTCTCCTCGCCGCCGGCCCCTCCGTCGACCAGATCATGGCCCGCGTCGCCGAAAACCAAGCCCGCGCCCAGGAAATGCGCCGCGCCTACGTCTATAACCAGAAAATCCTCGCCCGCTTTAACCGCGCCAACGGCAAACTGGCCCGCGAGGAAAAACTGGAATACGTGGTCACCCCCACCCCCAGCGGCGTCGAAAAGAAACTGGCGCACTTCGAAGGCGTCTACCAGCGCCACGGCAAACCCGTCGCCTACACCGAACCGGGCAAGGAAAACGGCGGCCTGGATATCGATGGCGATCTCCTCCACGACATGGTCGACGACGCCACTGCCGACAAAAATACCAAAGACGGCCTCGCCCACGATCTGTTCCCCCTGACCGCCAAGGAGCAGGCCCGGTACATTTACACGCTCGAAGGCCGCGAGGTCTACCACGGCCGGCCGGTTTATCGCGTCAGCTTCCTCCCCAAGCCGCATCAGGAAGATGGCGCCGACTGGAAAGGCGAAGCCCTCATCGACGTGGAAGAGTGCCAGCCCGTCGTAGTCAATACCAAGCTCGCCTACAAAATTCCCCTGGCCGTGAAAATCCTCCTCGGCACCGATATCAAGGGCCTGGGCTTCTCGGTCAGCTATCAGAAGTTCGACGACGGGCTGTGGTTCCCCGTCAGCTATGGCGGCGAGTTTCATGTCCACGCGGTTTTCTTCTATACCCGCAACATGTCCATCTCCCTGGTCAACAGCGGCTTCACGCGCGCCGACGTGACCAGTAAAATCGCGTACGATACTGGAGAGAAGTGACCGCCTTGCAAATTCCCGAGCGGACCATCGCCCAGCCCGCCGCCATGGATTTCGCCGGCCTCGTGCGCCAGCATCAGGCCATGGTGTTCAGCATCAGTTGGCATATTCTGCGCGACCGCGCCGTCGCGGAAGAATTGGCGCAGGATGTTTTTCTGTCCCTGCACCAGCATTTGCATACGCTGGAATCCGCGGAGCACGTGGTATTCTGGCTGCGCAAAGTCACCAGTAACCGCGCGCTCGATGTGCTGCGCCGGCGTCAGCGGCGGCCCATGGTCAGTCTGGAAAACGCGCCCGAGCCGGTGGCCGTATCGTCGCCGGGCGATCCCATGCTGGGCGCCGCGTTAAGGAAATTGGTGGCGGCTCTGCCCGAAAAGGCGCGCGCCATTGTAGTATTGCGCTACCAGGAGGATCTGGATCCCGCCGAAATTGCCAGGGTCCTGGACATCCCGGTAGGCACGGTAAAAAGTCAATTGCAGCGGGCCCTCGCGTTGTTGCGCGAGAAAATGTCCCGCACTTTAGGGGAGATCGGTTTATGAATCTCGATGACGAGCTACGGTCGGCGCTCCAAAGGCGTCAGCCCTCGCCGGATTTCACCGCGCGCGTGCTGGCGCGGGTGGCCGCCGAATCCGCGCGCCCGGCCGTGCGCGCCTGGCCCCGTTGGGTGGCGGCCATGGCCGCCTCGCTCTTGTTGGCCGCCGGTGCGATGGAATATCGCCACTATCAGGGCGAGCGCGCCAAGGCCCAGGTCATGCTGGCCATGCGCATCACCGCCACCAAGCTCAATAAAGCGCAGAAGAAGGTGCAGATGTTGACCCATCGGAGTAACTCATGAAGCCCGCCGCATGGCTGATTGCCCTCGGCCTGCTCGCCGGCCTGGCCCCCGCCCAGGAGCTGAAGTGGAACTACGATAAGTTGGCCTCCAAAGCGTCCGACACCGTGGATGTCTCTCTCAGTGGCTCTCTTCTCCGCTTCGCCACTAAGTTCCTCTCCGACGATGATAAAGACGAAGCCAAGGTAAAGAAGTTGATCGTCGGCTTGAAAGGTATCTATGTCAAGAGCTTCGAGTTTAAGAAGACCGGCGAATACACGCCCGCCGACGTGGACTCCTTTCGCGCGCCCCTGAAGAACTCCGATTGGGAGCGCATCGTCGGCGTCCACAGCAACGAAGACGGCGAAACCGTCGAGGTCTACCTCAAGAACGCCGCCAAGGGCGTCGGCGGCCTGGCCATCATTGCCAGCGAACCCAAACAGCTCACCCTGGTTAATATCGTGGGCACGATCGATCTCGATACCCTCAGCGAGCTGGGCGGCCACTTCGGCATCCCCGACGTGGAAGTCGAAAAGAAGAAGTAACCTCAGTGAGTCAACGGCTCTTCAATTAGCTCCGCTACTTTGTTCCGCAAAGTATCATTCAGTCCGCCGCGTTCGTCCAGCTTCAAGCCATTAGTCGGGATAGGTTCCCCGATTCGCAGAGTCACTGCATACGGCCGCACGTGCATGGACTCCATCGGCAGCACCTGCCGCGTCCCGATAAGTCCCACCGGCACCGCCGGCACGCCCGCCTTTATCGCTAAGTAAGTGGCCCCTTCCTTGAACTCGCGCAACTTACCCGGCGCGCGCCCGCCCTCCGGAAATATCACCACCGAGAGTCCCCGCTCCCGCACCAGCTTGGCCGCTTCGCTCAGGCTCTTCAGCGATGCCCGTGGATTGTCCCGCGCCACCGGCAGATGTCCCGCCCGCCGCAGATGCCCGCCCAGCAGCGGAATGCGGAACAGCCCCTGCTTGGCGAAGAACCGGATCTGCAGCGGGATGTGCGCCAGCAGTACCGGAATGTCCATGTAGCTCCGGTGATTCGCCACCAGCACGCTCGGCCCCTCCGGCAGGTTCTCCAGCCCTTCCACCCGCACGCGCACGCCGCTCACCGCCAGCAGCACCCGTCCCCAGGTCCGCGCCAGCGCATGCTGCGTCCGCCCGCTCTTGTCGAAAACGGAGGCCATCAGCGAAAGCGTCCCCAGGATCACAGTGGACAGTATGATGAGTGGGTCGATGAGGCAATAAGCCCGCAGGCGGCTGAGGATCATGACGCGAAGGGCAGTATAGCATCGCGCGCCAGCAGCGCCCGCGCTTCTCCCACCAGGAACAACGAGCCCGTCACGAAGATGGCGTCCTCCGGCCCCGCCGCGCGCGCCATCTCCAGCGCCTCGCGCACGCTCGCCGCCACCCGCATGGAGTCGTGATCCGCCAGTTCGCGTACCGCTTCCGGACGTGCCGCGCGCGCCTGCTCCGGCGCGGTCACGATCACGTGCGCTGCCCGCGGAAACAGCAGCGCCGTCATTTCCGCTACCGCCTTATCGCGCATCGCGCCATAGATCAGCCATACCCGCGCCGGATCGTAGAACCGGTCCATGTAAGCCGCCAGCGCCCGCGCGCCCGCCGGATTGTGCGCGCCATCCAGTATGATCTCCGGCTTCTCCGCCACCCGCTCCAGCCGTCCCGGCCACGTGGTCTGCGCGATGCCCTGGCGAATGATGTCGTGCGCCACGCCCAGCCGCGCCAGCGCCGCGATCGCGGTCCGCGCGTTCTCCACCTGGTGCTCGCCCGCCAGCGGACATCGCACCGCCGCTCCCTCCCAAAGGAACGAGCTGCCGCGCGCCTCCATCGCCACGCCCTCAGCGCCAATCTCGGCGCTGCGCGTCACACTCACGTGCAGACTCGCCGCCCGCTCCTCCAGCACCCGCTCTGCTTCCGGCCGCTGCGCCGCGAACACTGCCGGAACGCCCGGCTTCAAAATCCCGGCCTTCTCCCCGGCGATGGATTCCAGGCTCTTCCCCAGATACGCCTCATGGTCGAAGTCGATCGGCGTGATCGCGCATAGCTCCGGCGTGACCGCGTTGGTGGCATCCAGCCGTCCGCCCAATCCCACTTCCAGCACGCCGAACTCTACGCCCGCATCGCGAAACAGCAGCAGCGCCATGGCCGTCACGCATTCGAAGTACGTCGGGTGCAGATCGATGCGCTCCGCCCGCAGCAGCTCTTCCGCGCAGGCGTGTACCTGGTCGAAGGCCGCCGTGAATTGCGCCGCGCTGACCGGGCGGCCGGCGATCTGAATCCGCTCGGTAGGTTCGATCAGGTGCGGCGAGGTGAACAGCCCCGTGCGGTAGCCCGCCGCGCGCAACCCGGATTCGATCATGGCGCACGTGGAGCCTTTGCCGTTGGTGCCCGCCACATGCACGATGCGGCATGCCTGCTGCGGATGGCCCAGCGCCTCCAGCAGCACGCCGATCCGCTCCAGCCCCAGCTTGGCCGTCTGGATCTCGTTGCCGAGAGCGTAGAGGAACCGGACCGAATCGGGATAAGTCAAACGTTAGTCCATCAGAAAGCGCAGCGAGCTGGCGATGTAGCTCTTCAGCTCCGCACGCGGCACCACCGCATCCAGCATGCCGTGCTTCAGCAGGAACTCGGAACGCTGGAATCCTTCGGGCAGCTTCTGCCGTATGGTCTGCTCGATCACGCGCGGCCCCGCGAAGCCGATCAGCGCGCCCGGTTCGGCCACGTTCAAATCGCCCAGCATCGCGTAGCTCGCCGTCACCCCGCCGGTCGTGGGATCGGTCAGCACGCTGATGTACGGCAGGTGGGCTTCGTCCAGGCGCATCAGCGCGGCGGAGATCTTGGCCATCTGCATCAGGCTGACCGCGCCTTCCTGCATGCGCGCGCCGCCCGACGCCGAAACCACCACCAGCGGCAGCCGACGCGCAATGGATCGCTCGATCGCCCGCGTGATCATCTCCCCCACCACGCATCCCATGCTGCCGCCGATGAAGCGCGGCTCCATGGCGCAGATGTTGACCGGCCGCCCCGCCACCAGGCCGCAAGCCGAGATCAACGCATCCGACAGCGACGTGGCCAGCTTCATGCCGTCCAACCGCTCCCGGTAGGGCTTGGAGTCGAAGAAGTCCAGCGGGTCCGACGAGCGCAGCGCGCTATCGAACGTTTCGTAATCCCCGTCGAACAGCAGCCGCAGGCGCGAATCCGCGCCCATGCGCATGTGCGCGCCGCACTTCGGACACACGTTCCAGTTGGATTCCAGATCCTTCTTCCAGATAATCTGCCGGCAGCCGTCGCACCGCAGCCACAGGCCTTCGGTCTTCAGCTTGCGCGCGGCCTCGTTGATCGGCGCGACTTTATCCGGCTTCGGGTCTTCCCTTTTGAACCACGACATGTCGATTCGATTAAGTTAGCGCGGGTAAGGATGCCCGCGCAAGGTAGTAAATGCCCGGTAGATCTGCTCGGCCAGCATGGCGCGCGCCAGTTCGTGCGGAAAAGTCATGCGCGAAAGCGACAGCAGCACGTCGCCGCGCGCGCGCCAGGCGGGCGGCAAACCGTCGGCGCCGCCCACCACGAACACCAGATCGCGCCCCTCCATCTCGGCCCGCGAGACCAGCGCCACGAACGCGGTCGTATCCATGGCTTTCCCCGCCGGGTCTAGCAGGATGTGCCGCGCGCTGGCGTGCTTGGCCCACGGATCGAAGCGGTCGGGCCGGACTTCGCGCATCTCGCAGGCGCAGTAATGCGCGGCGCGGCCCGCAAAATCGGCGGCGATGGCATTGGCGTGCGCGTCCCGCGGCTTGCCGATGTAATAGAGGAAGATCTTCACTCCGCGGGGATTTCCAGAGTCCGCGCGTTGCGCCAAAGGCGCTCCAGATCGTAATACTCGCGCGACTTGGGTGAGAAGATGTGCACCAGGAAATCGCCGTAATCCACCAGAATCCACTCCGCCTGTGTGTACCCTTCCAGGCAGTTGGGCAGTTCGCCGCGATGCTTCAACTGCAGACCCACTTCGTCGGCGATGGCCTGCACGTTGCGCGCGTTGGCGCCCGTGCAGATCACGAAGTAATCCGCGAATGAAGTAATTCCGGTCAGATCCAGAACGCGGATGTCAGTTGCCTTTTTGGATTCGGCGGCTCGGACGGCCACCAGCCAGGATGGGGTTTCAGACTTGCTTTCTTTGCGGCCGGTATTGTGCAGTTCAACCTTGGTCAGAACACGCTCCTGTCCGTATCGTACCAGCTTCGTCATACAATAGAAGTACTGGCTCATGCGTTTTATTGCTTTTGTAATATTTGCTACGGTTATTCTCCGCGCCGCTCCGCAGGCCGAGGATCCGGACGTGATGCGCGCGCGGCTGAACATCGCCCGCTTGCGCGCGCTGGCCGATGCCGGCGCCGTTCCCCGCGTGGAAGTGGAAAAAGCGGAGGATGCGCTGGGCGACGCGCAGGACCTCGCCATGCTGCGGCGCACGATGTCCATCACGGACCTCACCGAAGAGCAGGCCAATCAAATGGTGACTGCCGCCGAGAACCGTCTGCAGCGCCGGCAGAAGCAGCTCGATAAGATGCGCGGCCTGGTCGACTCCGGCCTGGCGGCGCAGAACGAATTACAGCCATTCAAAGAACAGAGCGACTTCGCGCACAACGAATATGACCTGGCGGTATCGCGCGCCCGGATTTGCCACGACTTAGTCGAAATGGTGCGCGCCGAGCAGGCACGCTTACCGCAGCCCTCGTCCCCGGCCGAAGGCGCCAGGGACACCATGCATTTCGATGGCGCGGGGACCTTCTCGCCGGCACAGTTCCAGCAGTTGTCGGCGGCATACGAGCGCCGGTTTTCGAAGCCGCTGCCCGTCAGCGCCATGGGAGAAACAGCCGTGCATCGCGCGCTGGGCTTCGACCACCGCGGACGGGTGGACGTGGCCGTCAGTCCAGATACCGCGGAGGGCGCCTGGCTGCGGCAATACCTGGAAACGCAGCGCATCCCGTACTTCGCCTTCTGGCACGCGGTAGCCGGCAAGGCCACCGGCGCGCACATACACATCGGGCCGGAAAGCACCCGGCTGACCGCGGCGGCGGATTAGAACCTTGGGTACCCTGCGTGTACTTCTTTCCGAGGAACAAATCCAGGCGCGCGTGCGCGAAATTGGCGCGGCCATCGACCGCGATTATCCCGACGGCAAACTGCACCTGATCTGCATTCTGAAAGGCGCATGCTTCTTCCTGGCCGATCTGGCGCGGGCGCTGCACCGGGATGCCTTTGTGGATTTCATGGGCATCTCCAGCTACGGCAAAGGCACCACCACTTCGGGTGAAGTGAAGGTGACCAAGGATCTGGATATATCCGTCGAAGGCGCGGATCTGCTGATCGTGGAAGATATCGTCGATAGCGGCGTGACACTCACATACCTGGTACACCTGCTGGAGCAGCGCAAACCCCGCTCGATCCGTATCGCCGCGCTGCTGGATAAACCCGAACGCCGCAAGCGGCCGGTCAAGGTATCGTACGTGGGATTCCAGATTCCGGACGAATTCGTCGTAGGCTACGGCCTGGATTACGCCGAGCGGTACCGCAACCTGCGCGACGTCTGCATCCTGGAAGAGTTCTAAGGACAGATTCCGGACCATCTGGAACTGTGCCGATTCGATCATCTCGCGGCGTGACTTTCCATACTCCGCCGACTCACGATGGTAAACTGCTTGGGGAGGCTCTAATGAGGAGCATGATCGGGCTGCTGACAGTGATTGGGATGCTTTCGTTCCCGGCCCTGGCACAGCACAAAGATGAAGAGCAACACGGCGGCAGCCATGGTGTGGGTGGCGGGTACATTCCCAAAAAAGGTCCCCCGCCCGCAAAGGCAGCGCCGCACAATAACGTTCAGCCGGAAGCGCATCGCGCACCGGACCAGGCGGGGCATCCGGAAGCTCCGCACGTGCACACCAACGGCAAATGGGTGGGACACGATACGGGCAAAGACGACGCCCGTTTTCATCTCGACCATCCCTGGGAGCACGGCCACTTTACGGGCGGCATCGGGAAAGGTCACGTTTTCCGGTTAGTGGGCGGCGGTCCGAGCCGGTTCTGGTTTGGCGGGTTCTATTTCAGCGTAGGTCCGCCGGATCTGATCAACTGTGCCGACTGGCTTTGGGATAGCGACCAGATCGTGATCTACGACGATCCGGATCACGTGGGCTGGTACCTGGCTTATAACGTCCGGTTAGGAACTTACGTGCACGTGATGTATCTGGGCAACAGTTAGAGGAACGATCCATGCGGCCGCGGAGTCAATAAATCCGCGGCCTTCGCCAGGGTCAGAGTCAACCCCGGCTTTGCGGAGAGGCGCGCACGGCGCGTTCAAACGCCCAGCTGCGGATGTGATTGATCTGTTCCTTCATGGTGCGCGAGAGCGGCACGATGGTGACGGCCACGCTGAGCAGATCGTCCTCGGTCATCTCGCGATCGGCCAGCTTGGCTTTGGTGAGCGCGGAGACCACGCACTGCTCGATTTCGGCGCCGGTCCAACCGACCGTGAAGCCCGTGAATTGGCGCAGATCGAATCGCGCCGGATCCACGCCCCGGCGGCTTAGATGGATCTTGAAAATTTCGATGCGCTCTTCCTCAAGCGGCAGGTCCACAAAGAACACCTCGTCGAAGCGGCCTTTGCGGATCATCTCGGCGGGCAGCAGATCGATGCGGTTGGCGGTGGCGGCCACGAACAGGCCGCGAGTCTTCTCCTGCATCCAGGTAAGGAAGAAGGCGAAGATGCGCCCCTGCTCCCCGCTCGATTCGGTGGATGTGATACCCATCTCGATTTCGTCGAACCACAGCACCGCCGGCGCCATATCTTCCAGCATGCGGCAGGCCTGCACGAACGCGCCTTCCGGCTTGCCATGGCGGCCGGAGAAGATCTCGATCATGTCGATGCGGTAGAGCGGCAGATCGAAGTGCGAGGCGATGGCTTTCACGGAGAGACTCTTGCCGCAGCCGGGAATGCCCATCATGAGGAGTCCCTTGGGCACGATTTCGGCGCTGAGCGAGTCGCGCATCTGAAAGAGTCTGCGCCGCTCGATCAACCAGGTCTTCAGATTCTCCAGGCCGCCGACATGCGCCAGGTCACCGCCTTCGGCTATGAACTCGATGTAGCCGCTGCGATTCACCAGCAGGCGCTTCTCTTCGAGCAGCGCGCGAGTGGATTCCGGACCGAGCTGCGGGCTGGCGGCCAAGGCCCGGCGCAGCGCATAGCGGGCTTCATCGAGCGTCAGGCCTTGCAGGGCGCGGGCCATCTGCTGCAGAGTCGCCTCGCCGGGTCCGGCGCCGGGAATCTCTTCGCGCAGGAAGTCGGTCAGCTCCACCAGGTCGGGCGGACGCAATTCCAGAAACAGCAGACTACGTTCGACCTCCTCCGGAATGGCGCGCACGGGCGAACTGATCACGATGAATTTGCGCCGGTCGCGGCAGCTCTCGTAGATATCGCGCAGACGGCGGCGCGTCTCGGCGGAATCGCGCAGTGGCTCGTGGAAATCCTTCAGGTGGAAGATGGCGGCGGACGGATAGGCGGCAATGTGGTCGAGCACACCGCGCGGCGACTGGGTGCCGGGCTCGGCCGCTCCGCCTTCGGCGCATAATCCTTCCGTCAGGCTCCAGGTCCAGACAGGCAGGGGCGTGGGCCAGCGGCCGCCGACCTCGCTCAAAATGCGGGCGACGCGCCGCTCTTCGGCGGAGCGTACGTAAATCAGCGGCCGTCCGGAATCGAAGACCTCGCGCAGGGTTTGCGCGGCGCGGCTTTCCTGCTTCTCGATCTTTTCTGCGGCGAGCACCTATCTATTATGACGGCGCGGCGCGCCCGCTTGGACGGCGGACAGATAGAAATATCTGTAATCGCGCGTGCCGCGCCTGCGGCCGGCGCACTCTTATTGGATTGCCAGAGTCACTTGACTCGAATGCACGCCGCCCGCATCATACGAATAGATCGCGATGGGGACGGCATTCCCGCTGAGGCCCGTCGGGACCTGCACGTCAATTTGGTACAAACCCGGAAAACCCGGCGCCAGCCCGGTGTACACCGGCATGTTCGCTGTAGCCTGCGACGGGGAGGTGTACCACACAACGTAGATACTCTGCAGGTTGACGGGGTCGGCGCCGCCGGGAGCCTGTCCGTCCTCGGGCGTCTGGTTGACTGTGCCAAGGCCGGTGGCGTAGATTTCGATATATTCGCCCGCCTGGGCCGGACGCGAGTTCGGAAACGCCCCCGCCGGGGCGGCGATAATCGACGTGTTCGCTATCAGAATCGCGCCCTGCCCCTGCGCGTTGATGGTGAATATTGCGGGCGTGGCCACCGCCACCGCCGCCTGTAACGGTGAACTCTGCATACCTCCGTTTTGGATCATCACGGTAGCCGACGTCTGGCCGTCTACCTCCCAAGGCACGACAAAATTGATCTGGGTGGGAGAAACATACACAAGCGGCGCGGCCACGCCATTAATCAGCACCTGCACTTCATTCAGACTCGACGGCAGCGGCAGCGTAGCCAGCACACTGGACGGCGCCAGATTGGCGCCGTATATGGACATCAGGGCCCCGGGCACTAACTGCGTAACGGTTGGGTCCGCCGAGCTAACGAGTCCTCCGGCGTTGAGCACCACACCGATCGCCAAGGCCACGGGATCGGAAAGGCCGCCTCCGCTGCCCGGTGTGCTGACGCTGATGTAGTAATACGCGGCGATCGGGAAGGTGCTCGCGGAGGCGTTCGCGGTTAATTCCGTGCTGCCGACGAAAGTGGTCGGAATCGCCGCGCCGTTCACCAGCACGGTGGAGTTGCCGTCGAAGTTCACTCCGGTAACGGTCAGCGAGGAAGCCGTGGCTGGCGCGATCTGCGTCGCCGCCACGCTGCTCAATCTCGGCGCGGAGGTGGGGATCGATAAGTTCCACATGCCGCGGCCCTGCGTGCCTACCCAAAGCGTGCGCGATGCCTGGTGCACGGATATGCCCGTCGCCGCCACCAGCGGCAGGCCCGAGGCCAGCGGATACCAGGTGGCCCCGCCGTCAGAACTGCGGTACGCCGACAAATCTTTGAGAATATAAAGAACATTGGGGATGTCGGGATCGGCCGCTATGGAAGAGTAGAAATTGGTGTCATTCGCGTATGGAAAGTTGGGGTCGCCGAAACTGATCAGGCTGGTTTGCCAGGTAGCCCCTTGATCGGTAGTCTTGGCCAATACATATTGGCCCGAGTCCACGGCGTACTCGTAGACTCCCAACAACACAGCGGCCTTGGTTGCGTCTTTCGGGTCGGGCGCGACTCCGAGCGGATAGACCAGATTGGCGGATGGAAGCGTCGATGAAGTCCAGACCGGCGTGGCGGCTAATGCGTTCGCAGTGGTCGACAAGGTAGCGCCGAAGCCGCTAGCAGCCACGTAAACCACGTTGGAATTTGCCGGACTGACCGCGATTTGATTCACAGCTTTCAGGGAACTGCCCATCGCACGCCACGAGTTTCCACCGTCCTGACTCTGGTAAAAGCCGGTCCCTCCCGGTATCAGATACACATTGCTTGGATTCAGGTTGTCCAAAGCCAAAATGGGCCAGTCGTCAGCCAGGTCCGGCAATCCCGCGGTCAGTTGTGTCCACCCGCCCGGCTGCCCTCCGGTGTAAGACTTGAAAACCCCGCCGTTGCATGTCGTGTACGCATTGGCCGAATTGGTAGGATCGATCGCCGTGCTCAGGCCATCGCCGCAAGCCGTCTGGACCCAACTCGCGCCGGCCGAGCAGCAATACACCAGCGTCGAGTTGTCCTGCGTGCCGCCCAAAACGTGGCTGGGGTTCTGCGCATCCACTGCTATAGGAGCGTAAAATTCGGCGGTCCCCAACCCGTAGTTCAAGCTGGTCCAGTCCATAAAGTCCGCATAAAATTCTGTGGCGGTCCAGATGCCCCCATCGCTCGATTCGTACAAGCGCTGGGCGTCACTGGTGAAAACCAGCGCGTGCTGATCCGTATGGATGGAGGAAGACGGCCAAATGGTCATCATGTTCGCCCAGCTATTCCCTCCGTCGGTAGACCGGTAAAACTGCACGCTGCCGAAGAACACCAGGGTTGGATCGGTGGGATGCACCGCCAGCAGGCTGGGGGGTCGCGGAGACCCGAAATCGTTCGGAAGATCCGACATCGTCTGCCAGGTGGTTCCCCCATCGCTGCTCTTGAGCAGCGTACTAGTGAACCCGGCGGTTTGGTAGCCGCCGGCGAGCAGGAACAGCGTCGTGGGAGATGACGGCGCCCCCAGCATGTGTACCTCGGTGGCCGACGCATGCGCCTCCACTTGAGGCGATTTGTCGCTCCAAGTCGCGCCGCCGTCCGTGGATACATAGGCAGCTACGCCCGGGTAAGTGGGGATGGCCAGATATGCGTAACTGCTGCTTCCGGAGTTAAACCGCAGGTCGCCCACAAGGTAGGCACTATCGCCCAGGCTTAGGAGAGTCGAATCCTGCTCCGCCCAGTTCACAGCCGCCGCGCTCGGCGTAAACACCAGCGTCCAGGTCTTGCCCGCGTCGGTCGAGCGGTAGACCCCGCTTTGTGTGTTACTGGTGGGGCACATCTCCAAAGCCAGCCATGTGCCGCCGGTTGGGCTCACGGCGAAAGCATAAGTCGCGCAGTCCTGCGCGCTGTCCTCGGCCACCGCCGGGAGTTGCTGCCAGGTCTGCCCACCGTCAGTCGAGCGCAACAGGTCGCCATTCTCCACATACAGGGTGTTGGGGAGAACCGGATCGGCCACCAAAGCGTCGACGGCGGTTAGCGAACCGTAATCCAGCAAGGGCGCCCACGTCGCGCCTGAGTTGGTTGTCTTCCAGATCTTTCCCAGGAACGTCACCACGTAAATCGTGGCGCTATCATAGTGGTCCAGCACGATGTCCCGGATCGAACCGGAAAATGGATTCGCGGGATTGCCAGTCCCAATCGGCTGCGGTCCCAGGAATGTCCACGTGAACGGGTCAGCCGCCGTGCCCGGCGCAGTCTGCGGTGCGGCCGGATCTTTCATCCCGAGCCGCGCCCGCATGGCCAGGGTTCGCGCGGCGGCGTGCTTGTAGGCCCGAAGCCGCGACCAATGCTCTGATGGGGTTTCCCGATGCTCGCGCAGTTCGGCCCCCTCCGCTTTTGCATCCTTGGACGGCGCCACGGCTGGCGCGCCAGGGCTATTTAAAGTGACACGCCGCAAACAACCAGAAAGCAATAGCGACGCGAGAATCAGCCAACCGCAACAGAGCTTGACCATTTTTAGTTACTATCCTCCATAAATGTGTTCTATCTCACATTCACGACAGTTAGGCTGATTATAACTTCTTCCGGCTCGTCCGCCAGGCGCCACACCAGTACCGGCGTGGTAGTCCGGCAGATACGGGACGACTGGATGGCGGGACGCCGCGGAAAGTAACCTTCGGGCACACAGCCTGTTAAGATCGTTATAGGATGTCCTCCGGCGCGCCCTCCACTTCCCTGCGCGGTTTATTCTCCGAGCTGGAACAGCTATTCCAGAACGAGACTCAGGCGCGCGTGTCCACCAGCGTGCAAGCGGCCGAGCGGGCCCTGGCGGAGCATTTGAATCAATCCGCGCGGCGGTTGCGCCAAGCCGCGACATTCGCCGAAGCCGCCGCCATCCTGTGCGACGCTTCGGCCCGTTTTGCGGATGTCTGCGCGGTATTTTCGGTGGACGGAAGCGCGGTCACCGGCGAACACGCTCGCGGGGCGGACGGAGATATTCACGAATTGCGCCTGGATACTGCCGAGGCGGCGGCGTTTGCGGCGATCCTCCAATCGGGCGAACCGCTGGTGGCGATGGCCTCCGCGGCGGAAGTTTCGCCGGCGGTGGCCGATTTTTTTAAACACACGCCGGAAAGCAAAGCTTTCCTTTTCCCCATCACCGTGGCCAAGACCACGGTGGGAGTGTTGTACGCCGTGGGAACCGTGGAGAGCGCGGCGCTGGAACTGATGACCCAGGCGGCGGCCGCCAGCCTGGAACTGCGCCAGCGTCCGGCGCGGCGCGCGATCGCCGCCGTGGACTCCGGCCTGGTGCGCATTGAGGCGGCCGCGGATGCGCCGTCCGCGACCAGTTCGGAATGGAATGCAATGACTCCGGCCGACCGCAAGCTGCATCTGCGCGCGCAGAGCTTCGCCCGCGTGGAGGTGGCCGAGATGCGTTTGTACCAGAGCGATGCGGTGAAAGCCGGGCGCGCGCGGGAAGACCTGTATGCGGCCCTGCAGGACACCATCGACGAGGCCCGCGAGACTTTCCGGCGCGACTTCCTGATGGCCAGCCCCACGATGGTCGATTACCTCCACCTGGAACTGCTGCGCACGCTGGCCAACGACAATCCCGCGTGGTTGGGGGCGAACTATCCCGGACCCTTGAGCATCCATGGCGGGACGTAAACGCATTTTCGCCGCTGGGGCGTTGCTGCTCATCGCCGTGCCGGGTATCCGGGCGCAAACCCTGGAATCTTTGGGGCGGGCTTATCACGATTCGCCCACACCCGCGCGGCGCAAGGCGCTGGAGCGATTCGCGGCGGCGCACAAAGATGCCAACGGCGCGCTGGCGCACCTGACCCTGGGCGTCTCTTCATACGAGCAAAAGCAATTTCCGGATGCGATCGCGCATCTGGAGGCCGCTCGCGCCCGCCTGCCCAAGCTGGCCGATTATACGGCCTACTATCTGGCCGCGGCGCGCACGGAGACGCAGGATCCCGCGGCCGCCGCGCGGGATGCCGCCGCGGTACGCGCCACGGCGGCGCCATCACCGTTCGCGGCGCGCGCGATGGTGCTGGAAGCCCGCGGACTGGCGGCGTCCGGTTCCCCCGCCGATGGAATCCGGATGCTACGGGAAAACTACCGGGATCTACCGCAGCCGGATGGCGACCTGGCGCTGGCCGGCGCCTACGAGGCCGCGCGGGATCTGCCGCACGCCGTCGAATACTACCAGCACGTCTACTACGATTATCCGGGCGGCGATCCGGCCACGCGGGCGGCGGCGCGGTTGATCGCGCTGCGCGATGGCATGGGGGCATCTTACACCCAGCCGGCGCCGCAACTGCTGCTGGAGCGTGCGCGCAAGCTGTTGGCGCAGCACGAATCCGTGCGCGCACGCGCGGAATTTCAAGCGCTGGCGCAGCAACTCACGGGGCCCGATCGCGATCAGGCCCGCGTGGGGATCGGCGCGGCGGAATACGGCAATGGCGATGTGGCCGCCGCCTACTCTTACCTGCGCGCGCTCGACGTGTCCGATGCGGAAGCCGATGCGGAGCGCCTGTATTACCTCGAAGAATGCGCGCGCAAGCTGAATGACGAGGAGCAGATGGCGGAGGCGGTCAAGAATCTGGGCAAGCGGCATGGCGAATCTCTTTGGCGCCATCGGGCGCTGATCGGCGCCGCGAACCGCTACCTGGTGACCAACCAGCCGGACAAATACACGCCGCTCTACAAGGCGGACTACGAGGCGTTCCCGGATCAGCCGCAAGCTCCCACGGGCCATTGGCGGGTGGCGTGGGCCGCCTACATGCGCCGCAAGCACGAGGCGCGGGAGCTTCTGCGCGAGCATCTGCAACGTTATCCGGGACATCCTTCGGCCAGCGCGGCCCTCTATTTCCTGGGCCGCCTGGCAGAGACCGAAGGGGACTGGGCCGCCGCGCGGGCGCTGTACACGAAACTGGCGGCGCAGTTTCCCAACTACTATTACGGTTTCGCGGCGCGCGATCGCATGCAACAGCCGCAGATCGCAGCCGCCGGCGCCTCGCCGAAGACCGCCGAATTTCTGCGGCCTATCGCTTTCACGCCGCACAAGCCCGCGGTGGATTTGCAGCCGGATGCGGAGAGCAGCCTGCGCATCGCGCGGGCGCGCCTGTTGGCGTCCGCCGGCCTGACCGATCTGGCGCAGGCGGAATTGCGATTCGGCGTGCGGAACGGCGATCAGCCGTATCTGCTGGCCATGGAACTAGGCCGCACGGCCCCCACGCCGCACGAGAAGCTGCACGCCCTCAAGAGCGCGGCGCCGGAGTATCTTACGCTGTCCATTGAAGACGCTCCCCTGGCCTTCTGGCAACTGCTGTTCCCCATGCCGTACGAGAAAGACCTGGTCCGCAACGCGCATGATCGCGGTTTGGATCCGTACGTGTTAGCGGCGCTTATCCGGCAGGAATCCGAGTTCAATCCGCAGGCGCTTTCCGTCAAACATGCCTACGGCCTCACGCAGGTGGAACCCGCCACCGGGCGCGCGCTGGCTCGCCGCGCGGGGGTGACACACTTCAACAACCGCTCGCTTTTCGTTCCGGCGGTCAATCTGAAACTGGGCGCTTTCTATCTGCGGGGCTTACTGGACCAGTGGAACGGCCAATGGGAGCAGGCGCTGGCTTCCTACAACGCGGGAAAATCCCGGGTGAACGACTGGGTGACCTGGAACCGGTACCAGGAGCCGGCCGAATTTGTGGAATCCATCCCGTTCACCGAGACGCGCGAGTATGTGGAGGCGGTGTTGCGCAACGCGGCAGTTTATCGCCAACTGTATGCAACCAAAAGAAAGACGGAAACCATACCGCGGCCGGCGCGGCGGTCCGTTACACACTGACGGTTGCGCCAAGCCTTCCTATTTGCAGAAAAATGTGCGAATCTTAATCTGAGATCTCCACTTAACGAAGGAGCAGATACTTTAAAGCCGAACCACCAGGAGCGCTGCATGTTACCAGGTTTCCTACTGCCGGAAACGACCATCCGTGAGGCCGGGAATGGCCCAGGAGTAGACCTCGGCGAGAACCGGGGCGGTCTGATTCTTCTCACACTCGGAATCACGCGCATTATCGAACAGGAAAGCCTGGACGTCTCGATTTGGGCGTCGGCGGATAATAGCGAGTGGGGGGCCAAGCCCGTGAGCTCGTTCCCGCAGAAGTTTTACTGCGGCACTTATCAGATTCTGTTGGATTTACGGTCGCAGCCCGAGGCCCAATATCTACGCGTGAAATATCAGGCGCAGCGCTGGGGCAAGGGCGAACCAAAGCCGCTCTTCGAAGCTTATGTTTTTGCCCAGAGCGTACAATCGCACGCCCTCCGGATGACCGCCTGACCTGATGATTTCTTACACTGAAGCTCTCGACCTGTTTCGCTCCGACGACCTGATCGGTATCGGTATGGCCGCCGACAACCTGCGGCGCCAATATCACCCGGAGGGGGTCGTCTCATACATTATCGATCGCAACATCAATTACACGAATTTCTGCACGGAATATTGCAGTTTTTGCGCGTTTTACCGCCCCATGGGCCACGCCGAAGGGTACGTGCACGGTCACGAAGTCATTTTCGACAAGATTCAGGAGACCATCGACCTGGGCGGTACCGGTGTATTGATGCAGGGCGGGCTGCATCCGGATTTAAAGATTGAGTGGTACGAGGATCTGCTGCGGGCCATCAAGAAGCGCTTCGTGATTCATTTGCACTGTTTCTCGGCGCCGGAGATCACGAACATCGCCGAGGTGAGCGGCATCAACCTGCGGGATACCATCGCGCGCCTGCGCGACGCCGGCCTGGATTCGATTCCCGGCGGCGGGGCGGAGATTCTGGATGACGGCGTGCGCCACCGCATCAGCCGGTTGAAGTGCTCCACCAATGAATGGATCGACGTGCACCGCACGGCGCATGCGCTGGGCATGCGCACTACCGCCACGATGATGTTCGGCTGCGGCGAGACGCTGGAGCAGCGCATGAACCATCTGCGGATCGTGCGCGAGATTCAAGAAGACACCGGCGGCTTCACCGCTTTCATCCCCTGGACCTTTCAGCGGGAAAACACTTCACTCGGTCACTTCGTGCATGAAGAGGCCACCGCCGTGGAATACCTGCAGAATCTGGCCATCTCGCGCATTTACCTCGACAACATCGAAAACATCCAGTCCTCGTGGGTGACGCAGGGGTTGAAGACCTGCCAGTTGGGCCTGCGTTTCGGCGGCAACGATGTAGGCAGCATCATGATCGAGGAAAACGTGGTCTCCGCGGCCGGCGCGCATCATCGCGCCAGCGAAGAGGAACTGCGCCGCATCATCCGCGATGCGGGCTTCGTCCCCAAGCAGCGGGACACACTGTATCGGACGTATTTCTTGAACTAGCGTCCTTCAGCTTTGCTCCGTGCGTACCGGTACTGCGCGCGTGGCTGCGCGGGGGGTGCGTGATGTATAATCAACATCCAGCGGTTGCGATTCGACATCCGCAGATCGTTCTTCCGCAATGCCCATGGAGGAGTTATGTTTAATAACCTGTTACGAGCTCGCTGCAACACATCCGCCGCCCGTTTTGCGTGTCTGCTATCACTGATCGCGGGCCTGAGCGCCCCGGTGCACGCGGGGGTTGCGATCACGGCCCTGACGCCGTCCATCGCGGCGCCGCAGCCGATCGGCACGGTGGTGACGTATACCGCGACGGCCACCGATAGCGGGACCGGAACGCTGACCTTTCAATTCAACGTGACCACGCCGGGCGGGGTCAAAACCACCGTCAACGATTTCAACGTGGGCACCCTGGCCAGCGGGGTGTGGACTTCGCAACCGTTCGTGTGGTTCCCCAGTTCCTGCGCGGGCGTCACGCAGTCGAGCGGCGTGGTGGCCTACACATGCCAACCGGCGGGCGGGACCTTCACGATTGAGGTGGTAGCGACGGACTTTACATCCAACCTGACCAGTTCACTGACCACGACTTACAAAATCGATCCACTGGTGACGGGATCGAAGCCGGTAGCCGTCGCGAGCGGCAATCCGCTGGTGGCTTTGTTCAGTTCGCCGGGATGCGCCACCGGCAGCCAGATGCGCGTCGCTTTTCAGGAGAAGACGGGGGGCGCGGCGGGAACCGTCACTAACTACTTAGCCTGCCGGGGCACCTCATCGACCATGACCTTCGAAATCGCCGGGATGTATCCCAGCACGGCGTATATCATGTATTCCGAGACGCTGACGAAGGGAACTACTACCGACGGACCGAAAATCACCTTCACCACCGGAGCCATTCCGGCTGGTGTGCCGATTCCCACCTACACCATTAACACGCCCGCCGGATCGGGCACCGACACTGCGGAAAAGCTGATTCTTTACGATCCGCACCAGTTCGGCGCCGGCCCCATTTATGCGAATACCGCCACGGATTTGTCCGGGAAAGTCATGTGGTATTACAATCTGAATCCCGCGCAGAACGTGGTTTTGGCGCGTCCGTTGTTGAACGGCACGATGCTGGTGATTGAAAGCGGCAAGTCCTGGAACAGTTCGCCCGAATTGCAACTGCTCGTGCAGATCGATCTGGCGGGCAATGTTCTCCGGGAGACGAATGTGGGCATTATCGCGGAAGAACTGGTGGCCATGGGCGCCACCGATGCGGCGCTGTGCAGCACGATTTCCAGGCCCGCTCCGGTCGGCTCCGCGTGCATCGATCAGTTCCACCATGACGCCATCCAGACGCTGCCTAATGGCGACACCATGGTGCTGGCTTCGATCGAAAAGATCTTCCCGCCAGGCACCCAGGGCGACACCAGCGGCCTGCCCGTGGACGTTCTCGGCGACATGCTGATCATACTGAATTCCAACTGGCAGCCGATCTGGTATTTCGATCTGTTCGATCCCGCCGGCGGCGGCAACGGTTATCCGCAGATGCCCGTCAGCCGGCCCGCGGTGCTCAACGAGACTTGCGGCGCGGATGAATCGGGATGCCCGCCTATGTACCTGCTCGGCACCGGGATCGCCCCGTTGGGCAAAGATTGGATGCACGCCAACGCCCTGTACTATTGGCCCGAGGACCAGTTCGGTAACAAAGGCCAGATCATCTTCTCCTCCCGCAATCAGGACTTTGTCTTTAAAGTCGACTATCAAAACGGCACGGGCACCAACCAGATCGATTGGGTGATGGGCAACGGCGGCGACTTCGTGTTCAATAACATCGACAGCGATCCATGGCCCTGGTTCTCCGGCCAGCATTACGTTTCCATCCAGACCAACACCGCCACCGGACCGATCTCCTGTTTCGACAACGGCAATACGCGGCTTTCGGCGCCGCCGCTGGGCTTGGGAAGCGCGTGCGGCCCCAACGACTGTTATAGCCGCGGCATGGCCCTGGACTTCAACGAAACGACCAGCCCCCCGACGGTCACGCCGGTGCTGAGTGACAGTCTCGGGGTTAACTCTGTGTCCGGCGGGAATGCGCAGTTGCTCAGCAATAACAACTGGCATTTCGCCGCCGTGGATACGCCGGTCGGGATTTCGAACGTTTACACTTACATCATCGAGGTCGAGCCTACGCCGAGTACGCTGGTTGGTACACAGGTGTTGAACATCCAGACCACGGAAGGCTACCGGGCCTGGCGGCTGCCCAGCTTGTACAACCCGCCGATCACTTAGTATCAGTCTGGAAATCCGGGACCGGCCCAGCCGGTCCCGGCCCCGCACATCTTCCCGCGTTCGCATGGTTTGCCCCGCATTCGAATCCGATCTCGCCCGAGATGCGCGTAGAATCGGACTATGGAACCAACCTTATCCGGAAAAATTGCGGTGGTCACCGGCGGCACGCGCGGCATCGGGCGGGCGATCGCGCAACGGCTGCTGGACGCGGGCGCCATGGTGGCCGTGTGCAGCCGCTCGCGCGAAAACGTGCAGGCTTTTGTAAACGAGTGCAAAAATGCGGAAGCCCGCCTGCTGGCAGAGACGGCCGACGTATCCAAGCCCGAAGAAGTAAGCCGGTTCTTTGCGCAGATCGATGCGCGCTTCGGCGGCGTGGATATCCTGATCAATAACGCCGGCATCGGTATCTTCAAAAGCGTGGCGGACCTCACGCCGGAAGAATGGCGCCGCACGATCGATCTGAACCTCAATGGTGTTTTTTATTGCAGCCACGCGGCCTTGCCGCGCATGCGTGTCCGGGGCGGCGGATACATCATCAATATCAGCAGTCTGGCCGGCAAGAACGCGTTCGCGGGCGGCGCCGCTTACAATGCTTCCAAGTTCGGACTCAACGGGTTCAGCGAAGCCATGATGCTCGATCACCGTCAAGAGCACGTGCGCGTCAGTTACGTGATGCCCGGCAGTGTGGACACCGACTTTGGGCCGCGCGCCGCGCCGGCGGCCTGGAAGATACAACCTGAGGACATCGCCGAGATCGTCATGGGGTTGTTACGGCTTCCGGAACGTACTCTGGTGAGCCGCATCGAAGTGCGACCCTCCCGTCCGCCAAAATAGCTGGAAATCGTTGTGTGGCAAAGCGACAAGAAATTGGCACGCCGCGTGCTACTGGCTCAGCGAGATGCGCCTGTTGGATTTGGGGCTCGATGGAGGTAAAGCGGTGAGCCGGATGAATAAACAGCTCGATCCGACGCTTACGGGAGTAGAGGCGGTTAAGCTTGAGGGTGACTTGCGTAGGCGAATCGTCGGACAGGATGAAGCGATCGAACAGATCGTGAATATCTATCAGACGTTCCTGGCGGGAATGTCTGGGCCGGGACGTCCGATCGGCAATTTTCTCTTTCTGGGTCCCACCGGATCCGGCAAAACGCGCCTGGTGGAAGCCACCGCGGAAAGCCTGCTTGGAGATATGCGCGCGGTCGTTAAAATAGACTGCGCGGAGTTTCAGCACAGCCACGAAATTGCCAAACTAATTGGATCGCCGCCCGGTTACCTGGGCCATCGCGAAACTCATCCCCTGCTCAGCCAGGAGGTGCTGCAACAGTATTACAGCGAAAGGATCAAAATCAGCTTTGTGCTTTTTGATGAAATCGAGAAAGCCAGCGACGCGCTGTGGAACTTATTGCTCGGCATCCTCGACAAAGCCACGTTGACACTGGGCGACAATCGGCGTGTGGACTTTTCGCGCGCCATGATTTTCATGACCAGCAACCTGGGCGCGGGTGAGATGCACTCGATCCTCCGTCCCAACCTGGGATTTGCCGCATCCGAAATGGAACGGAAGTGTTCCGAAGGCGTGGTGGACGCTAACCTGACCGGAAAGATAACCCGGGCCGGCGTGGAAGCCGCGCGGCGGAAGTTCACTCCCGAATTCATGAACCGGATCGACAAGGTAGTGGTGTTCCGGCCGCTGGGCGAATCCGAACTTCGGCAAATTCTCGGGTTGGAACTGAATATTCTGCAGCACCGCATCTTCAACGCGCCTAGCGGCGCGCCGTTTGTATTCTCGCTCACTTGCGCCGCCAAGGACTTTCTGCTCCGCGAAGGCACGGATATGAAGTATGGCGCGCGCCACTTGAAACGCGCGATCGAACGTAGCCTGGTGCATCCGCTGTCGAATCTGATCGCCACCGAGCAAGTCCGCGGCGGTGATCTGGTGAAGGTGGATTACGACGGCGAGCTCGAACGCATGACATTCATCAAGGAAGCGGAGGACATGCCACCGTACACCATGATGCAGATGGTCGACGCGCCGGTGACGGTTTCGAGCGAAACCTTCTCCGTGGGAGCGGTGGCGGAGGCCCCGCGGCCCGCCCACGCCCGGTCATCCCGCCGCTAGCCGAGCGCAGCCTTTCGCGCAGGTGTTACAATTCGGCCTCGGATGCCGATACCAGCAGAAAAGCAGGACCTGCGTTTGATGCGTGCAATGTTCAGCACCATCGCCCCGCGCTATGACTTTATTACGCGGGTCTTCTCGTACGGGATGGACTACCGATGGAAAAGGCGGGGCGTCGAAATGGCGGATCTGCCGGAGCGGGCGCGCGTGCTGGATCTGGCTTCCGGCACGGGCGACTTCTCGCGACTGGTGCGCCGGCACCGGCCGCAGGCTACCTCGGTTGCCGTGGATCTGACCGAGCGCATGCTGCATCTGGCGCGCGCGCAAGGTGTCCCAACTGCGGTGTGCGCGGACGCCACCGTGCTTCCCTTCCCGGAAAAGACCTTCGATTGCGTTTTCATCGGCTACGGTTTGCGCAACTTTCCGGACCTGAATGCGGCGCTACGCGAGATCCAGCGGGTGACCCGGCCGGGTGGTTTGCTTGTGACTCTGGATTTCTTCCTGCCGGCAAACCCCCTGTGGCGTCAACTGTACGTGGGCTACCTGTACGCGCAGGGCGGCTTCTGGGGCCTCTTGCTACACGGCCGGCCGCGCATCTATACCTATATACCGGATTCCCTGCGATCGTTTGTATCCATGCAGGACTTTACGGCACGTCTGGACCGTTTCGGCTATGGGTCTGTCAAGGCGCGCGGATACATCTTCGGCGGAATCGGCCTGCATTGGGCGGCAAAGCGCGAGAATCCGCAGCGGTTCGCGGCGCCTTAGGCACAGCCCCAACCTTGCAGGCTAAGCCGACCGTCCGGCAGTGCGCCGGCGCTCTTTGGCTGTCCAACTGTTGAACACAGAGTCATGGAACTGTCTCAATGGCGGCGACGCAACGGTTGGGGGAATTCTGCGTCAGATGATAAAAGCGCTGAAATTTGGCACTATTACACGGGCAGGCTGCGACGATCTTGTAACTTAGGATATAGTACGGCCGTCTCTGAAGTTTCAATTGCAATTTGGTATCGCAATTGCTAAGCTAGTTTCCCGTGCGGCGGTCTCATAGGGCCGGGATACAGCACTTGAGTCGATCAGGCTGAGATTTTTTGAAACTTTTGAAGTGAAATTTCGTCTATTCTCTAGCGGAACGATAGAAGTCCGAATGATAGAACGAAAAAAGACAGGAGAAAGAACATGAACAGAACCGATCTTGAGAAGTACAAGGCGATATTGGAAGCTAAGCAGACTGAGCTATCCGGCGGGTTGCGCAACCGGGACGAGATCCTGATTGAAAAGACCCCCGACGCCCTCGATGAAGTGCAGCTTGCTGGAGAAAGGGAACTTGCAATCCGCAACCTGGATCGCGAGGCCAGTCTCCTGCGCAATGTCCGGGCTGCTCTATTTCGCATCAACGACGGCAGTTACGGAGTTTGCATGCACTGCGAAGAGGACATCAAGCCCAAGCGCCTGGACGCCGTGCCGTGGGCGGCTTTCTGTATCCGTTGCCAGGAAGCTGCGGACCGACACGAGTTTGCCGATGCCGAGTCGATCGACGAACTGCTGGCTGCAGCCTAAATCCCGGTATCTTTACTGAGGGCGCGGAAAGGCATTCCGCGCCCTTGGTGTGTCTGGGACCTGAAGTGTGTGTCAGAGCACCCACCAGAACGCAAGATGCACCAGTCGTGTGGTGCATTTCCGCAATGCAGTTTTTGCGCGCGGGCAGCCATTTCGGGCGCGGCTGCGTTAAGCTATGGTTGTGCGGCTCCTGGTAGTTGAAGACGAGAAGCGGATCGCGGATTTTTTGTGCCGTGGCTTGCAAGGCGCCGGCTATGCCGTGGACCCTGTAGACAACGGCGCGAGCGCCCTGGAGTTTGTCCACGCCACCGACTACGATCTGGTGATTCTGGACATCATGCTGCCCGACATGGACGGGCTGCAGGTGCTCGAAAAGATCCGCAACCGCAAGGTCGGTCCCCCGGTGCTGATTCTAAGCGCCCGCGGCGCCCTGGATGACCGGGTGCGCGGCTTGGAACAGGGCGCCGACGATTATCTGGTGAAGCCCTTTGCATTCGTGGAGTTGCTGGCGCGGGTGCGGGCTTTGCTACGCCGCGGCCAGCCCGCCCCGGAACGCCTCCAGGTGGCGGACCTGACGCTCGATTGCGTGCGCCGCAAGGTCACCCGCTCAGCCGAGCCGATCGATCTGGCTCCCAAGGAGTTCGGCATCCTGGAATACATGATGCGCAACAAGGGCCGCCCGCTCAGCCGCACCATGATTGTCGAACATGTTTGGGATATGGATTACGACGGGCTCACCAATATCGTGGACGTCTACATCCGCCATCTGCGCAGCAAAATCGACGACCGCTTTCCGCAAAAGCTCATCCAGACCGTGCGCGGCATCGGCTACATGATCGAAGCCCCGGACAAGACCGTGGAAAAACTCGCCGAGCAACCCGCCGAGCGGCAGGTGTAAGGTGTCGGCTCGCCGTCACCTCACACGCGGCTTGCGCTTCCGGCTCACGGTCGGCTACGCGTTGGTGTTCGCGCTCCTGCTGGTGGGGATTGCCGCGTTCTCCCGCGAGCGCCTGGCCTACACCCTGAACTCGGAAGCCCACGATCTGCTGGAGCAGGAATGGGTCGCGATCAAAGGGTACATGCATATCGAACGGCTGCCGCCCAAAAGCCGGCTCGGGGAGCATCAGCCTTGCGGCCCTTATGACCCCAAGTGGGAATACGATCAGAACGATCCGGATGAGGACTTTGCGGTCGAGCGGCTGCGGCGCGTCTATTTGCTGGCCGACGCCACGGGCTGCATCATGCAGAATTCCACCATCTACCAGTCCCTGGGGATCGAACAACCCGCCGAAATCGAAAATGCCATCAAGAAAGGCCAGCCTGTCTGGAAGCTGCGGCATAGCCCGCACGGAGTACCTTATCTGACGCGCGCCGGGGTAGTGTTTGATGACAAGCATCATAGCCCGTTCTATGTGGCGGTGGGCCGCCCGATGGACGAAAGCGAAAAGATCCTGAAGCGCTATACCCTGATGTACGAGGTTTTGATTCCCTTTTCCTTGCTTTGCGGATGCCTCCTGGGGTGGTTTCTCAGCGGCCGGGCCCTCATGCCCGTGATGGCGGTGGCACAGACTGCGCAACGCATCACCAGCTCCAACCTGAGCCTCCGTATCCCCGCGCGGGGTGCTGGAGATGAACTGGATTATCTCATCCTTACGTTTAACCGCATGATCGAGCGTCTGGAGAGCTCGTTTCAACAGATCCGGCAGTTTTCCACCGACGTGTCGCACGAGTTGCGCACGCCCATTACGGCCATCCGCGGGCAGCTCGAAGTGGCTCTGTTCACCGCCAAAACTGTCGACCAGTACCGCGATGCCACGCTGAATTCGCTGCAGGACATCGAACGGCTGTCGCAGATCGTGCGGGCTTTGCTGCTGCTGTCCCAGGCCGAATCCGGTCAGCTTGCCTTGCAGAAATCGCGCCTGGATCTGGCCTCCGTGGTGCGGGATATCGTGGAACAGTTCCAGATCCCCGCCGAAGGCGCCCGCGTGGAGCTGTCCGCCGACCTGCCGGAGGAGTGCCCCGCCGAAGTGGATCGGGTTCAGATCGAACGCATGCTGTCCAACCTGCTGTCAAACGCCATGAAGTTCACGCCAGCCGGCGGACAGGTACAGGTTAGCCTACGGAGTTTCGATCAGTCCGTCGAACTCGAAGTGGCGGATACCGGGTGCGGCATCCCCCCCGAACACATCCCGCACATCTTCGAAAGGTTCTATCGTGTGCCGGCCCAGGCAACCTGCGGCAACGCCGAACCGGGTTTAGGCCTCGGATTGAGCTTCGTAGCCTGGATTGCGAAGGCCCACGGGGGAACGATTCGGGTCGACAGCCAGACCGGGCGCGGAACCCGTTTCAGCGTGTCTCTGCCAGTGGCTGTCTCCGAACCAACCACCCCAGCCTCGGTTCCGGCGCCGGCTCTCGGATGAATGAACTTTAATTCGAAGTTTACCCAAGCTTCATTCGTTTTTCTTAATCTAAGGAATGTGCGGCTCCTCTCGTTCGGCGTCATCTGTGTGCTCCTGGCCATGGCCAGTTCCGACTTGCTGCGCAGCCAGGACCCGCCGGCAACCCAAGCGCCGCAGGATCAATATTTTGCCGGAATTGTCACGGCCCTTTCCGATACCAGCGTGACAATTACGCGCACGGTGTTAGGCAAATCCACCGTGCGCAGCTTCACCATTACGGACAAAACCGTGATCCAAGGCGGAAAACCCAAGCTGAAGACGAAGGTAACCGTGAAATGGATTCCGGGCGATGATGGGGACTGCGCGGTGAAGATCATCCTGCGCGGATCCGTGCCTCCACCCAAGAAACAGTAACTTCCGGTACTCTCCTTACCGTACTCACCCAAAGAATGTTCCGGCCAGCGCGCCGACCAGTCTAAAATCGAGTGATGGAGACGCCGCAGTGAGGAAACACACGCTTCTGCTCTTGGCGGTGCTCGCGTCCCAGGCGCCCGCGCAGACCTTCACCACGATTTTGAACTTCGATGGGGCCAATGGTGGAAACCCGCTGTACATGAACCTCATCCAGGGTAACGATGGCGATCTTTACGGAACCACCTCTGGGGGTGGGAACACCGGCTACGGCAGCCTGTTTGAAACCACGACGTCGGGCACGCTGACCACTCTGTACAGCTTCAGTTTGTCCGGCGGAGTCTATCCAACCGCCGGACTGGCGCCGGCCCCCCGTAGCGAATACTATGGAACGACCGAGGCTGGAGGGACCTACGGCCTCGGGACGATCTTCAAGGTCACGCCGAGTGGAACGTTGAGCACCCTGTACAGTTTCGGGGGGGCGGACGGCGCTTACCCGTACACGGGTCTGCTGACGACCGCGCAAGGGAATGCCTACGGGACCACCGAGTTCGGAGGAGGTCACAACTATGGCACGATTTTCCAGATCACCCCACGCGGCGCGCTGACCACCTTGTACAGTTTCAGTGCGACCGACGGTGCGTACCCCTTTGGAACACTCGCGGCGGCCGGCGGAAACTACTATGGAACCACCGTGGCCGGCGGCGCCAACGACTATGGCACGGTTTTTGAAATCACTTCCGCCGGAACCCTGACCACTCTGTACAGCTTTAGCGACACCGATGGCGCCTATCCTCCGGGCGGCCTGATCCTGGCGACGGATGGCAATTTGTACGGAGTCACGTCGGCCGGAGGCGCCAACGGCTTCGGTACGGTGTTCAAGATCAGCCTGGCCGGCTCGCTCACGACGCTCTACAATTTCGCCTCGACCGACGGCAGCACGCCCTTCGCCGGCTTGATTCAAGCCACGGACGGCAATTTCTATGGAACAACCTATCAGGGCGGCGCGAGCGGCTACGGCACGGTTTTTCAGATCACGCCGGGCGGCGCGCTGACGACTTTGCACAGCTTCGCGTCGGCGGACGGCGCCAACCCATCAGGCGGCCTGCTGCAGGCGACGGATGGCAATCTGTACGGCACTACCTGGGCCGGCGGCGCGAGCGGCGATGGGACCATTTTCAGCATATCGGAAGGCTTGGCGCCGTTCGTGGTCAGCGTGCCGCTTTCCGGTAAAGTTGGCGCCAGTGTGCGCATCCTGGGAACCAGTCTGAAAGGCTACACCGGCGTCGACTTTAACGGCACGAAAGCAACTTTCAAGATTGCATCGGCCACCGAGATTACGGCTACGGTTCCCGCAAGCGCTACCACCGGGCCGATCCACGTGACCAAGACTGGCAGTACCCTGGTGAGCAATCTGCCGTTCCAGGTAATTCCGTAAAGGCCCCCTTGTGCCAAGATGAAGGCTTGGCGGAACGGCGGCAAATCCGGATTCGCGGCATCGTGCAGGGCGTCGGATTCCGCCCGTTCGTCTACCATCTCGCGGAGCGCTTCAGGCTGGCCGGGTACGTCCTAAACACTTCGGCGGGCGTGGTGATCGAAGCGGAAGGCGGCCCGGACGTGCTTAGCCAATTCACGGAATGCCTCCGCCAGGAGGCCCCGCCGCTGGCGCGCATCGAAGAAATGCTGGCTGTCGCGATGGCTCCGGTAGGCGAAAGCGGGTTCGCGATCCGCGAGAGCCAGGCGCGGGACGGCGAATTCGCGCTGATCTCCGCGGACGTGGCCACTTGCCCGGACTGCTATCGCGATTTCACGGATCCGGCCAACCGGCGCTACGGCTACGCTTTTACCAACTGCACCAACTGCGGCCCGCGCTACACCATCATTCGCGACATACCTTACGACCGGCCGAACACCACCATGGCGGGCTTCCGGATGTGCGCCGCGTGTCAGGCCGAGTACGACGATCCACACGACCGGCGTTTTCACGCGCAGCCGAACGCGTGCCCGGAGTGCGGCCCGCGGCTGTCGGCGCCAATCGCGGAAGCCCGGCAGCGGCTGAGCGAAGGGGCCATCGTGGCCCTGCGCGGGCTGGGCGGATTCCATCTGGCCTGCGATCCGCGCAACGATGCGGCCGTGCAGCGGTTGCGCGAGCGCAAGCGGCGCAGCGACAAACCGTTCGCCTTGATGGCGCGCGACCTGGCCGCGGTGGAGGGAGTGTGCCACGTTTCGGCGGACGACCGCCGTGCGCTGGAGAGTCCCCGGCGGCCCATCGTCATTTTGCCGCGGCGGGTGGAGGCGTATCTCTCGCCGGCGGTGGCGCCGGGCAACCATACCCTCGGTGTGATGCTGCCCTACACGCCACTGCATCATCTGCTCTTCGCGGGAGCGCCGTACGACGTGCTGGTGATGACCAGCGGCAACCGGAGCGAAGAACCGATCGTCACTTCCAACGAAGAGGCTTTGCAGCGCTTGCGCCCGCTGGCCGATTGGTTCCTGCTGCACGACCGGGATATCTACATGCGCGCCGACGATTCGGTAGTGCGCACCTTCGAAGGCCGCGAGCGCACGCTGCGGCGCTCCCGGGGATTCGTGCCGCAGACCATCGATCTGGGCGCCGACGCCGCCGAGGTTTTGGCTTGCGGCGGCGAACTGAAGAATGCTTTTTGCCTCAGCAAAGGCCGGTACGCGATCCTGAGCCAGCACATCGGCGACATGGAGAACTACGAAACCCTGGTTTTCTTCGAGGAGACCCTCGCTAACCTGAAGAAGCTTTTCCGCGTGGAACCGCGCGTGGTGGCGCACGATCTGCATCCGGGCTATCTGAGCACGCAATACGCGCAGCGCGTGCCGGATCTGCCGAAGATCGGCGTGCAACACCATCACGCGCACGTGGCCAGTTGCATGGCGGAGAACGGCCTCACCGGCAAGGTGATCGGGGTCGCGCTGGACGGCACCGGCTACGGCACCGACGGCCAGATCTGGGGCGGCGAGTTCCTGGTAGCGGATTACGCCGGCTTCGACCGGCGCGGGCATTTCCGTTATGTGCCGCTGGCGGGCGGTGATGCCGCCGTACGCCAGCCCTGGCGTCCGGCGCTGGCCTATCTGGCCGATACCTTCGGTGCGGCCGCCGAGTTTCCGGAATTGCCCCTATGGCGCGACGTGCCGGCGAGTCATTTCAAGGCGGTGCGCAGCATGCTCGCACATCGCGTAAATACGATCGACACATCATCCTGCGGCCGGCTTTTCGACGCGGTGGCATCGCTGATCGGGCTGCGCCAGCAGATCAACTTCGAGGGCCAGGCAGCTATAGAACTGGAAACAATCGCCGCGGAGGGCGTGCCGGACGCCTATCCCTTCGCCTGCGACGGGGACATCCTGGACTTCCGGCCGGCTATCGAACGTATCGTGGCCGAAGTGCGCGGCGACACGGCGCCGCCGCTGATCGCGGCGCGGTTTCACAATACGGTTGCCGCCGCGGTGGTGTTATTCTGCAGCCGCTTGCGCGCCGCTGAGAAATTGAACCGGGTGTGCCTGAGCGGGGGGACGTTCCAGAATATAAGACTGCTGGCGGCCACCCTGGCTGGTCTGCGGGGCTTGGGTTTCGAGGTCTACATCCATGCGCAGGCGCCCCCCAATGACGGCGGGATTGCGCTGGGCCAAGCCATGATCGCGGCGCACACGCGCTAGAATGTTATTACCCTTCCCCGTAGTCCCATGAAGCTGGCTTCTGTACTTTCATCCGATTTTGATGTGGACGTGCGCGCGCGCGGCGCCAGCTATTACCGCCTGGCGGCGGTGCGCATCACGCGGGGCAACGCCACGTCCGTGGCGGCGATCGTGCGCGGCTCGCGGACCTACGACGTGGAGATCACCTGGGACGGCCGCCGGCTCAATTTGTGGTGCGATTGTCCTTATTTCGAGACGGCCGGCGGATGCAAGCACCTGTGGGCCACGATTCTGGCGGCGGATGCCCAGAATTACTTCACGGCCATCACCAAGCTGGGCCCGCGCGACGTGGAATTCGAAGCGGCGCCCGATATGGACGACCCGGCCGACGATCCCACCATCTACATGCCCACACCTCGTTCAGCGCCGGCCGTCAGACCGCCACCCAAAGCCGCACCGCCTGCGTGGCGGCAGCGTCTGGACGAAATCGGATCGGGGGGTGCGCTTCTCTCCAGCAGTTGGCCGGCGCAACGGCAGTTGTTATACGTTGTCGACGTCGCCACCAGCAATGCGCGCGGCTACCTGGTAATGGAGCTCAAATCGCGCGATCCCAAGCTAAAGGGCGGCTGGAGGAAACCCGCGACGCCGCAGATCAGCCGCGCGGCCATCCACACACTGCCCGACGCGGCGGATCGCCACATTTTGGGTCTCCTGACGGGAACGGCCCTGTACTCGGACTGGATGGCCAACTACGAAACCATCACGGCGGGCTTCCGGTTGCGGCACCCATTCGCCGGCAGCATCATGCCGGAGATCGCGCGCACGGGGCGATGCCTGCTGCAATCCGAACCACGCGGCGACGAGTGGCTCCCGCTCACATGGGATGAGGGCGGGCCCTGGGAATTCGGGCTGCGGCTCAATCCGGCGCGGAGTGGCGCGTGGGCACTCACCGGGCGCCTCCGCCGCGGCAGCCAGGAAATGGACCTGTTGACGCCGGCCCTGATTTCGGAAGGTTTGATTTTCACCAGTGAACGGGTGGCGGCGCTGGCGGAGGGCACCGCGCTCGAATGGATTGCTTCGCTGCGGCGATTGCGGCAAATCGAAGTGCCGGCAAGCGATGCCCCCCAAATGCTGGCGGCTTTGCTGGAACATCCACTGGCGGCGCATCTGGAAGTTCCGGACGAATTACGCTTCGAAGAGATCCATGTGCCGGCACGGCCATGCCTCACCATCCGCGCCGACCGGCAATACGACTGGCAACCGGAGCGCTTGAGCGCGGCAGTCCTGTTCGACTATAACGGCCAGCGCGTACCGGAATCGCGCAAAGGACGCGGAATTTACGACCCTTCCACCAGGCGCTTACTGGTGCGCGATCCGGCGGCCGAGGCGGCCGCGATGGATTTTCTCCGGCAACTGGGCATCGAGGACGCCATGCCTTACGGCGAGGCATCCGGGCTGCGATTCTCTCCCAAGAAACTGCCGGCGTTAGCACACGCCTGTCTGGCGGCGGGTTGGCAGGTGGAGGCCGAAGGCAAGATCTTCCGCCGGCCCGGAGACATGAAAGTCGAAGTCTCGTCCGGCATCGATTGGTTCGAGTTGCACGGCGAGGTGGATTACGGCGGCGCCACGGCCAAGCTGCCCGCACTGTTGGCCGCTTTGCGCCGTGGCGAGAACATGGTCCGGCTGGATGACGGCACGTATGGCTTGTTGCCCGAAGAGTGGCTGAACCGGTTCGGCCAACTGGCGGGATTGGGAATGGCCGAAAGCGATCATTTGCGCTTCCGCCGGAATCAGGCGGGCTTGCTGGACGCGCTGCTGGCAACCCAGCCGGAAGTGAATTGCGATGAAACGTTCGCGCGCGTGCGGCAGGAATTGCGCACGTTTTCGGGCATTGGGGCGGTCGAGCAGCCGGCCGGTTTCGTGGGACAATTGCGCGACTATCAGCGGGAAGGCGTGGGCTGGATGCATTTCCTGCGGCGCTTTGGGTTCGGCGGCTGTCTGGCGGACGACATGGGCGTCGGCAAGACGGCCCAGGTGCTGGCGCTGTTGGAGTCGCGCCGCGCTTCGGGCGAGGCTGCCGGTCCATCGCTGGTGGTGGTGCCGCGATCGCTGGTCTTCAACTGGAGGCAGGAAGCGGCGCGCTTTACGCCCGCCCTGCGAGTCTTGGATCATACCGGTCTGGCACGCGCGGTGAATGGCTTCACGGACCATGACCTGGTGTTGACGACTTACGGCACACTGCGCCGCGACGCCGCCGAATTCAAGGACGTGGAGTTCGACTACATCGTGCTGGACGAAGCCCAAGCCATCAAGAACGCCGGTACGGAGTCCGCTAAAGCAGTGCGCTTGCTGCGCGGGCATAACCGGCTGGCGCTCAGCGGCACGCCGGTGGAAAACCATTTGGGTGAATTGTGGAGCATCTTTGAATTTCTGAATCCCGGCATGCTGGGCGCGGCCAGTGTGTTTAAGCTGGCCGGCGCCGGGGCGCGCAATCCGGGAGACGAAACGCGGCAATTGTTGGCCCATGCGCTGCGTCCATTTATTTTGCGGCGGACCAAAGAGCAGGTGGCGCGCGAACTGCCGCCGAAATCCGAGCAAACGATCTTCTGCGAACTGGAGACTGCGCAGCGCAAACTTTACAATGAGCTGCGCGCGCACTACCGCAACTCGCTGCTGGGCATGGTGGCATCCCAAGGACTGGCGAAATCCAAGATTCAGGTGCTGGAAGCGCTGCTGCGCCTGCGGCAGGCAGCCTGCCATCCGGGCCTGATCGATCCGAAACGCAAAGGCGATGCCAGCGCCAAGCTGGACATGCTGATCGAACGGCTGGGAGAAGTGGTGGCGGAAGGCCATAAAGCGTTGGTGTTCTCGCAGTTCACCAGCCTGCTGGCGCTGGTACGGGAGCGGCTGTCGGATTCCGGCATGACGTACGAATACCTGGACGGCGCCACCCGCGACCGGCAGCAGCATGTGGAACGCTTTCAGAACGACCCGGAGTGCCCGCTGTTTCTGATCAGTTTGAAGGCGGGAGGCCTGGGACTGAATCTGACCGCCGCGGAATATGTCTTCCTGCTGGATCCCTGGTGGAATCCGGCGGTGGAGGCGCAGGCGGTGGACCGGGCGCACCGCATCGGCCAGACGCGCCAGGTCTTCGCCTATCGCCTGATCGCGCGCGATACCGTGGAGGAGAAGATTCTGCAATTGCAGGGCAGCAAGCGGGACCTGGCAGCCGCGATCATCGGGGAAGATAACAGCCTGATCCGCAACTTGCAGCGGGAGGATCTGGAGCTGCTGCTGTCTTAGTTAAAGCAGTTGTTCCATCAGGCCCGTCAGGTAATCGACATTCACTACGCCGGAGCGATAGGTGCGCGCATCGAAATACCGCCACAGGTTGCGGGTCTTCTCCAGGGTGTAGAACAGCGACTGTTCTTCGATCAACTGCTTCTCGAGCAACTGCTGATTGAATCCGCGGACGGCTCCTTCCAGGATGTACGGCACGCGGAAATTCTCCGTGGAAGTGATCTCGGCCGTGGACTCAAACTCGATTTGCAGTATCCGGCCCTGCGCGTTCAATTGAAAAAGATTGACACCGCCATCTCGAAATCGGTCCGCCGTGTAATCCTCCGGATCGAAATCCAGAGCCGTTTGTTGCAGCAGCGCGTTGAGCCGGTGGATGAAGCTGCCGCAGATCCCATGCAGTTCCAGGGCCGCCTGCCGGCGCAGGGAATCGATTTCCCGGGCCCTCTCGATGGCGTTCCGGTCCCGGTGGGTCAAGGCATCCAAATTGGCGGCCAATTTTCGCAAGCGGTCGTTTTTTGGGTGCTCGCCGCCCGCGGCCGGCGTCCGGAAGCTCCATTTGGCTCTCACACCTATCAGCATAGGCGGAGGACGTTGCCGGGATCAAATCCGTCACAAATGGCGAACGACTAATTTGACTCGCGCGCGGATCAGACCGGCTGCCTGGGCCCCGGCTAAACCGGCGGGTTCCCAGGCTCCCCGCGGGTTCCACAGGCAGATGCCGTTTTCGTCGCGGATGAGCCCGATGGCGCCGATTCCCCACAGATCCAAGGCGAAGTACCCATCGGCGTGGGGGTCGAGGGGCAAGACCGCGGACCTTTCCAGCAGCAGCACGGTGTTTCCGGCGAACAGCGGAAAGGCATCGGCCTGTGGCTCCAAACGCACGGCCACCGGATCGGCCAGGTGGTCGACCTCCGCGGCTGGGAATGGATAGGATGCGCCTCCGAGCGTTTCCGGAAAGGGATATCCAGGCCCTAATAGACCATAAAGGAAAGGCACCATACGGCACGAAGCCCCCGATGGCTGGCTTGCGGGACCGGCCTCGTTGGCCATCAGATCCGCCATGTCGACCCCCAAGCGCCGCAGAATACGGTCGCTAGCCTCCAGGGAAAGGGATCGGGCGCCCTTCAGAACATTATGGATATGCGGCTGCGATAATCCTGCAAGGCGCGCCAGGCCGCGCTCGGTCATTTCTCCATTGCGCACCCGGGCGCGCACTTCGGTTAACAGCCGCGATTGCAGCCGGTGAAAATCCACCTGAAGAGGGCCTCAACCTATTTCTACCAGAAATAGGGTACGCGCAAAATTGTTAAATCTAGGTAATATTGCGCACTATTACTAGGTATTTTACGGGATATTACTAATACCATAACTTATGCTAACGCAATCACATACGTACTATGATAACCGGTATTGTCTTAATAAATACCCCGAACGCCATGCGGAAATTGCTTGCCACAAATCCACCTGGCGATAAATTCTAAGCAAGTTGAGTTGCGGTTGCCCTGGCCGGATCAAAGGGCGCCGAGAGGACGTTTGAGCAGATGAATTGGGACCGATCAGACACCATTGCGCTAGCCAAAACGACCTGTACGCATTGCCACGGCTATGGTTTGCGTCCGGGCCGAAATAATAGGGAAAACCCTTGTAACTGTGTATTTCGCGCTATTTTTCGCGCCTGTTACGCGCGATTCCGGGACTGCGCCGCCAAGGAGAAATACTTAAGCCGGGTGCAACTGGAACTATGCAGCAGCGGCAAGGATAACCGGATGACCTATGGCCGGAAAGTCGAAGAATATCTGGCTGATTTCTGCCTGGTCAGCCGCCGCACGCTCACCGGATTGGAATACGATGTATTCCGCTTTCATTTTTTGTTGGGAGCGGACTGGAAGCTCTGCTGTTGGCGTTTGGCAATCGACCGGGGTACATTTTTCCACACGGTATACCGGATCGAGCAAAAATTGGGACGGGCTTTTCGGGAACTGGAGCCTTACAGCCTGTACCCGTTGGATGAGTATTTCGGCGGCTCGATGCACCGGCACGACACTACCGAGAGCCGTCCTCTCATAACGTCCACGTTTTCGATGCATTCGCCGGCCAGGGTGCTGCGACCCCCGCTTGGGGTTTCCGCTTAATAGCGGCAGGCGGGCCGATCCGGTTGCTGCCGGCCCGCCTGTTCTTTCCCATGATACAATCCGCGTGCAACATGGACCCTCTCACGCATTCAGCCACGGGACTGTTTCTGAGCCGGGCCGGATTGAATCGATTCTCCGGCCAGGCGCCTTGGATCTTGGTTTTGGCGGCGAATTCTCCGGACATCGATATCCTGGCGCTTTTGGGCGGCCCGCTCAATTACCTGAATTATCACCGCCACCTGACCCATTCTTTGGCCGCCATGCCGGTGATGGCGCTACTACCGGTGCTATTGGTACGCCTGTTTACACGCCGGCCGTTCCGCTGGCTGGGCGCTTATGCCATCGCCTTGGTGGCGGTGGCTTCGCATTTGCTGTTGGACTATACCAACGCCTATGGCATCCGGCTGCTTCTACCCTTCTCGGCGCGCTGGCTCCATTTGGATCTCACATCGGTGGTGGATCTGTGGATCTGGGCGGCGCTGTTGGTGTCGCTGGCCGGTCCATTGCTCGCGCGGCTGGTGAACGCCGAGATCGGGGCTAAAACGCGGCATCCCGGCCGCGGATTTGCGATCTTCGCGCTGCTTTTTCTTTTCTGTTACAACGCCGGGCGCGCCGTGCTGCACGCACGTGCGACGGCCGTGCTGGATTCCCGAATTTACTCCGGCGTGGCGCCTGTGCGCGTGGCCGCCCTGCCTTCCCCCGGAAATCCTTTCCTGTGGAGGGGACTGGCCGAAACCCCGGAGTTCTACAGCATCCAGGATTTCAATCTGTTGCAGGAGTTCGATCCAGCTCGCGGCGCTGTTTTCTACAAAGCCGAGCAAAGCCCGGCGCTCCAATCCGCCAATCATTCCCTGGAATTCCGCGATTTTCTCCGTTTTTCGCAATTCCCCTTCGAGCGCGCCACGCCAGTGGCCGATCCGGAAGGCGCTATTCGCGTGGAAGCCATGGACCTGCGTTTCGGCACACCCGCGGAACCGGGCTTTGTGGCGTCGGCCATGGTGAATCAGCGGCGGCAAGTAATCCGCTCGGGATTCACCTTCGGCGCGCCACGCCTGCGTTAACGCGCATCAGCACGCGGCGGCGTTTTCATTAATAATAGAGTTTAGGGTATGTTTGTCGTGCCACGCAGGCTCGCGCAGAAGTTAGTGCTGGCGTTGACGTGCATTGTCACGCTGATCGGGGCCATCTCGGGTTTGATTACGGCGCGCACGGAGCAGCAACACCTGCTCAATGCCATGATCACGGGCGCCGACCAACTCTCCAAGAGCATCACCAGCGCCACCTGGCACGCCATGCTCGACGATCATCGCGAAGCCGCATATGAAGTGATGCAGACCATCGGACGCAAGCAGGGCATCAACCGGATCCGCATGTTCAACCGTACCGGCAAATTGATGTTTTCGACTGCGCCGGATGACGCCGGCAACGCGGCGGACGCGCGCGCGGAAGCCTGTGCGGGGTGCCACGACCGGTTGCCGCCGCGCTTAAAAATGAGCGTCTCAGGGCGCACGCGCATCTTCCCGGGCCCAAACGGCGGCCGGAATCTGGCCATGGTCACGCCCATTTTCAACGAGCCGGCCTGCAGCCAGGCGGCCTGCCATGCGCACCCCTCCGCCGTTCGCGTGCTGGGCGTGCTGGATCTGTCCCTCAATCTGGACGCGGCGGATCGCGAAACCGCCCAGGTGAAACTGGGCGTCTTCGCGGTTACCGGCATCGAGATCCTGCTCATCAGCCTGTTCATCTTCTTTTTCACGCGGCGGTTTGTGGGCGGCCCCATCGAGCAGTTGATCGCGGGCACGCGTGCGGTCAGTGAGATGGATCTGGATAAACCCATCGACATTGTGCACAGCAGCCAGGAAGTCGACCACCTGGCGCGCTCGTTCAACAACATGCGCGAAAGGCTGCGCCTGGCCATGGACGAAAACAATCAATTCACGCAGCGCCTGGAAACCAAGGTCGCCGAGCGCACAGAAGAGCTTCGCGCCGCGCACCAGAAACTGCGCCAGACGGACCGGCTGGCGTCCCTGGGCCAGCTCGCCGCCAGCGTGGCGCACGAAATCAACAATCCGGTCTCGGGCGTTCTCAACCTATCGATGCTGATGCAGCGCATTATGAAGGACGACGGCATTCCGCCGGAACGCGTGCCCGAGTTTCGCAAGTACCTTGGACAAGTGGTGCAGGAGACGTCGCGGGTCGGCCGTATCGTTTCCGACTTGCTGTCATTTTCGCGGCGATCCAAGCCACAGCAGGTGCCGGCGGACCTGAATCGGGTCGTCAAAACTACGTTGTCGCTGGTTTCGCCCAAGCTGCGGCTGGCCAGCGTAACCGTCAATGAGGACCTGGCGGAGAATCTGCCGGCCGTGCGCTGCGATAGCTCCCAAATCCAACAGGTGATCCTGAATCTGGTCCTGAACGGCGCCGAAGCTACCCAAGCCCGCGCGGACCGGCGGTTGGCGGTGCGTACCCGCCTGGCAGCGGACAAGCTGGGAGTCACGCTGGCGGTCCAGGACAATGGCGATGGCGTGTCCGCGGAAAATCTGGTCCGCATATTCGATCCGTTCTTTACGACCAAGCCGGAGGGCAAAGGAGTGGGATTGGGACTGGCGGTTTCCTACGGAATCGTCGAGGCGCACGGTGGCGATATCGCGGTACACAGCCAGCCCGGCGAGGGAGCGACGTTTACGGTGACTCTGCCGCTGGCAGGTCACGCCCAGGAGCCGGCCTTGGCCCGATCGGGAGCGGAACGAAGATGAAAACGCGCTGGGAAATTCTAGCCGTGGATGATGAGGAAGTCATGCGCGAGTCGCTGGCCGCCTGGCTGCGGGAAGACGGCTACCTGGTGGACACGGCGGCCTCCGGGCGGGAGGCCCTCGACCGGGCGGCAGCGCGGGATTATGCCATGTACTTCATCGACCTGAAGATGCCCGGCGGTATGGACGGCATCGAAACCATGATGGAAATCCGCCGATTGCATCCCGAGGCTTCCGTCGTGATCATTACCGCATACGCCACGGTGGATACGGCCATTACCGCGATGAAGGAAGGCGCGCAGGAGTATATCGTCAAGCCCTGCAACCCGGAAGAGATTTCGCTGCCGGTGGAACGCATCATCAAGGTAAAGAATTTGCAGCGGGAGAATACTATTCTGCGCAAAAAGCTCAGCCGCCAATACCGGTGCGGCGACATTGTGAGCAAGAACTCGCGCATGCACGAGATTCTGGATCTGGCGCGCGAGATTGCCAGCCTGCGCAGCACGGTGCTGATCCGGGGCGAAAGTGGAACCGGTAAGGAGTTGGTTGCGCGCGCCATCCACAACTCGGGCGACCGTGCCGGCAAGCCGTTTGTGGCGGTGTCTTGCGCCGCGCTGGCCGAAACACTGCTCGAATCCGAACTGTTCGGGCACGAAAAGGGATCGTTTACCGGGGCGCTATCGCAGAAGAAGGGCAAGTTCGAAATGGCCGACGGCGGCACCATCTTTCTGGACGAGATCGGCGACATCTCTCCCAAATTGCAGGCCGACCTGCTGCGCGTGCTGCAGGAGCGCTGTTTCTATCGGGTCGGCGGCACGGAGGAGGTGCGGGTGGAAGTGCGCGTAATTGCGGCCACGCATCGCGACTTGCAGGAGGCGGTGGCGCAGGGCAAATTCCGCGACGATCTGTTTTACCGCTTGAACGTGATCGAGATCCGTTTGCCGCCGCTGCGGGAGCGGCGGGAAGATATTCCGCTGTTGGCCGGAAGCTTCGTGGAGCGGCTGGCTCACGAGTTGGGCAAGAGCGTGTCGGACATCTCGGCCGGCGCGTTAAAACTGCTGATGGACTACGATTGGCCGGGCAATGTGCGCGAGCTGGAGAATGCCGTCGAGCGCGCCCTGGTCACCGCCAAATCGCACGAGCTGACCGAAGACGATTTCGGATTTCTGAGCCGTAAGATGGAGGCCGGCGGAAACGGCCGCCTATCCTGCAACGTGACTCTCCAGGAATTGGAGCGGCAAGCCATCGCGGCGGCATTGGAGCGGACCAGCGGCAACATCAAGGAAGCCGCGGCCGGATTGGGGATCGACCGTTCGACTTTGTACGAAAAGATCAAGAAGTACGAGATCCCCAGGATTTGGCGGAATTAGCTAGCCGCAGCTCCCAGGTTTCGGCAACGAGGTCTTCCCTGCCCCAACTCCGATGGGGTTGTTGCGCGCGCAACTGAAACCCGGCCTTTTCGTAAATGCTGCGGGCGGCCTGCAACTCGCTCTGGGTCCAGAGCACGATCTTCTTATAGCCAACCTGACGGGCGAAGCGGATACACTCTTCCACCAGACGTTGGCCGATTCCGAGGCCGCGCGCGGAGGGTTCCACAATTAACAGGCGCAGTTTCGCCACCGTTGCGGACTTGTGCACCAGCATCACGCAGCCGGCACGCTCCCCGCTTCTTTCGGCGATCCAGCAGCGGTCCCGCGCGGGATCGAAGTGCTGGATGAACTCGGCGGCAATTCCAGCGACCAGGGCTTCGAAGCGCTCGTCGTAGCGGTATTCGCGGGAATACAGAAGGCCGTGGAGATATACGATCCAGCCCAGGTCCCCGGATTGATGAGGGCGCAGCAGGAACGTCTCGGGATGGTTGCGGTCCGGCGCGAGAATCTGTGCGATGGATCGCATGGCTTGGAGAAGATCCCGCTGCCTGTCTGGAGAAACCCCGGCGAGCATGTGCCGCACCTGGCGATCCGAGCGCGCTTCGAGCGGCCGCAGCGTGGCGGAGCCTTTTCGAGTCAGGGCCAGCAGAACGTGACGCCGGTCCGCGCGGGACGTCTCCCGTTTGATCCAACCGCGCCGGGCGAACTGGCGCAGCATGCGGCTGAGGTAGCCGGGATCGAGACCCAGTTCCTGGGATAACCCGGTGGCCGTGATGCCCGGACGGTGCGCCAGTTCGTAGAGCAGGCGGACTTCAGTCAAAGAGAGGGGAGACGCCAGGAGGCCTTCCTGGAGCACGCCGATCTGGCGGGTATAAAAGCGGTTGAATTGACGGATCGCCGAAAGGGCTCCATCGGTTGCCATGCGGTTCAGCATGCCACAGGCTAGTTGCTTACGTCAACTAACTGTTTGCCGAGAGCAACGATTCTAAGGCAGCAGGAAGATCTCGCCGCAGAGGGCTTCCCAACCGGCATCGGAAACGGCTTCCGCGATGTCCGCCACCGGAGCGCCGCCATCGGCCATGGTGGGGACTTGTCCGGCCGGCGCCATGGCGGCGTGCAGACGCTCCATCTCGCGCGCCATCCAGGGGCGGATTTCGGCCCCGCGCAGCAGGTGGCGCCCGTCAAAAACGCCACCCTCCGGCTTTACCTTCAGGTACCAACCTTCCGCTGTTCCGCCGGTGGCCACTATTTCGCCATCCACGGGTGACAGGATACGCAGGTCCGCGCCGCGTTTGCGCACGTGCCAGGCAGCACCGTTCACCTGAATGCGCGAGCCGATGGCGGGCAGTTCCAGGGCGTCCGGATGCGCCGCCAGACTCTCGCCCAATTGATCCAGGCCGATGGTCACCGTGCCATCCGGCTCCGGCCGCGCCCAAGTATGCCCGCGATGATAGAAGCGGTCCGGCACGGCCTCGGTTTCCGGTGGCCGCCTGGCTATCAGCGCGGCGTGCTGTTGGCATTGGCGGCAATCGAACGCCTGCTCGCACGTCCGATGCTGGAACTCGCCGGTGAACTGGTGTCGGCAGACGCGCTCGCGGGCCGGCAGGTCCGTAAAGGTGGCGTGCCAACAGACGGCCTCGGCGCGGCGGGCGCGGAAAACACTGACAGCGCGCAGGAACGCAACCGTAAGTGTCAGGCAGATGGTCGCCAAGACCGCATAGAAAAGACTCAAGAAGATGACGTGAGCTAACATACCGGCTCCATAATGGCTCTCTCACTTTCGCCGCGCGCTGCGGGCTGCGGCAAATCCTTTTCCTGTGGGAAGAGCGTGAGATAGCGGAACGAGAAGGAATAGATCAGAACGCCGTAGGCCACCACCGCCAGGAACGTAGCCACTTCCTGCCAGCTCGGGATGTAAGACAAGAACGCATCAAACGGCAGTATCGGGAGCGCCAGCATCTGCACGGTCAGCACGAAGCGGTTCAGTGTGACGCCCAGGCAAACCAGAACCGCCGCGAAGACCAGCCACGACGACTTTTCCCGCCAACGGCGGCGTGACAGGATCACGGCGGGCAGCAGTCCGCAGATCAGGATTTCGGCGAAAAGCACCCAATCGCCGAACGGCTTCCACATATAGAATTGCTGGGCCGCGAAGCCTCGGCCGGGCGCGGTGCGATCGATCCAGACCAGGGTATCCACGCATTTCAGCAGGACATAGGGGATCAGCAGGACTCCGGAAATGCGGCCCAGCAGAGGGAGCACGCCCGGACCCACCAATCGTTTGCCGCTGATCTTCGAGACGGTCCAGGTGGTCAGCAGAATGAGGCACGGGCCAGCCGCCGCGGCCGAGAGAATGAACAGAAAGAATGTCGAAGGCCAGATGGCGAAGCCTTCGCGAAACGCGAAGGGACGGCCGCGCAGCACGCCGTACAGTCCACCGAGCGACCCCTGGTGGAAAAACGAAAGGAACGCGCCGGCGCCCGCCAGCACCGGCATCAGCTTATGCAACTCGAATTCGAATACCAGGAACGAGGGCACTTGTTGTAACTTACGGTTCTTGAGCACGATTGGCAGATACTCGATGAACAATACAGTCAGATAGCAAGTAATGCAGAAAGTCACTTCGGTCAACATGGAGTGCACATTGGGATGCCAGAAAGTAAACCAGAAACGCAGCGGTTGCCCTACGTCCACCAGCAGCGCGGCGACCGCGCCGCTATAACAGACGAACCCGATGACTACCGCGCTGTTGACGACGGCTTTGAGTTCCTTCTTCTTGAGGATGTACAGCAGGAAGCCGGTGAAGAATGCGCCCGCGCCCAGCGCGATCACGGTGAGATCCAGAAAAATCCAAAGGCCGAAGGCGAAGCGGTTATCCATGTTGGTCTGGTTCAGTCCTTTGACCAGACACAGGCCGGCGCCATAGATGCCGAAAGCCAGCAGGGCGCACCAAGGCAGAATCCATAGCAGGAATTGCGGTTGAGGGCAGCGATTGACGCCGCGGGGCAGGAAACGATTATCCACGGGATGTCTCCTTGGCGGCGGCTTCCCGGACCCACGCGCGCGCCGTCTGGTAGTAGATCTTGGGCTCGGTCCCCAAACGTTCCAGGATGCGGAAAGACTGGCGGCCGCCCGCGCGGTGAGCGACATCACTGTGGGGATCGTTCAGGTCGCCGAAGACGATGGCGCCGGCGGGGCAAGCCTCTGCGCACGCCGGCACGTATTCACCGGGATGCAGATCGCGGCGGCCCTCGGCGGCGGCCCGCGCCCGCGCGGCATGCAGACGGCCATGGCAGAAGTTGCATTTCTCCACCACCCCCCGCATGCGCGTGGCAACGTCCGGATTTAGCGTCCGCTGCATGCCGGGCGGCCATTGCGGATCCCACCAATTGAAGTAGCGCGCGTGATAGGGGCAGGCCACCATGCAATAACGGCATCCCAGGCAGCGCTGCGGCATCTGGTCCACGATACCGGTAGCGGGATCCACTTCCACGGCCTCCTGCGGGCAAACCGAGGCGCAGGGCGTCTGATTGCCGCATTGCTGACACAGCATGGGGATGAACGCCGCCTGCTGCGCATTTCTGATCTGGTACACGCGCATCCAGGTGATGCCCGTGCGCGGGGTGGCTTCGGGCCGCGCCGGAGGCACGTTGTTTTCCACCGCGCAGGCGACCATGCAGGCGCCGCAACCCGTGCAGCGGTCCAGGTCGATCGCCATGCCGTAACGGGCCGGGTTGGCTTGGTTTTCACTCATGACCGTAACCCCGATTCCTGGTAGAGCTTGCTCATCAGAGGCGTGCGGCGCGCCGGCGGACCCGCGGATTCCGCCTTTGGGTCGGGAAGTCCAACGGACCTCTGCGTCAGCGGCTCATCGATCCAGGCCGCGCCAGCGAGCAAGAGCTTCCATAGGTTGTCCTGGGATGCGAGGTCGCGTACCCGCGTGGACTTGGCATCGGCATAACTGAACACACTGCCGCGGTTATCCTTCTTCAGGGCCGCCACGCGCTGCTTCAGAATGTCGATATAGCCGGCTGCATTGCCCGCCAGGCGCAGGACGAATTCCGCCGGAGGCGTCACATCCGACGGCGCGGCGGTCAGGGGAGGCGAGAGGCTGAACCCGGCGGCAACGGCGCCAATGGGTGTGGGCGCTTCATCCAACGATTCGAGATACATCAGCGACGGAATCACGTAATTGGCATGCCGCGCATAGCCGTCGAGCCAGGGTGTCAGGGCCACTACCACGGCATGCGCAGTCAACTTGGGTTGCAAGGCTTCCCAGGGCAAAGCGGACTCTTCGGCCAGCAGCACGCCGATGGAATGATCCGGCACTTCGGTTATATCGGTAGCCGGGGCATAGTCCCGGCGGAGAAGGAATCCGCCGGACCGTCCGACGTTGCCCAGCACCTCGTTCAGCCTGCCCGCGCCAGCGCCGATGGCGATGGCCGGCTGATTCTCCTGCAACCGGCGCGCCACCGAGAGAGAGCGCGCATCGGTGGATTCGCCCCGCAGCGCCTGCATGACTTCGGATGCGAAGGCCGGCTCACCGCCCGGCGCCACCGGGACCCATTGGTCGGCCAGCGATGCGGTACGCGATGGCACCGCCTCCACCTGAATCAACTGCAAATGACCGCGGTTCTTCAACACGCGGCCGGGACTCAGCCAGCCGTCCAGCACCGGCACGCCGAAGCTGAGGATGGCGCGGGTATTTTCGAGATCAATGCCAAAGGGGCCGTACGGCTGGGTGGCCGGCGGCGCACAGTATATGCCCTTGCCAACCTGATTCAGAAACCGGCGGTAAACCTGCGACGCTGCGCGGCCGGGACGCGCATCCAGGATCGCCACACTGTCGTTCGCCCGGCGTTGCGCGATAGCCGCGGACACCCGGGATACCGCCTCCGCCAGCCGAACCGGACGGCCGCTCGCCATTGGCCGCATGGCACGTTCCCCGCAGAAAGGCAGATGGTGCCCTAACAATCCATTCGCGCACAAAGCGCCCCGGCCCGACGGATGTCCGTGTACGCCGGCCAGGCTCACGGGTTGCCCGCCGACACAGCGCGCGCGCACGCCGCAGGCGGCCGGACAAAGCGTGCAGGTGGTGTAGCGCGTAGTCACTTCGCCTTGGCGCGGCTGGGGGACGCCGGGCCAATTCTCGGACACCAGCGAGGTGTCCCGCAGCAGCTTCCAAGGCGCCGGCGTGAAGACCAGTCCCGCCGCCCCGCCGCTGGTGAATTTCAGAAGGTCGCGTCGCGTGAATTCCATGGGTTTCTCACTTGTGGCAGGCCAGGCAACTGTTGGCCGCCCCGCGCCGGCGATGGCAATCCTCGCAGGCGTCCATATTCTGAAAGTGCGCCGATCCGCTATAGAGGCTGATGCGCTCGATGCGCGCCGGCGCCAGGCCGTCGCTCTGTCCCACGGCGCCGTGGCATGCGACGCAATCCAGACGCGCCAGCTGGATGTGGAAGGCGTGCGAGAAGTACACGTTCTGCGGCTGCCGCACATACGATTGCCAGGGTATCTCGCGGTTGGGAGTTACATACGCCGCGATAAAGCGCTTCTCCCGTTCCGATGTGCCCATCGGCTGTGCATGGCAACCCGCGCATTTATCCAGAGTGGGCGTTCCGGCGAAGCTGCCATCTTCGCGGAGCGCATGACAATCTTCGCACTTCGTGCCGGCCTTATCGGCGTGAATCTTATGGCTGAAGTCGACCGGCTGCGGCAGGCTCCGATATAGCGCGGCAGGAAAGCCGCCCCAACCCAACCCCAGGGCTGCCACGACTCCCGCCAAAAACAGAATTTTGCCGCGATGTTGTTTCATTTGTCAGACTCCCGAGCCCCAGAAGAATTCGTCAAACAGGTGCACTACCTCCTCCCGGCTGAGCTGCTCGATCACGCCGGGGCTAAAAACTCCGCCGTCGTTCATAAGCTGCGCGCCGTGGTGGCAAACCCAGCACTCGCCCAGAAAGGAAGACATGCGGTCGATCTCGTGCTCGATCCACGGCACGATGGCATCGCCGTGAATGAGGCCATCGGTCACCGGCTCCCGATCCGGCGGCGTGCCTTGAAAGAGCCAGCCCATGCCATAGGGATCGGCCGTGAGTTTGGCGGGATTGGCGCGCAGGTACATATTGGACGCCGCCAGCGTAATCGCATGGGGAAAGATCACTCGCAAATCGACGCCGCGTGCCGTGATGACGGCGCTGGGGCGGTGTGCGCCCGTCTGCCGCAGAAAGGTGATGCGTTCCACAGTACCCAGCACACGCGTCAGGAAGGCATCCACACCGATGTGACAGGCGCCGCTGGGGGCCATGTCCAGCCAAATATGGTTCGCGGTGAAGTAGAGCTTGGCGGGCATGCGCATCCCGCCCACGGAATGATCGCACCGTTCCCCGGCAGCCATGCTCAAACGGGCGCCGAGATACACGTCGCAATAGCGAAACGAATCGCAGGCGCAGCCGCTCGGCAGTTCGTTGTGCGGAATAAAGCGGGCCACCGCGGACGTCGCACAGTAATGCGCCAGGGCTTCCCGCAGGTAAGGACACTGCTCGCCGGCGCCGGTCTCCGCCTGGCGCTCGTAAACCGGACACTCCCGGAAGCGCGGCGTGGAACAGATCTCCTGCGCGCCGCTGCCGGCGGTGGGGATCATCTTCCGGCAGGCGGATTTGCCGCAGTACTTAACGCGCGCTTCTTTGAGGAAGGGGCAATTCATTTTTCGTGCTTCTCGCCGCCATCGGCCATCGTGATCCCGAGGCCGGGAACGTGGAAGGCGTGATCGTCGTTGAGCATCTGCATGTCACGGTCGATCTCCGCGGACACGCGTCGCCGCTTGCGCAGGCGCGCGATTACCTCGTGCACCATGCCGCCGGCCATGATCGCCACGCACAACACCACGACCAGACCGAGTATGATGTTCGTCACGATCAGCCAGTGAGTTTCCGGATCGCTCCAATTCAAGAGGGACACGTACTTACCTCCGCAGCCTGCTATTGCACGCCGCGGGCCTGGAGCTTATGTGGAAGAAAATATAGGAAATCCGGACAGCCACGGCGAAATGCGTGCCGTGTTTTCAGTCATTCCAGTCTGAATATCCGGCACGGAGATCATCGGCCGGCCGCGTTCAGCGGCACATGCAGAGTCCCCACCAACCCCGAAGACACATCCCGGAAGCCTACGCTGAACCCGGTCGTTCCAGGAGGCGCTTTTACACGCCCGCCTAACACCAATCCCTTATCCTGTATCTGTTGGAAGACCGCATCGCTGAAACTCAGTGGAACCATGGTAAGTTGCTCCACTTTGCCCACCACCACCAGAAATTGCAGCGCGCCCGTCCACTTGCCGTCTTTTCGCTCCAAAGTGATGTTATGCGGATCCAGGGTCGCCGACATCCGGTAGCCTCCCTCCACAGGCTCCAGATGCGCGGTGAATGCGATCCCCGCCAGGGGGACCGGGTTGGCGATGGCATCAGCCAGCGCGGCGGTCGCGGCGGCTTGCGTAGCGGCTAAATAGCCGGGGCGGTACCGCAAAGCGACGCCTGGCCGCGTGACTGTGACTTCCAGCCGGTGGTAAGTGTCGTCCAGACTGGCGGCGGACGGGTAAAACGCCAGTGAATAGCTCACCCGCGCATCCTCGTCGGCCATCTGAATCGCGTGACTCAAATCATTGATGTTATGGAAAGCCCGGCCGCCGGTGTCTAATGCCAGCGTTTCCAGAGTCTCGTAGTTGTAGTCGGGCGACGCCGTGGCGCGCGGTGGCTTGTTGCGCTTGCCGTAGGCAGCGCGATCGGCTTGAAAAGGCGTGGGAGTCATCAGGCCGCGCGCATCCACGGGATAAACCGCCACGGCGGATTCGTTGAGCGCCCGAATGGCACGCGCGACGTCACTCTCGAACGATAGATCGGTTCCCGGAATCCCGGGCATCGTATCCGAAGCGGAAGCACTGTCTGCGGCGCCGTTGCCCCCGCCTCCACCACTGTGGGAAGCAGCCGCGGATCCCGCGCCAGACCGCCCCTCCCTTACCGGATGGCTGCTATCGCGCGCGTTCGCGTCGCTCTGCGGCGGAGACTGACCGGCGCCGTGCAGTCCTAACTGAATCGGGAAGCCGCCGGAAATCCAGATCAAAGTCTTGCGTCCGGGGATGCCCCGCAGGTGCGCCGCGATGGTCTCCAGGGCCGCCGCGGTGCGCGTCGCGCGCACGGTCTCCTGGTAGTTTCGGTAAGGCTCCGCGGAAGACGCGAGGAAGCTGTCCCATTGCGCGGTGGTGCTCCGGTCGCCGGTCAACGAGTTCGACGACGCCGGCGCCGTACTGGAGGCGTCGGCTTCGGTGCTGGCCCGGTCTGAATGTTTGGTCATCGCAGCTTGCAGTTGGGACACGTCCTGCGTGAAGTCCTGGAGCAACTGGAGTTCGTAGCCCAATGCAAATACCGCGACCCGTTCGTTTGCCGGCAGATTCCGCAAATATCGCAGAAAGTCCTTCTTGGCCAGTTGCTGATCGGCCAATCGGGTATTGAGTTGATCGAATAGAAACGCGGTCACCATCGGCGCGCCTGATGCTAAGCCGTTGGTAAACGTCATGGGCGGCGCCGGCGGCACATCCGCGCCCGAGGTCCGGCGGGTATCGTCCACCGAGAACATGGCGATCTTGCGTTCCTGGCCGTCCTCGCGCAGGGTGAAATCTTCGCGCCGCAAACCCTCCACCGGCTTGCCGTGCTTATCCTGCGCCACCACATTGAGAACCACGACATGCGTGGAAGCGTGGATCACCGTGGGGTCCGGCGGCGTTTGCGGCACGGCGCCAGGAGACAGCCACGGCAGCCAGGCCAGCCACGCAAACCAACGGCTGCGCCAATTCGGCATGGAGCCCCTCCAAAACAGATCTTTTTGCCATTATATGATCCGCTGCCTCAAGTTGTTCATCAGGGGGTCCTTGTGGTTCTGTTAAGCTGCCTGAATGGCGCGGAGTCTGGGTCTGCTCGCGGTGTGGTGTTTGGCGGCCTGCGCGCAGACGTATCCGGCGCATTGGTGGACGCCGATACCCGAGGATCAAAGGGCATCCTGGGAGATTCTGCCGCAAGCCGCCCGGCCGGGCGAGGTGATTCTCTCCAAACGCAACGAATTGGGTATCCTGTCGAACTTCGCGGCCACGCCCTTCAGCTACCGCGGTTGCCGCTACGCCAGCGTCGAGGGCTTCTGGCAGATGATGCTCTATCCCGAAGGACCGCGCGATCCGCGCTCTCTGGCGCCGGGAATCAGGTGGCCGCACACGCGCGAACAGGTAGCGCAAATGACCGCTTTCGAAGCCAAGGACGCGGGCACGCTGGCGGAGGCCAACATGCGCCAACTGGGCATCGATTGGGTCACCTTCGAAGGGCGGCGCCTGCCCTACCGGTCAATACAAAAGGGCGAACACTACCGCCTGATCGTGGCGGCGATGCGCGCCAAAATCGAACAGAATCCGCGTGTGCGGGAGATTCTGCTGCAGACCGGCAGCCTGGCACTCCGGCCTGATCACGTGGAAGAGCAAGATCCGCCGCCCGAATGGTTGTACTTCCAAATCTGGATGGAGATTAGAAGTGAGTTACAAAGTCATAAATAAGATCGCATGCGCGTTCCTGCTGGTTAAGATCGCGTGTGCCCAACCGCAATACCCCGCTTTGCCCAGTGAGATCCCGGCAAAGCTCACGGAGGCAACCAGCACCTTCGACTACACCCGCCAGGAAGCCATGATCCCCATGCGGGATGGCGTGAAGCTGCATACCGTGATTCTGATCCCGAAAGGCGCCCATAACGCGCCGATTCTGCTGACCCGCACGCCATACGGCGCCGATGATCTTACCGGCCACGCGCACAGCTCCCACCTGGGTCCGCTGCTGGAGGGTTATGACAATGCCATGGATGTCATCATCGAAGGCGGCTACATCCGCGTGGTCCAGGATGTGCGCGGTAAGCATGGATCGGAAGGCGACTACGTGATGAACCGGCCGCTGCACGGGCCGCAGAATCCCACGCCGGTGGACCATGCTACCGATACCTACGACACCATCGACTGGCTGGTGAAGAACCTGCCGCAGACCAACGGCAAAGTCGGCATTCTGGGAATTTCTTACGATGGCTTTCTGCCGCTGATGGCGCTGGTGAATCCACACCCGGCATTGAAAGTATCGGTGCCCATGAATCCCATGGTGGACGGATGGCGCGGCGACGACTGGTTTCATAACGGCGCTTTCCGCCAGCTTACTAACGCGGATTACATCTACGAGCAGGAAGCCACCCGCGGATCGGACGTGAAATGGTGGACCAGCTACTACGACGACTATCAGGCCTGCATGCGCGCGGTTTCCGCGGGCGCGTTGGGACAGAGCCACGGCCTCGAACAGGTGGGCTTCTGGCGCAAGATCCTGGAACATCCCAGCTACGATGCGTTTTGGCGCGACCAGGCGGTGGACCGGGTGCTGGCCAACGAACCGCTCAAAATACCGGTGATGCTGGTCGACAGCTTATGGGACCAGGAGGATATTTATGGCGCCATCGCCGTCTACAAAGCGATCAAACCGAAAGACACGGGTAACGACAAGGTATTTCTAGTCATGGGCCCCTGGTATCACGGCCAGGAAATCCACGATGGCAGTACGCTCGGTCCGCTGCATTTTCACAGTGACACGGCGCTGTACTTTCGCCGGCAGATCCTGGCGCCGTTCCTGGCCCAATATCTGAAAGATGGCGCACCGGCGGCGGATGTGGCGCCGGTCTCCGCATTTGAAACCGGGACCAACATCTGGCGTCGCCTGCCCGCCTGGCCCGCCGGCTGCGATACGGGATGCGCCGTCCGGCCCACCCCGTTGTACTTGGGAACGGGCTTGAAACTGAGCTTTGTCCCTCCGGTGACGCGAGACACGGCGTACGAGGAGTACGTATCCGATCCCGCCAAGCCGGTGCCCTTCCGCACACTGCCCATCGGCGACGAGAAGCGCAAGTCCTGGTCTGAGTGGCTGGTAGACGATCAGCGCGAGCCGGCCGGCCGCCCCGATGTGCTGGCCTATCTTTCCGATGTTTTGAGCACGCCGCTGAAAATCAGTGGACAGCCGGTGGTCAACCTGATGGCATCCACCAGCGGCACTGACTCGGACTGGGTTGTGAAATTAATCGATGTCTACCCTGATGAAGTGGCTGCGGAGCCCGCTTTAGGCGGCTATCAACTAATGATCTCGGCGGATATTTTTCGAGGCCGGTACCGCGAAAGCCTGGAAACGCCCAAGCCGATTGCATCCAACCAGCCCCTGGCCTACCGGTTCGAGTTGCCTACCGCGAATCACGTCTTTCTGCCCGGCCACCGCCTGATGGTGCAGATCCAATCGAGTTGGTTTCCGTTGTATGACCGCAACCCGCAGACCTTTGTGCCCAATATCTTCTGGGCGAAAACTGAGGATTACCGTAAGGCAGAGCAGCGCGTGTATCAGGAGAGCTACGTGGAATTGCCTGTAGTCACGCCCTGAAGTGATGGCTCCGGATCGCCGAGTCGCCCCGTCTCCGCGTCGCCCCCTCTAACATCGGCGCACTGTGCCGATGTTGGCGCGCCACAGCGCGCCTGCCACAGCCTGCCGGACTATAAGCCGGTTTTTGTACCCTTGCGGGCGGCAGCCATTCCTCTTGGCCGCACATTACTGTACGGCTCCAGCGACCTACCCGAGAGTTCATAGGAACGGGCCGCTCCTCCTCTCCTATTTGGTCTTGCTCCGCGTGGGGTTTGCCATGCCACCCGAATTACTCCGGATGCGGTGCGCTCTTACCGCACCATTTCACCCTTACCCGGAATTCCATGAGTCTTCATAGCTTCCAGGCGGTATATTTTCTGTTGCGCTTTCCGTAACAATTCCGTCACCAGAACTGTTCCCGGCCGTTAGCCGGCACGCTGCCCTATGGAGACCGGACTTTCCTCCCGCTTCCGGGCGGCTGCCCATCCGGCAGGCTGTGGGTACCATTATCGCATTCTGTGCGGGAACACTCAATTTGTTGACTAACAGCCGCAAAATGTTGTAGATATGGTTAAGCTACCGGTGTATTCTAGATGGTACGGTCCGTTTTGAAAAGTGTGATCGTATGACAGTCTCGCGCACAAGCTGAAATTGTTGAGGGAGAAATTCATGATCAAGCATCTGGCAGCCATAGGCGCTATCGGAGTGTTTTCCAGTTGCCTATTCGCTCAAGGCCTGAACACCAGCCAAACTAAAGATCAATGGGAAGAGATCAACTTTGAATTCAACTCTTCCATACTCTCGGATGGCTATCCGAGCCTGTTGCGTCTGGCGGAAATATTGAGCCAGCATCGCGACTATCACGTAAAGTTGACCGGCAACACGGATTATGTCGGATCCGCGCGCTACAACGACCGCCTGGCCATGCAGCGCGCCGAGACGGTCAAAGAATTCCTGGTGAAGTACGGCGCGTCCGCCGATCAGATCGCGGCCTCCGGCGACGGCAAAAAAGCTCCCGAGGTCAATAACAACACCAAGGAAGGCCGCTTCATGAACCGCCGCGTGGTCATGACCGTCACCGACGGCCAAGGCAAAATCGTGGCTGCCGGAGGCATCACGGAGGTCATGCCCAGCTTGGCGGATCTGCTCAAGAGCCAGCAGGAATGCTGCACGCAAATCCTGAAACGGCTCGACAAGCTGGACGATATCCTGGCGGCGGTGCGCGATCTCAAGGGTGAGAACGACCGCTTGAAGGGTGAACTGGCCGACCTGCGGAATCAGGAGAAAGCCCTCGAAGACAAAGTCAACGGCATTCATCCGCTGACCAAGGAAGAGACCACCACCATCGCCGAAAAGGCCGGCACCGATGCTTTGAATGAGGCGCAGGCGCGCAACAAGAAATTCTCGCTGCTAGGACTGGATCTTGGCCCCACATTCGGCGGCGGCCGGCCGGAGGGCGACGTCACGGTACACGGCACCGGTCAGTTCTTCTCGCCCTTTGGCGGCAGCGGCACGCATGCCGTGCAAGCCGAGGGTGAATACATTCGTTATCCCGGCGATCAGGAGGGCCAGTTCGATGTCGGTCTGGTCAATCGCTGGGATCATCTGCAGGCCGGCATGTTCTCCAGCTTCAAGTACATTCGCTTGGCCGGAGACGACAACGGTGGCAGCATGGGTCAAGCCGCCGTTCTGCTCGATTACTTGTTCAGCCGCGGCCGCATCGGCTTCTACGGAACCGAGGGTTTCAAAAATACGGGCGCCTTGCTGACGACCCCGCTCGGCCCGAGTTCTTTCATTGAAACCTACGCCCGCCCCATGAATCAGCTTGGCGCCACTTTTCAGATCGGCACTTGGGGCGACGCCTGGCTGCAAGGAAATTTTGGCTATATTCATAGCCACAATTCCGCTTCGAACGCCTGTGGCTCGGGTGGAAGCTGCGGGCGGCCCGGAGGCGAGGTCAAACTGGTACAGCCTCTCAGCAAGGAACTGGCTTTCACGGTGGGAGTGGGTCTGAACCCCACCCTGCTGACAGCCGCGAATACCGGCGAATTGACGGTTGGTTTGCAATTCGGTAATTTCATGCGGCCGAAGGAATTCACCACCTTCACGCACCCCGTGCCTATGGACGTGCCGCGCATCCGGTATGAGCTGCTGACCAAGCAGGTGGGCCACAGCGCACCAGTGGCCGACGCCGGTCCGAATCAGATCGGCGTGCCTCCAGGGACCATTACCCTCAATGGCAGCGGTTCCTACAGCCCGGATCATGACGCGTTGAACTATTCGTGGACCCAGGTCTCCGGTCCCAGCGTGGCCATTTCCGGCGCCAACAGCGCCATCGCCACATTCACTGCGGCCGGCTCCACCAGTTACGGATTCCGTCTGACGGTTACCGACCAGGTCAGCGGCCTGTTCGCTTCAGCCGATACCAGTGTGACCACCACGCGTTCCTTCTCCGTCTTGCGCTTCACGGCTACTCCGCCCAATATCAACGCGGGTCAGTCGTCCACGCTGGCATGGAGCGTGCCGAACGCCACTTCGGTCAGCATCTCGGGAGTCGGCTCCGGTCTGTCCGCCACCGGCACCGCCTCGGTATCACCGACCACTACGACGACGTATACCCTGACCGCCACCGGTCCGGGCGGAGGCTCGGCCACCGCCAGTGTGACGGTTACCGTGGGCGCCTCCAAGCCGATCATCCTGCGCTTCCAGGCCGCTCCCGTCAACATCGCGCCGGGAGGCACTTCGCTCCTGTCGTGGGCTACGTCGGGTGCTGCTACCGTCAGTATCAGCAACGGTGTCGGCAACCAACCGGTGAACGGCAGCGTGAACGTCACGCCGGCCGCTACCACCACTTACACTCTCACGGCCACCGGCGCCGACGGCAAGACTTCGGTCACTGCCGCGGTCACGGTCACGGTGGGATCCAGCGTACCCAACATCCTGAGCTTCACGGCCAGTCCGACGGTCATCTCTTCGGGCGGCCAGTCCTCGCTCTGCTGGAACGTGCAGAATGCCACTTCCATCAGCATCCAGCCGACAGTCGGCACGGTGCAGGGTCCGGCTAACTGCACGACAGTCACGCCGAGCGCCACCACAACCTATGTGTTGACCGCGACCAACTCGGTCGGGCCGACACAAGCCGTAGTTACCGTGAGCGTGGGAGCAGTTCAGATCCTGACGTTCTCGGCCAGCCCGGCTTATTCGCCCGCTTCCGGTGCGCCAGTTACCTTGAGCTGGACCACCCAGAACGCCACGTCCGTAATCCTCACGGGCACAGGCGTGCCCGGTGGCAGTCAACCGGTCAATGGCAGCGCCACGGTGAATCCGACCACTAACTCGGATTACACACTGACTGCCTATGGTCCGGGTGGACCGGTCAGTTCGGTTATCCACGTATTCGTGCGATAGCTGTTCCGCAACGTAAATTAGCAGCCGGGCGGTTCAACAGCCGCCCGGCTTTTTTTGTCAGCAAGGGTCTAACTGATCAACAACTGGACGGCGAAATTAAAACTGTTCAATTGCCGGATCATCTCTTCCTCCCGCCCCGGCATCCACGAGGGACGAAGCTGCTGCTGTCGCCGCTCTCCGGCGCGAGTCAATAAAATCATCCACGCGGCCAGAACCGCCAGATCCAGCCCGTTCAGGGAATTTCGGACCACAAGAATCATGCGCAGGCCGCCAGCCGTCAGGACGTGATAGATCAGCGTACTGCTCATAAAATACACACTGAAAATCACGCTGTGCGCGATGATGTTGCGGCTCAGGATGATGGGATATTGCAAGAGCAGCGCCAGGATGGTCAGCAGGAAAATGGCCAGGCTGCAGTACACGGCTCGCTCGGTGACGTAATAATAAGACATCAGGCGGGACTGGTCGGGTGCATGGCTGGGCGCCAAAAAGCTGCCGGCGGCGGCCAGGAGGGCGATGCTTACCGCTACCAACAAAGACCAGCGTCCCACGGTGGCCAAGCCCCGGTAATCCTTGAGAACCAAGGCATATATCTCCAATACGACCAGCGAGTACATCAGCCAGTCCAGGGGCTCGGTGAGCACCCAGATCTTTTGATAGGCAAAGCCCCGGGGATTTAGGGGGGTCAAAATTACACCCCGCAGGAATTCGAGAATCAGAAATCCAAAAAAAGCCCGATAGCGGCGGCACAGCCCGCAATGATACAGCCGCAATACCACCAGCGCATTCGCGGCGATGATCGCCAAGTCGAACCAACGGTCCATGCAACCCCTCTCATTCGACTTATCGGCAGAAATGCGGGCGTCAGACCAGTATGTCCACGCCGATCGCATCATGATCGGATAGCGCTACCCGGCGACCTTCCCGCACGTCGTGAATCACCACGGGACTGGCGCAGCCGAGGCCCCGCGTGGCGAACCAATCCAGCTTCAGCGGGCAGCGCCCGCCATGATTGCGCAACGCCCAGCGGATGAAGTGAAAACACCAGCCCGGGACCCAGTCGCGCAGAGCTTTGGTGGCGCGCAGGTCGCCAATATCGTAAGCCACCGTATGCTCGCCCAGGCAATTGCAACCACGATAATCAAAGCCGCGCGCTACCAGCAGGTCGAACAGGTTCCGCTCGAAATGCCGGTATGGGTGCAGGTAATGGTTCCGGATCACGTTGTCCACTCCCATGAGCACGCGCAGCCAGAATCCCAGGATCGCGTGAATGGCGCGCGAGGAGTTGTAAGTGCTGGTGTTCCAATCGCCGCCCAATACCACGGCAGGCGCGCCATCGATGTGGGCGAGAATCTCGCGCAATTGCCCGTAACGGTGGCGCTGGGTGGATTGCGCATCCAGATGCACGGAGAGCACAGTCGTCGTCAGGTTGGGAAAATGCACCTCCGCCACCACCGCCGCCTGCCGCCCGATGCGTTTCTCCCGTGAAGCCATCAGATCCACGCCGTTCTCCAGAAACACCGGCCGTGCGCCCGAAATTGGGTATCGGCTCAGGATGGCGTTGCCGTGCAGTCCTAGCCGGTTCTCGCCCGGCAGGTCCCGATCCGCCCCGGAGCCGTTCGTCAGATTGAGATAGCACGGCACAAAGGCGTAATCCATGCCGAGGGCGCACGCCAGATCGCGCGCCACATTGCGGTTGCCGGAACGCACCATGCCGGAATCCGTTTCGGTCAGCAGCAGGACGTCCGCCTCACGTAAATAAGGGTGCGTCCGCAGAACTTCTACCTGGCCGTCGAACTGGGCGCCCCGCTCCACATTCCAGGCCACGAACCGGTACTTGGTGAGCGACGGCGCGGCGCCGCGGGCGAAACCGCCGATCTCCGGCGTGTCGAGCAAAAGGCGTATGTCCGGCGCAAGCGCCCGATACGCCTCCAGTTCCCATAGTTCGGCACTATTGCGGCAAGCGGCCAGCGCGGAAAGATGCGGAGCCAGGCGCTCGCGAACAATTTCGTGAAGGCCTTGGGTTTCCGCGAAGTGCATTGCTACGATTGTAACAACCGCTTCTCGCGCGGCTCGAAACACATGCGCCGATCGCTTTTTCAAAGACTGCTCTGGGGCGTGCTGCTGATGGCCGCCGTGGAACTGGCTCTGCTGCTCCTGGCGGCGCCGGCGGACCCGGATTTGCGCTGGCGCATGATAGCCGTTACCGCAGCCGTGGCGCTGGCCGGATTCGGCGGGGCCTTCCTTTTTTCCCGGCGTCTGCGCCGTCGCATCGCACGGCTGCGCGGCTTCGCTGAAGGCATCGTCAGCGGCCCCCCCCAGAGCGTGCAGCCCCAAGCACGCGACGAGTTGGGCGCCCTGGCTGGATCTTTGGGCCGCGTCGCCGACCAGGTGAACGAATTGGTGGACCGCGTCCGGCTGGAAGGCGCGCGCCGCGACGCCATCCTGACCGGCATGGTGGAGGGCGTGCTGGCGGTGGATAAAGAACTCCGCGTGACTTTCTGCAATGCCGCATTCGCCACGGCGTTCGGCGTGCAAGGGCCGGCCCCGGCCGGGCTGCCGGTGTTGCGGCTGGTGCGGGATCCGGAATTTCTGGAAATACTGCGCACCGCGGTATCCTCGGGCGAGTCCGTGAAACGGCGCATGCACCTGACCGGCGCCGACGGCCGATCCTTCGAAGTGCAGGCCGCTCCTCTGGCGGGGGCATCCAGCAGCGGCGCCATGGCCATTTTGCATGACATCACCGACCTGGAGAGATTGGAACGCGTGCGGAAGGATTTCGTGGCCAACGTGTCGCACGAACTGCGCACGCCCTTGACGGCCATCCGCGGCTACGCCGAGACACTCCTGGACGGTGCGCTGGATGATCCGGACAACCGCCGGCAGTTCGTCGAGATCATCCAATCGCACGCCATCAGGCTCAACAACATCGCTTCGGACCTGCTGACTCTTTCGGAACTGGAGTCCGGCCGGGCGCCGCTGGCGCCCAGCAAACTGTCCGTGCTGGGCACCCTGGAAGCCGCCATGCGCACGGTGGAATCCGAGGCCGCTATTCGGCAAGTCCGCTTGGGATGGGGCACGGTGGAGGATTTGCAGGTGATGGGCAATAAGATCAAGCTCGAGCAGGCGTTCGTGAATCTGCTCGACAATGCCGTGAAGTTCAATCGCGGGCAGGGGGAAGTCTGGGTCGAGGCCGGCCGCTTGCCGGGTCGAGGGGTGGCCATCACCATCGCCGACAGCGGGATCGGCATCCCTTCCGAGGATCTGCCACGCATCTTTGAACGGTTTTACCGGGTGGATAAGGCGCGCTCGCGGGAAGTGGGCGGAACCGGCCTGGGATTGTCCATTGTGAAGCACGTCATCGAGCAGATGCAGGGAACCGTAACGGTGGAGAGTCAATTGGGTAAAGGTTCCCGGTTTACCGTAGTCCTACCTGAAGCCTAGGCAAGTCCTAGTACAGAAAGCACGTAATCCCGTGGAAAAATTTCTATCGAAACGCTAGATAATCTTGACAAGGTGTGCCTACTTGAGTAATTCTAACTGAATAAGTTTCGTTTTGTTGCAAGGAAAGTCCTGGGCGAGACCCCCAAAGCGGTTTGGTAGAATCGGAGAGCCGACGAAATACGGCTGCCGTTTTAAAGTCTACTATAAACATCGCTTTAGTCTATTGATAACCAGCAGAATGGAGAGAATTTTGATGCGTCGCTTTTACACTAACGGGATCAAAGTGGCGGCTGCCTTGTTCCTTGGCTGCCTGTTAGCTACGGCGGTAAATGCCCAAGATGCAACCGCATCCGGCGATTCGACCGATACGCCATCGGGCGGATCTCAGGCCGGCGCGGCGAGTGCCGACTCTATCGGCGAACCGCCGACGCCGATCAGCACCCTCCCGCTGTCTTATCCGAAGCTGACCGGAATATGGGCGAATGGCCCGCATTCCCCCTCCCTGTCTGAACAATTCAATGAAAAACTGCCCTATTGGCTGCGATTCAGGGGCGAACTCCGGGAGCGCTTCACCGACTACACGGGCGCCAGCTTCAAGCACGACTCGACCGACGACTACCTGGAGCAACGCATCCGTCTCGGCATGCTGCTCCAACCGGTTAAGTGGTTTCACTTCTACACCGAACTCCAAGATGCCCGCGACTTTGGCTTCGATCCGCAACTGCCGCCTTACCAGGATACGGCTCAGCTCTTTCAGGCTTACGTCCAGTTCGGCGCTGCGGAGGGGGACGGGCTCAGCCTGCAGGCCGGCCGCTTCCAGATGACCTACGGAAATAACCGGCTGATCGGCGATTCCTGGTGGACCAACGTGTCCCGCACGTTCGATGGCGTGCGCGCCGCCTATCAGAAGGGCCGCTTCCGGGTGGATACCTTCGCCACGTCCGTCGTGATCATGCGCCAGGGCGTCTTCGATCATCACCTCGAAGGCGACAACCTTTATGGCATATACGCCACCGCCCACGACATTATTCCGCATGCCACGTTCGATGTCTACCAGTTCTGGAACTTGCGTCCGAGCTTCTCGGTCCAAAACCTGAAATCCGGCCATCTGGACGAGTGGACCACCGGCTTCCGCTGGGTCGGCGCATTGCCTCATAATTTCGATTACCGCACCGAAATGGCCTATCAACTTGGCGAACTCACCACGGATCACATTCGCGCCTGGATGGGTCACTGGGTCACTGGCTACACGTTTAAGGAGTCCAAAATCCAGCCGCGCCTCTTCGTCGAATTCGACTTTGGCTCCGGCAGCTCCAACGTGAAAAGTGGCACTGAAAATACATTCGACCCCATCTTCCCCAGCACCCACGACAAGCTCGGGCTCGCCGATCAGATCGGCTGGCGCAACATCAAGGATCTGCGCTTCGGGCAGGAATTCCATTTGGCCCGCAAATGGTCGCTGGCGACCAGCTTCCACGATTTCTGGCTGGCCAACGCCCACGACGCACTGTATCCTACGCGCGGTTCCGTAGTGGCCACCGACCCTGGCGGAACAGACGGAACTCACGTCGGCGAGGAGCTGGATATTCAGACCATTTATACACCCACGCGTCAGACTCAAATCGCCACCGGCTACGGCCGCCTGATTCCAGGTCAGTTCCTCAAAGACACGACCAAGGGGGTAACGTACAACGTGTGGTACATGCTGACTGAGTACGTGTTCTAAAGTCTTCTCAAGAAACCCTTCATCTGACAGCTATCGGCTATCGGGGAACGGCTGGTGCAAGCCGGCGAATCACTGATGGCTGATAGCTTTTTCGTTTTCCCAGGTAGGTACTGGAAGTTCTCCCGCAGCTTTGTAACGGGATCTTAACGGTTCCGTCATTAACCCATAATCACCTCCCGCTACATTGGGTTGTACCGAAAATGGCTGAAGCGGTGCAGGTATGCCGGACGGCTGTGCCGCCCTGTCTTCGCCATTCGGTTCGTACCTCCAAATTCTTACAAGGAGCTTCAATGAAAGGAAGAGTACTTCTGACGCTTGGCGGGATTCTACTCCTTACGGGCAGCCTGACGGCGCCCGCGCGCGCCCAGGAATCCACCGCCAATCCGGAAATTGAGAAGCTGAAGGCCCAACTGGCCGCGCAGCAGGAGCAGATCGAGCAATTGCGGAAGGCGATGGAAGATGAGAAGAAAGCGTTAGATGAGGCCAGCACGCCGAAGCTGCCCAGTACCGGACAGGTGGCCAGCACCACGCCCGTAGTTCCGCCGGGCCAAGCCGACTCCGTGATACACCCTGGTCTGGCTGCGGCCCTCAGCCCACAAGCTCCGGCAGAGCCCGATTCTCCATTGCAAATTCACATCGGCTCGACATCCATCACGCCCATCGGCTTTATGGACTTCACGGGCGTCTACCGGTCGGCCGACGGCGGCAGTGGCATCGGCACCAGCTTTGGCAGCGTTCCCTACAATAATGTATCCACCGGCTTGGGCAAACTCAGCGAGACGCGCTTCAGTGCCCAGAACTCGCGCATCGGAGCGCGCTTTGACGCCATGGTTCATGGCGCAAAAGTGCTGGCTTACTGGGAGTCTGACTTCCTGGGCACGCAGTCCACCAATGCCGGCGTCACTTCGAACAGCAACAGCTTCCGTATGCGGTTGTATTGGATCGATCTACAGAAAGACAAGTGGGAGATCCTGGCCGGACAATCCTGGAGCATGCTGACTCCGGGACGCAAGGGCATTTCGCCATTGCCGGGTGACATATTTTATAGCCAGGACATGGACACAAATTACCAAGTGGGCCTTGCCTGGACGCGCGCCCCACAATTCCGCATCGTCTATCACGCGAGCCCGATCATAACCGCAGGCCTCTCGTTCGAACAAGCCGAACAATACGGCGGGGGGTCGTCGGGGGGTGGTTCCATCACCATACCGGCCAACCTGAGCACGCAGTACACCAACACCCAGATCGACATGGGCGCGGCAACCTTCACTCCGCCCAACGAACTGCCGGATATTCAAGCCAAACTGGCTTTCGATCCGACCGTGAACGGCCAATTGATGCACATCGAGTTTGCGGGCTTTTTGAGCACCTTCAAGACCTACAATCCGCTTACCTCGATAAGCTTCACCAAAGAGGGCGGCGGTGGAGAGGCCAACTTCAATCTGGAGGTGGTCAAGGATTTCCATTTGATCGCTAATACCTTCGTGAGCGATGGCGGCGGCCGTTACCTGTTCGGACAGGCGCCCGACCTGATCGTGCTGTCAAGCGGCGGCGTTTCACCCGTCCACGCCGATTCCACGGTGGATGGCTTCGAATGGCAGCTCCACAATACGCTGCTGTTTGCTTACTACGGCGCCGACTACATCGGCAAGGATGTCGCCATCGATACGGTGGACAAGAACGTTTTTATCGGTTACGGCTATCCCAAGTCCGCCAACAGCCAAAATCGTGCCATTCAAGAAGCCACGTTCGGGATTAACCAGGTATTTTGGAAGAATCCCAAGTTCGGGGCGTTGGGTATGATCTTCCAATACTCGTACCTGTTCCGCGTTCCGTGGTACGAGGCAGCCGGCGCTCCGCGCAACACGCACGACGACATGGTGTGGCTCGACCTGCGGTACACTTTGCCGGGCCAGGCGCCGCATTACTAGGCCAAGAGGAGATCTATGAACAAGAGGACTCTATGGGTGGGCGCCTTTGGCGCCCTCGCCATTCTTCTGTCTGTTGCCGAAGCCAAAATATCGATCAATGCGGCGGGAGCCACCTTCCCGTATCCGATCTACAGCAAGTGGTTCGAGGAATTCGGCAAGAAAGATGCCAACATACAGATCAACTATCAGTCGATCGGATCCGGTGGTGGCATCCGGCAGTTGACGGAAGGCACCGTCGATTTCGGCGCTTCCGACATGCCCATGACCGACGAGCAAATCTCGAAGGTCAAAGTGAAGCCCATGCACTTTCCCACGGTCCTGGGAGGCATCGTGCCGACCTATAATCTGGCGGGTGTAACTCAGGATGTGAAGTTCACGGGCGCCGCTCTGGCGGGAATTTATCTGGGCAAGATCAAGAAGTGGAACGATCCGGCTCTAACCGGCATCAACCCGGGCGTGAAGCTGCCTGACGCGGAGATCGTGGTCGTGCACCGTTCCGACGGCAGCGGAACCAGCTTCGTATTCACCGATTATCTATCCAAGGTGAGCGCGGACTGGAAGAAAGACGTTGGCTCCAACAGTTCGGTTAAATGGCCCGCCGGCATCGGCCAAAAAGGCAACGAAGGCGTGGCCGGTTTTGTGAAGCAAACGCCGAACTCCGTCGGTTACGTCGAACTGGTCTACGCCGTGCAAAATAAAATGGGCTACGGCCTGATTCAGAATGCGGCAGGCGTTTTCCTGAAGGCCGACTTCAACAGCGTGACGGATGCCGCCGCGGGCGCCGCCAAGAGTATGCCGGACGATTTCCGAGTCTCTATCACCAATGCACCCGGCAAGAAAGCTTATCCCATCTCGACGTTTACGTGGCTGTTGATTCCGAGTAAAATCGACGATGCGAGCAAAAAGAAGGCAATCGTCGATTTTCTCAAATGGATGCTCGCGGACGGCCAGAAATATTGCGCCGATCTGGGCTACGCCCCGTTGCCCAATGAAGTCGTCGCCAAGGAACTGAAAGCCATCGCCCGAATTCAATAGCACGATATGGCATCCCCCGCCACATTGCCCGCGCGCCCGGCTCCGGGCGCGCGAAGTTTTTTTGCGAAGCTGACTACCGGAGACGAAATCGCCCGGCTGGTGACCCTGGCGTTTGCCTCGCTGATCCTGATCGTCACCGTCGCGCTCGTGTGGCAGCTTTGGATTAATTCGACCGCGGCCCGGCATAAGTTTGGCCTGGGCTTTCTGATATCCACGAACTGGGATCCGGTCAACGGTGAATTCGGCTCGCTGCCATTCATCTATGGCACGGTCGTCACTTCCGCGCTGGCCCTCCTGATTTCCGTGCCGTTAGGTGTGGGCGCCGCTATCTTCCTGGCCGAACTGGCCCCGCCCAAGACATCCAGTATCTTCACCTTCTTCATTGAATTGCTGGCGGCCGTTCCCAGCGTGATTTACGGCTTGATGGCCTACTTTACGCTGGTGCCGCTCATGCGGGACTACATCGAGCCGTTCCTCAAGAAGAACCTGGGATTTTTACCCATCTTCAGCGGCACGATCCTCGGTGTGGGATATTTGACTGCAGGGCTGATTCTCGCCGTCATGACCCTGCCTTTCATCATTTCCATCTCGCGGGAAGCGCTCCTCGAAGTTCCCACCGAGCAGCGCGAGGCCGCCCTGGCTCTGGGAGCCACACGCTGGGAGTCGACTTGGCAGGCGGTATTGCCATGGGCCCGTCTGGGCATTTTTGGCTCGATCTTTCTGGGTTTGGCGCGCGCGCTGGGGGAAACCATGGCGGTTACCATGGTGATCGGGAACGGAACGGAGATCAAAGCCTCCCTCTTCGCGCCGGGCTACACCATCGCTTCCGTCCTTGCCAACGAGTTCGCCGAGGCCACTGGCGATCTGTATCCCAGCGCACTGGTGGCACTGGGTCTGGTGCTCTTCCTGCTCACGATCGTGATTAACGCCTTGGCACGCCTTCTGATTATCGCCACCACACGCCGTGGGAGCTCCCATCCATGACCCTCCGCAACCGCTGGCGGCAAGCGCTCAGTTTCGTAATGCTCAGCCTCACGGGCGTCTGCGCCGTGCTGGCCGTAATGATCCTCTTCGCGATTCTGGGGTATCTGCTCTACACCGGCTGGCGCGCCGTCGATTGGAATTTTTTTACACAGCTGCCCAAGCCGCCCGGCGAGACGGGTGGTGGTATGGCGAATGCCATCGTAGGCAGTTTGGAGATCGTGCTGCTGGCCACCGTTATCGGCTTGCCGGTGGGCTTCCTGGCCGGCATTTATCTTTCGGAGTTCGGCGGTAAGACCTTCGCGGGCCTGGTGCGTTATACGGCGGATCTATTGAATGGAGTGCCGTCGATCGTGATCGGGATCTTTGCCTGGTCGGTGGTGGTAAAGCACACGCACCAATTCTCCGGATTCGCCGGCAGCTTCGCCTTGAGTCTGATCCTGATCCCGATCACGGCGCGCAGCACCGAGCAGTTCATGAGCACTGTTCCGCTAACCTTGCGCGAAGGCGCGTTGGCATTGGGGGCCAGCCGATGGAGGATGATCGCCACGGTGGTGGTGCCGGCGGCGTACCGCGGCATCGCTACCGGTATGATCCTGGGAGTTGCCCGCATTGCCGGAGAGACCGCCCCGCTGATCTTCACCAGCGGCGATAATTCCCACCATAGTCCGTTCTGGAATGAGCCCACCCTGTCGTTGCCGCTCGCGATTTACCTGCGCGCCACCGGTCCCTACGACGATTGGCACCGTCAGGCTTTCGCGGCCGGTATGGTTCTGCTATTGATGGTGTTGTTGGCGAATATCGCCGCACGCCTGATTCTTTCGCGCGGAATTGCGGTGCAAAAGTAACCGACTATGACCATGGGAACCGCTAATCGACCATCCCCCAGTTCGGCCGCCGGCAAGCCGGTGGAGCAATCACCCAAGCTCCAGGCCGTGGACCTGAATTTTTACTATGGCGCCTACCAGGCCCTGCACGCCATTACCCTCGAAGTTCCCACCAACAAGATCACGGCTCTGATCGGACCTTCCGGCTGCGGCAAGTCCACCTTTTTGCGCACGCTGAACCGCATCAACGAAACCATCCGCAACACCCGCGTGGAAGGTCAGGTGCTGCTGGACGGTGAGGACGTACTGCAGATGGATGTGACCGGGTTACGACGGCGCGTGGGCATGGTTTTCCAGAAGTCCAACCCGTTTCCGAAGTCCATTTTCGACAATGTCGCCTATGGACTGAAAGTGAACGGATTCCGCGGCTCGCTGGCCGACGCGGTCGAGCGCAGCTTGAAGCGGGCGGCCTTGTGGGAGGAGGTCAAGGATAAGCTGCAGAAATCGGCTTATGCATTATCGGGCGGGCAGCAGCAGCGCCTGTGCATCGCGCGCGCGCTGGCGGTCGACCCCGAGGTCATCCTGCTGGATGAACCTTGTTCCGCGCTGGACCCTATCGCCACGGCCAAGATTGAAGACCTGCTGTTTACGCTCAAAGATCAGTGCACCATCGTGATCGTGACTCACAATATGCAACAGGCCGCGCGGGTGGCCGACAGGACCGGGTTCTTTCTGCTGGGAAAACTGATCGAGTACAATACAACTGAGATCATCTTTAAAACTCCCACCAAGCAAGAAACCGAAGACTACATTACCGGCAGATTCGGGTAACGGCAGATAGAGGGGAATCAGGAGAGCTGAATTGCGACAATTTTCCGTTGAGCTCGATGAGCTGCACGAAAAGGTATTGCAGATGGGCGGCCACGTGGAGTCGGCCATCCACCGGAGTGTGCGCGCGCTGGTGGAGCGGGATCCGGAACTGGCCCGGCAAGTCCTGCGCGACGAGGCTCGCATCAACCAGATGGAAATCGAGATCGACAATCTGACCACGCGCCTGTTCGCGTTGCGCCAGCCCATGGCGAAGGATCTTCGGTTTCTGACGGCCACCATGAAAATCAACACCGACCTGGAGCGGATGGGCGACCTGGCGGTGAACATCGCACAACGCACCCTTTCCTTGATCGCGCACCCCGCCGTGAAGCCGCTCATCGATATTCCGAAGATGGCCCAGCTCGTCGAGTCCATGCTGCTGCGCGTGCTGGACGCGTTTGTCAAAGCGGATGCCGACGTCGCCCGCGGCGTGCTGGTAGCCGATGACGAAGTAGACGCCCTGCGGGACTCCGTTTACCAGGAACTGGTGGCCTATATGCAAAGGGACCCGACTACCATTCCTGCAGCTGTGGACCTGATCTTCGTGGCACGCAATTTGGAACGGATCGCAGACCACGCCACCAATATCGCCGAAGACGTTGTCTTCCTGGTGCAGGGCGTGGATGTCCGCCATCACGCCCAGGAAATGAGAGAGGCGTAATTTCTGCTTGGTCGGGCCGTGTAAAGCTTACCCGCCACCCGCCTCCGGCCTCCGTGAGGTGTTGTTAAGTGTTTGTTAATCAACACGGCCGAGACTGGCACGTGCGTTGCACTGTAGAAAGACAGTTGAAGTGGCGCGAACCGGCGGACCGGTAGCCGTTCCAAGGAATAGGCTCCGGCACCGCCGGTTATTATTTTGCCCCCTGTTTTTCCCTGCAGGATCGCTCTCCTCCCAAAACGGTAGCCCAAAAAGGCATTCAGAGTCATCAGCCGCGCAGCAATCGTTGGATTCGGCCGTATTCATCCGGACTCAGAGGCGGCGGCGCTTGATGCGTGGTACCGGACTGTGTTGCGGGCACGGTGGGGCAGCATGATTTTCCGCATGCCGAGCTCAAAATTGGCGGCCATAATTACCGGCTGATCGCCACAGTGGATATTGAGCCGCGCCTGCCCGCGGCCAATCCGAAACGATCACGAACTCGAGCAGGCCATTGCGCAGCTTGACGATCTCGACCGGCGCGACTCCAACCTCACGCCGGGGGGGCGCTAGCCGGACTGTACACCTGTTGGATCGTAGCTTGGTTCAAGCGGATATCGCACCGCTGCTGGGCGGCAGCGGGCATACTTCGGAGATCCTGGGCGGAAAGCGTTCCATCAGCAAAGCCGGAGCGAAGAAGCTGGCGGAGTTCTTCGATCTGGCTGCCAGCCTGTTCATCTGAAGGTTATTTTGCGGCGACCGGGATGCCGGATCGGGTCAGCGCGGATTGCACTTCGGCCGGCCGCAAACGGGTCGCATCATACTCCACCGTCAAGCTGTCCTGAGAGGGCGCCAGGCGGATCTTCTGAATCCCGTAAATCGAATAGGCGCGCGCGATGCGGGTCATCAGTTCGTCATTGAGCGGGTGCTGCAACTGGAAATCGATCTGGACTTTAGTCATCTCCGTACAGCATAACTGAACGCACGAGATTGCGTTTGACAGTTCCCCAGGCAAGTGATATGTGTAGTGGTCTTCGACGGGATTTCAATGCCAGACGAGCAAAAGCCCGAGGGCTCGGCGGCGCCTCCTCCCACAGGGAGTGAGGCCCCAAAACCAGCGCCTCCCAAGCCTGCCGCGGCCCATGCCGCGCCTGCCAAGCCTCCCGCCGTAATGGTCACCACCCCGTGGGAAAGCGACCTCACCCAGGCGTTGAAGGAACGCTTCGGTGGCGCAATGACCGAATTCTCCACCTACCTGGGGCAGAACTTTCTGCTCGTCACGCCGGACGCGGCGATACCCATTCTGGAAACCCTCAAGCTGGAGTTGGATTTCGATTATCTGGTGGACCTGACCGCGGTCGACTATCCCAAACGAACCGAGCGCTTCGAACTGGTCTACATCTTATATAGCTTTGCGCGCAATGAACGCGTCCGGGTAAAGACGGCCTTCGCGGACGGCTTCCGTCCGGCGACGGCGACTACCGTGCACCTGGCGGCGAATTGGCTGGAGCGCGAAGTCTTCGATATGTTTGGCATCCAGTTCGCCAACCACCCCGATATGCGCCGCATTCTGCTGCCGGAAGAGTGGCAAGGATATCCTCTGCGCAAGGAGAACTCCATTCTGCTCCAGGACGATACCTGGGTCAGGGAGAATCTGGGCATCGAAAGCGGTCAATAATCCTCATGCCGGAAGCCACTTTTCTCGACGCCAACGAGCTGGTCATCAACATGGGCCCGCAGCACCCGTCCACGCACGGCGTGCTGCGCGTCATTCTAAAGCTCGATGGCGAGAAGGTGATGGGCACCGAGTGCGTGATCGGCTACCTGCACCGCGGCGTGGAGAAAATCGGGGAGAATCGCACCTACCAGCAGTTCGCGCCATATGTGGACCGCATGGATTACGTGGCCGCGGTTTCGAACGGCCTAGGCTACTGCCTGGCGGTCGAGAAGCTGCTCAACATCGAGGCGCCCCCGCGCGCGCAGGCCGTGCGCGTGATCCTGACTGAACTGAACCGCATCGCCAGCCATCTGCTTTGGCTGGGCACGCATGCATTGGACATCGGCGCCATCACACCCGTGTTTTATTGCCTGCGCGAGCGCGAGGAAGTGCTCAAGATTTTCGAAAATTACTGCGGCGCGCGCCTGACCACGCACGCCTTTCGCATCGGCGGGCTGCAGTATGAAACCTACGACGGCTTTGAAGAAGAGACCCGGAAATTCTGCGACTGGTTCATTCCCAAAGTGGACGAGTACGAGGAATTGCTCACCCATAACCGGATCTGGGTGGGACGGCTCAAAGGCGTCGGGATACTGAGTGCCGAGGAGTGCAAGGAATACGGCGTCACCGGCCCGGTGTTGCGCGCCGCCGGCGTCCAGTGGGACCTGCGCAAGGCGCAGCCGTATTCCGGCTACGATCAGTACGAGTTCGATATACCCACCGCCCAAAACGGCGACACCTACGACCGGTACACCGTGCGCATGGAGGAGATGCGCCAATGCGTGCGCATCATCCGGCAAGCTGTGGATCGCATTCCCAGCGGACCCATCATGGCCAAGGTGCCCAAAGTGGTGAAGCCTCCGGTTGGAGAGGCCTACGTTTCGATCGAAGCACCCAAGGGCGAACTGGGATATTTCATCGTGAGCGACAATTCCACCCAGCCTTACCGCATGCGTGTGCGGCCGCCGTCGTTCGTCAATTTGCAGGCGCTCGACGCCATGGTGCGCGGCGGACTGGTAGCGGACGTGGTCGCGATAATTGGTACCCTGGATATCGTATTGGGCGAGGTGGATAGATGAGACATCGGAGACGCGGAGATGGGGAGACGCGGAGACGCGGAGAATGGTGCGTCCGCACTCACCGTGTCTCCGTGTCACCGTGTCTCCGCGTCAGCAGCGAGGCTCACCAATGATCTCGAAGCTTTTCAGAACGGTCTTTCTCGTAGACCTTTTCCAAGGGCTATGGGTAACGTTCCGCAATCAAGATCCCAAGCGGATTTACACGGAGCAGTATCCGGCGGAGCGTCCTAAAGTCGGCGAGCGCTACCGCGGCGCGCCGAGGCTGAACATCAACCCGGATAATGGCGAGACGCTGTGCATCGCGTGCAACCTTTGCGCGCTGGCGTGCCCCGAGAACCTGATCGTGGTCGGAAGCGAGCGCAACGAGCAAACCAAACGCAAGGAGCTCACTAACTTTACTTATGACACGTCCCGCTGCATGTTCTGCGGGTTGTGCGAAGACGCCTGTCCGGTGGACGCACTGGAGCTGACGCAGGATTTCGAACTGGCCAGCTACACCCGCGAAGGTGCGATCTGGGATCGGCAGATGCTGGAAGAAGGACCCAAGCCAACCCAATACAAATGCTGACCCCTGAGCTGACCCAGGCCATCTTCTTCTACAGCTTTGCCGTCATGGTGTTGGCCGGCGGTATCCTCACCATCACTCGCAAGAATGCAGTGCATAGCGCCGTCTCACTGATCGTCTCGCTGATGGGCGTGGCGGGCTTGTACCTGTTGCAGCAGGCCGAGTTTCTTTTCGCCGTGCAGATCGTGCTCTACATCGGCGGCATTATGGTGTTGTTCCTGTTCGTCATCATGCTCGTAAACCTGGATCAGGCGGCCAAGGAGAAACAGTTCAACGGGCAGTGGCTGATCGCGCTGGTCTGTGTCGCTATTGTCGGCGTACTCTTGTTCTATTTTCTTTCCAAGGGCGCGAGCGCGTTCCGCATCGCGCAGCCCGGCGCGCCGGTGGCGGCCAACTCCCTGGGAAACACCGAACTGCTTTCCGACGCCCTGTTCACCGAGTACCTGCTGCCGTTTGAGATTGCTTCCATTCTGCTGCTGGTGGCAGTGGTCGGTTCGGTGGTGATGGCCAAGAAGAGGATTTGAAATGTACCCGATTACCACGGCGCATTACATCGCACTGAGCGCGGCTCTCCTGCTCATCGGGACGGTCGGCGTTCTGACGCGGCGCAACATTGTCATTATCCTGATGTCCATCGAGCTGATTCTGAACGCCGTGAACATCAACCTGGTGGCCTTCTCGCACGAGTTGCACGACCTGGGCGGGCAGGTCTTCGCCATCTTTGTCATCACCGATGCGGTGGCGGAAGCCGCCGTGGGCCTGGGCATTCTGATCGCGCTGTTCCGCAATAAAGAGACCGTGCTGGCGGACGAGGTGGACTTACTCAAATGGTAGGGCTGGGAGTTATCCATTGAATTTCCTGGACCTGATCTGGCTGATTCCGTTATTCCCCCTGGCCGGGGCGCTGCTGATGCTGCTCTTCGGCAGGATGCTCGATCCCCAGCCGGCATCCGCCGTGGCCGTAGCTCCCGGCGTGGAGCACACGCACGATGAGCACGATCACCATCACGGGCACTCTCACGATCACGGACATTCTCACAGCCACGATCACGAGCACGCCCACGATCATCACCACGGCTCGCCATTGAAATTCCTGGTGAACCTGATCTGTCCGGGCATGGTGCTGATCTCGTTTATTCTGTCGGCGGGCGCGGTGTGGCAGTTGTCGCAACAGACCCAGCGCGTGCACCAGGTGATCCAGTTTACCTGGCTGGCGGGGCTGCCGTTCCACATGCTGGACGGGCGCCTGGCCACATTCAGCGCCGACTGGGGATTCCTGCTCGATCCTTTGAGCTCCGTCATGATTCTGGTGGTGACCGGTATCGGCTTCCTGATCCATGTCTATTCCACCGGGTACATGGCCCACGATAACGGCTACTACCGTTTCTTCGGCTACCTGAACCTGTTCATCTTCTTCATGCTGATGCTGGTGCTGGCTAACAATTACACGCTGCTGTTCGTGGGTTGGGAAGGCGTGGGATTGTGCAGCTATCTTCTGATCGGCTTCTACTTCCAGAAGAAGTCCGCGGGCGATGCCGGGAAGAAGGCCTTCATCGTAAATCGGGTGGGCGATGCCGGGTTCATACTCGGCATGCTGTTGATGTTCAGCCTGCTCGGAACCGTGCGCTTCCTGGATGTGAACGCGGCGCTGCGCAGCGGCCAGTATCACGCGGAAATCGCCGGCTTTGGCGTGCTCAGCGCCATAGCGTTGCTGCTGTTCATCGGTGCGACGGGTAAGTCGGCACAGTTTCCGTTATACGTCTGGCTGCCGGACGCCATGGAAGGTCCCACGCCGGTGTCCGCGTTGATCCACGCCGCGACCATGGTCACGGCCGGCGTTTACATGGTGGCGCGGTCGGCGGCTCTGTTCCAGTTGACACCCAATACCTCGACCGTGGTAGCTTCGATAGGCGCCTTCACGGCCATCCTGGCGGCTACCATCGCACTGGTGCAGAATGACATCAAGCGCGTACTGGCCTACTCGACCGTCAGCCAGCTCGGTTATATGTTCCTGGCCCTGGGTGTGGGCGCTTACTGGGTGGCCGTCTTCCACCTGTTCACTCACGCCTTTTTCAAAGCCTTGCTCTTCTTGTGTTCGGGTTCTGTAATTCATGCCCTGGGCGGGGAGCAGGATATGCGCCACATGGGCGCCTTGAAGAATAAGATCCCCATCACGCACTGGACCATGTGGGTGGGCTCGATCGCGATTGCCGGAATTCCGGGCTTTGCCGGCTTCTTTTCCAAGGATGAAATCCTCTGGCAGACTTATAGCTCGGCATCCGGTTCCAAGCTGTTGTGGTTTGTGGGTCTGGTAACTGCCGGAATGACGGCCTTCTATATGTGGCGCTTGATGAATATGACTTTCTACGGGAAGTCGCGCGTGAAGCCCGAAGTGGCCGCGCACATTCACGAGTCGCCCGCCAGCATGACCATACCGCTGTCCGTGCTGGCGCTGGGCGGGATCTTCGCCGGTTGGGGCGCCACGCCGAAATTGTGGGGCTTGCCCGGCATGTTCCACGGATTTGAGAGCTGGCTGGCTCCGGTGTTCTCGTCCGCCGCCGCCGAGGCCGCCGAACAGGGCGCGCATGACGCCTCCACCGAATGGGTCCTGATGGCCGTTTCGGTGGCCATCGCCATTATCGGCATCGTGGTGGCCCGCTACTTCTATCACCACAAGCCGACCGTGCCGGATTCGATTGAGAAAGCCCTGAAGCCCTTGCACGGCCTGCTCTACAACAAATATTACGTGGACGAGATCTATGATTTCCTGTTTGTCAACGGCTTGAGCAAAGGCGGCGGCGAGCTTTTGGGCGCCTTTGACCGCAATGTGGTGGATGGCGCGGTGAATGGGGCGGGCTGGTTGACGCGGTTCTCCGCGCGGGTCTCGATGTGGTGGGACACCTGGATCGTGGATGGCGCCGTGCGCTTAGGCTCCTTCTCCGTGAAGCTGCTGTCTTATCCGGTGTGCCTCCTGCAAACCGGACGCGTGCAGGCTTATGCGCTATTCGTCGTGGTGGGCGTAATCATCTTCTTCGGCTATTATCTGGTGGGTAAATGATGGACAGCCACTTACTCAGTCTGGTATTGTTCACGCCGCTGGCGGGATTGCTGGTCCTGCTGTTCATTCCATCGAGCCAGAAGAGTGTCATCAAAGTATGGGCCAACCTGGCGAGCTTCGCCGGCTTTTTGATTTCCCTGCCCCTGGTATCGCGCTTCGATAAGGGCGTCGGCGGTTTTCAGTTCGTGGAGCGCGCCAACTGGATTCCCAGTCTGGGCGCGCAGTATCTGATCGGCATCGACGGCATCAGTCTGCTGCTGATTATGCTGACCACGCTGGTCGGCTTCATCGCCATCCTCTCTTCGTGGAACGCCATTCAGGACCGCTTGAAGGAATACTACTGCATGTTCCTGCTGCTGCAGGTGGGCATGCTAGGTGTATTCATGTCGCTCGATTTCTTCTTGTTCTACGTGTTCTGGGAACTGGTGCTGGTGCCCATGTACTTCATCATCGGAGTCTGGGGCGGGCCGCGCAAGCTGTATGCGGCCATCAAGTTCTTCCTTTATACGCTGGCCGGATCCGTGTTGATGCTGCTCGGCATCCTGACGCTCTACTTCCAGTACAACAGCCAGTTCGGCCACTTTACCTTCGAGATTTCGGAGCTCATGAAGTTGAGTCTGCCGCTGGGTCTGCAGGAATGGGTCTTCTGGGCCTTCTTCCTGGGCTTCGCCATCAAGGTGCCCATGTTTCCATTCCACACCTGGCTGCCGGATGCGCATGTGGAAGCTCCGACCGCGGGTTCCGTGATCCTGGCCAGCGTGCTGCTGAAGATGGGAACATATGGCTTCATCCGGTTTTCCCTGCCGCTGCTGCCCAAGGCGTCCATGGACCTGACTATCGTGCAGGTGCTGGCGGTGCTTTCCATCATCGGCATCGTTTATGGCGCGCTGGTGAGCCTGATGCAGAAGGATTGGAAGAAGCTGATCGCTTACTCGTCAGTCAGTCACCTGGGGTTCTGCACGCTGGGTATCTTTGCCATGAATCCGAATGGCCTGGCCGGCAGCGTGTTGCAGCAGATCAATCACGGCATCTCCACCGGCATGCTCTTCCTGATCATCGGCGTGATCTACGAGCGCCGGCATACGCGCGAGATTTCCGAGTACGGCGGCCTGGCGCATGTGATGCCGAAGTATGCCGTCATCTTTGCCATCGCCATGCTCAGTTCCGCCGGCCTACCGCTGTTGAACGGCTTTGTGGGCGAGTTCACGATCCTGCAGGGCGCGTTCGAGGCCAATCACATCTGGGCGGCGTTTGCGGTGAGCGGCGTGATCTTCGGAGCGGCTTACCTGCTGTGGCTCTACCAGCGCACGATGTTGGGCCAGATCACCAACGCCAAGAATCTGCATCTGCCGGATATGAGCCTGCGGGAGATCGTGGTGTTCCTGCCATTGATCGCCTGGGCCATCTGGATCGGCGTGTATCCCAAGCCTTACTTCGATATTCTCGAGAAACCCGTGCAACAGATCGTGGAGCGTGTGCGGCCCGGATACTATCAGGGCGCCGTGGCTGCGACGCGGCCTTCAAAGATGGTTAGCCAGGCAGGTGGCCAATGAGCCAATATTACTCGGTCTACGAACACTTCGCGCTGGTACCGGCCATCATGCTGGCGCTGTTCGGGTGCGCCATTCTGTTGTTCGATTTCTGGGTCTTCCCCGAGCCGAAGCAAAGGAAATATTTGCTGCTCTTTGTGATCCTGGGCGAAGCGTTCACGGGATATGGCTTGTGGAAGCAAGCGGCCTTTATCGCGACTAACGGCGAGCTTTCCGCCTTCAACCGCTCGATCGTGATCGACGGCTTCGCGTTGTTCTTCAACTGGATCTTCGTCATCGCCACGGTCCTGGTTGCCATCGTTTCTTACAAGTATCTGGAAGTGGAAGGCGAGCACCACGGCGAGTATTACGGCCTGATGTTATTCGCGCAGTGCGGCATGTTTTTTCTGGCCACGGGCGCGGACTTAGTTACCCTGTTCATCGGGTTGGAGTTGATGGCCCTGTCGTTCTACATCATGGTCGGCTTTCTGCGCCGCGAGAAGCGCTCCAACGAGGCAGCCATGAAGTATCTGCTGCTGGGAGCGTTTTCGAGCGGTTTTCTGGCCTATGGGTTCTCGGTGATGTACGGCCTCTCGGGATCGACCAAGCTGGGCGAGATTGCGGTCAAGATCAGCGAGCGTTCGCCGACCGATCCGCTGGTCTTCCTGGCGCTGGCCACCACCGCCGTCGGACTGTTGTTCAAGATCTCCGCCGTTCCGTTCCATATGTGGGCGCCGGATGCCTACGAGGGCGCGCCGACCACCGTGACGGCCTATCTCTCGGTCGCATCCAAGGCCGCATCCATCGCTTTTCTGCTGCGGCTGTTTTACGGCGATCTGGCGCCTTTGGCGGCTGCCCGGCCGGTGTGGGAGCCGATCCTCAGCTTCGTGGCTGTCGCCACCATGACGGTCGGCAACCTGGCGGCCATTAATCAAAGCAACATCAAACGGCTGCTGGCCTATAGTTCCATCTCGCATGCCGGTTACATGCTGCTGGGCCTCATCGCCGGCAATGCTACGGGTATCAAAGGTATCGCGGTTTACATCATGGTGTATACCTTTATGAACCTCGGCGCGTTCATGGTGCTGATCGCTCTGCGCCGCAAGGGTGTGATCGGCGAAGATATGGACGACATCGCCGGGTTGGCCCACAAGAGCCCCGGTTACGCGCTGCTGATGCTGATCTTTCTGCTGTCGCTGGCGGGCATTCCGCCGACGGCGGGCTTTTGGGGTAAGTACTATATCTTTCTCGCATTGATCGAGACGCATCATTACACGCTGGCTGTGATTGCTACTCTTTACGTGGCCGTAGCCATTTATTACTACTTCCGCATCGTACGCAGCATATTCGTCCGGGATGTTACCGAACAGGCGCCCCTCTCCACCAGCCTGGGCCTGCGCGTGGCGGTGGCCGTGAGCGGCATTCTGACCTTGGCCATCGGCTTCTACCCGCAGCCTTTCCTGCAGTTGGCGCAGACCTCTTTGCTGCACTGAGAAACTATGGACGCCATCATCCATCATCCTCTGTTCACGCCTTTGCTGGTCACGCTGGTGATCATTGCCCTGTTCCCGCTGGTGGCGGGCTACATCGTGCTGATCGAACGCAAGGTGCTGGCGGATTTCCAGGTGAGACTGGGGCCCATGCGCGTCGGCCCGCACGGCCTCCTGCAGCCCATCGCGGACGCTTTGAAGCTATTGATCAAGGAAGACATCATTCCTACCGATTCGGATCACCTGATGTTCTGGGTGGCGCCGGTGATCTCGACCTTTACGGGATTGACCGCGTTCGCGGTGATCCCCTTCAGTAAGTACCTGTACGTGGCGGACGTGAATGTCGGCTTGTTAGTGATCTCCGCCATGTCCGCCGTTGGGATACTTGGTATCATTCTGGGTGGTTGGGCTTCGAACAGTCATTATCCGCTTTTGGGCGCGCTGCGCAGCGCCGCGCAGTTAGTGAGTTACGAGGTGGCTCTGTCGTTCGCTTTGCTCTCCGGCGTGATGGTGGCGGGCACGCTCAGCATGCAAGGCATTATACACGCGCAGCAGACCCGCAGCATATGGTTTATCTTCTCTAACTATGGCTTCATGATCGTGCCCTTCGTGGTCTATATCATCGCGGCCACCGCTGAGACCAACCGCGCGCCATTCGATCTGCCGGAAGCCGAATCCGAGTTAGTGGCGGGTTTTCATACCGAATATAGCGGCTTCCGCTGGGCGCTTTACTTTCTGGCCGAATACGCGAATATCTTCGTGGTTTCGTCAGTGGCCGTGACGCTGTTCTGGGGCGGATGGCTGCGCCCATTTCCAAGCGTGTCGTGGCTGGCGGCGCTGAATTACGTCGTGCCTCTGTTGGTGTTTGCCGGCTCCGGTTTGAGCAGCCTGATCCTGGTGCGCCGCCTGAAGGATCAGCTGCAGCAGAAGGTGCTTGTCGGGGCGGCGCTGCTTTTGGTTCTGATCGGCGCGATCTATATGATCCCGGCTTTCAATGCCGCCGCCATAGGGATCTTCTGGTTTCTGTTTAAGGTGTCGGTGATCATTTATATGATGATCTGGTTCCGCGGCACTTTCCCCCGTTTTCGCTATGACCAACTCATGGACATCGGCTGGAAAGTGATGATCCCAGTTGGCATGGGGGCGATTGTCGTCAATGCCCTGCTGGGCATGATATAAACCGCGCGACATTCCATCTCTTCCGCACACTATATCGTTTAGCATTCCCCTGAATGTAGAGGCTGGGACGTTTTTGGCGTCCTAAACGCCGACCGGCCCGGGTGGCTCCGGGCCGGCCAATCTCTGTTTAGGCGGAAAGGAGGCAGCGTATGCTTGTCATAACGCTGACCGTCACGATTCGTGATAGCCGTCACGATCTCGGTTACCGTCCGCGTCAAGCGGAAGTAATCGAAGTGAGGAAAACCTGCGGATCGGAAACCGGTCCGCAGGCCCTCCTTTATAATACACGATTTTTCGAATTCCGCTGGATGTAGAGGCTGGGACGTTTTTGGCGTCCTAAACACTGACCGCTACGATCGCGCTACCTATCGCGATCTCGGTTACCATCCGCGTCAAGCGGAGTAGCCGACGTACACAAAACCTCCCTAATCATACACCCGTCCGGGCGATGCTACCATGGGAATTCGGCTTATGTCCTCGCCTGTAATCCCTCCGCCGATCGAGGCCCTGCGGCACCGTCCCTTCTCGTTTTATCCGGCCATTTTGAACATGGAACACAACCAGTGGCAGTACCGCAAAGCCACGTGGTCGGATGTGTTGGTCGTGAATGCGCGCACGGGACTGGAAATTTCCATTCCGCGGCGGTTTCTGGGGGAGATTTCGAGCATCGAAGACCCGGTTGTGATTGTGGGACTGTTGCGAGAACTGGAGTATCGGGAGGGCGCGGTGTGGCCGTACCAACGGCGCGTGATCGAGATGCCTTTGGCAGTCGGCGCGCGGACGGCTGTCCCTCAGGCGCCAGAGCAGCGCACGGGACCGGCGCCTGTGGTAGGCATCCGTCTCGAGTCAAAAAGCGACTCACATGTTTTCCGATTCGTGGGCGGTGCGCTGGTGCTGGGCATCGTGGCGGCGTACGTGGTGGTGAACTTCTACCGCGAGAGCGTGCTGCGGCCGCGGGTCAGTTTCACGGCCAGGGACAGAGCCTTTTTCAATTTGGGCCCGCGCGACACTTACGATACCGTGGTGCGCCAATTGGGACCGCCGGCGGGGGACCATTGGCAACCGGCGGACGATGCCAAGCGCTACCGCGCGCTGTGGTATCCGGGGCGCTCGTGGACTGTGGTCCTGATGGGGACGGCCAGCACGGAACCAACTTACATCGGGACGCTGGACGCCAACTGGAATCCGGTTCACTCGGTCGAGCCGGGCTTACTCCGCGGTCTGCGCCGGCTGACTCAATAACCAGGTAGCGTATTCGCGCACGCCGACCAGGCGCACCGGCATAGCTTCCAGAGTGGCGCGCATGTCGATCACCTGGCCGTGCGCGTAACCCAGCGACAGCGACGCAAACGCCTCATCCAGAGCCCGGCGGGCGGCGGACTTGCCCGCGCGCAGAACGGCTTCCAACACGTGCTCGACGGTGAATGCCGCGCCGGTCAACTCTTCGAAGAGGCGCACCACTTCGAGCGGGCTAAGCGCCTCTGGCCCGCCCAAGGGAACGATGGCGTTGTGTGCCGCGGGCGCATCGAGAGAGCGCACGGCGAAATCGGCCACGTTGGGAAAAGAGATCCAGCTTATGGGATTGGTGCCTGCGCCATAGATGCGGGCGCGGCGCGCGGCCGCATCAAAGCCCAGGGTGGGGCTCAGCCAGACCTCCGTGAAAAACGTGGGCTGCAAAATGGTGTAAGCCATGCCGCTGGCGATTACTGCCTGCTCCACTTCGCGCTTGGCGCGCTGCAGGGCGAAATCCTCGGACATGGGCGGAAACGAAACATACACGAAATGTTTTACGCCCGCGGCGCGCGCGGCTTCGACCAATTGCAACTGGCCCAGACGGTCGACGCCATCGATGGTGTCGCCGGGCTGTCGCGAGAGCACGGACGAGGCTGTCGAAAATACTGCGGTGGCGCCGGCGCAAGCAGCATGGATGGAGGCCGGGTCCCTTAAATCGCCGGTTGCGACTTCCGCGCCGGACTGGCGGAGTTCTTCGATGCGGGACGCGTCGCCGGTGGGGCGCACCATGGCACGCACCGGTTTTTTGGCGGCCGACAGGCGTCGGCAAATCTCGCCGCCCACTAAGCCGGTAGCTCCTACGATGAGGTTCATAAGGTGAAGTGATTCTCGCCGGGAATGAGGTCCCGCGTCTGGCCCTGCCACACGAACTTGCCATCGACACCGGCGGGCAGAGTTACGCCGGCATCCAGTTTGCCGTTGTTGAGATTTAGAGTGACAGCGATTTCGCCCTTGGGGTGCGGGATGGCGCCGGAGACGCGCGTGAGCTTGCCGAGGAACGGGCGGATCAGAACGCTGCGGAATCCGGGCGCGGCGGAATCGATGCCCAGCACCGTCCGGAACAATTCGTAATTCGGGCTGGCGCCCCAGGCGTGGCAATCGGAGCGCGTGGGATCTGCGGTCTCGGCCCAAGTGGTGAGGCCGCGGTCGAGCATGGTACGCCAGGGGCCGAGCATGTCGAGGTAACGGTCGCCATCGCCGGCCTGGTTCATGGCCGAGTGCAGGTAGTGCCGGAAATAGATGGAGCATTGCACCAGGGTCTGGTCGCCAGCGACGCGGTCTACTATGTCGTGAGCTTCCGGGCCTTCGGTGACGCGAGCAAGAACGGCCAGGGCGTTGGCCTGCTGCGAAAATTCGGCGTGATCCGCGTTGTCGGCGAAAAGGTGGCGGCCGGCGTCCCAGTATAAGGAGCGGGCGGTTTCGCGCAGATGGTCGGCGGCACGGCGGTCCTGTTCGGCGACGGCGTGGTTGCCCAAGGCCGCTTCCATTTCGGAGGACCACTGATAGGCCAGGAGCAACTGCAGATCGATGGGCGAAGAGCTCCCGCCCGTGGCGGAGGCGGGCGGCACGCCGCCATCCCACTCGCGGGTCCAATCGATGAAGTTCCACCAGGGCATGCGGCCAAGGGAACCGTTGGCGCGCTGGCGGGCTTCGAAGAACGACAGCACCGCACGGACGCCGGGGAGCATCTGGTGAACGAATGCGGGATCGTCCTGATACATCCAGTAGTCATGCAGCATGCCGATCCACCACAGCGAGAACGGCGGAATGTATTGCTGCAGGCGGGAGGGCGCGCGGCTGTAAGTGGCGCCTTCGGCGGTGCGCGAGGAATTTAGCAGCTCGATGGCGTTTCGCAGCAGGCGGCCATCGCCGGTCATGTAGAGCGAAACCAAGCCTTGCACGCGGGTGTCGCCTGCATACTGGAGTTGCTCGTAGTAAGGGCAATCCATGTAAGTCTCGTGGGCGCAGAGGCGAGCAGTGCGCCAGCCAGTGTCGAGGATCTTGTCGATTTCAGGGGAGCCGGCATCGAAGCGGGCTTTGCGCTCGAATGGGTAGCCGGTGTAGAGGCCGTGGAGATCATCGATAATCAGGGCCTGATCCTGGGTTTCGATGGTGAGGCGCAGATAACGCCAGGTGCGCCACCAGAGCGGCTCAAAGCGGCGGTGGGCGCCGCCATCGGCGATGAAAACATCGTGCGCGCCGGCAAAGATCTTGCCTTCAATTTCGTTGCGATTGCCTTTGTCGCGGTAGCCGGGGAGAAACAACGATTCGGCGTAGGCTATGTCGATGGTTGCGCCCTTGCCCAAGCTGACGGTCAGTTCGGGATAGCCGGTGGTGAGGAAGGTTTGATCGTAGAGAAGGACGGTTTTAGTGTGGGGCGGCATTTCGCGGGAGGGGTTGCCCGTGCGGAGGACAGTGATGGGCTGAGGCTTCAACTCCATGGGCGGAATGGAACTGGGGACGAGCATCCAGCGGTTGGGACCATCCTGCGCGTCGCGGGGCGCGCCGGGGCTGCCGGCAGCGGCCGCGGGCCAGGCGGAATCGTCGAAATCGGGACGCTGCCAGCCCCAGGGATAGAGCTTGGAATCGATGCGCTCGCCGGGTCCGGTGACGAAGTAGAAGCGCGACATGACGGGATCGCGCGGGGCGGGCGCGTAGGCGGCGTCGCGGATGCACTTCCATTGCTTGCCGGTGTCAACGATGCGTTCGGCGGGGCCGTCGCCTTGGACCACGAGGCCGGTGCGGTTGGTGGTTTGAGCTTCTGGGGCGGATTCGCCAAAGTTCCAGACGATCGCCGCGAGGACATTGGCGCCGGGCTTCAAGTGGCGGGCAATGTCCACGGATTCGTAATGCCAATGCTGGAGATCTCCTCGGGCGGGACCTAGGCTTACGAAGTCGCCATTGACGTAGAGTTTGTAGCGGTTATCGGCGGTTACGTGGATCAGGAATTTGTCGGGTGGGGCGGGGAGGTCGAATGTTCGGCGAAAATGATATACGCCATAGTCAAATGGGGAGGTTTCGGGGACCGAGATCCAGTGGGCTGGCCAGGCTTTAGTTAGTAACTCCGGGTTCGCGGCAGTTAGAAGAAGAGTTATTGGCCACAGATGAACACAGATGAACGCGGATAAGAGTTTACGCATAGCTAGTGACGGCCGCAGCGTTCCTTTCCGCTCGCTCGCGTGCCGCTCGCTCCTGATAGCCGCTCTCGCGGAAGGCTTTCAGCGGCTCGGCGGGGATGTTGTTGGTTTTGCGCCATGCGCGTATGGCAGGGCGGACGTCGGTGGAGAAGGCCTCTTTCAGGCACTCTTCGGCGTCGACTAATGAAGACTTACTCTGATAGCCGGCCAGCGCGGCGTGATCCACGAGGGCGGCTTTGGCGTATAGCTCCTGCGCGGTCATGGCGGTCTGGATCATCTCCTCGATTTTGTCTTTCAGGTTGTGGCTCTGGTCGATCATGTACGCGATTTCGGCGCGGCGGCCGGTCTCCCATTCGAACAAGGCGATTTCGTGGAAGATGCGGAAGACCTGGTAAGGGTCGATGGAGCCGAGGGTGAGATCGTCATCGGCATAGCGGCGATCGTTGAAATGGAATCCGCCCAGCATGTTCTCGGAGAGCAGCCAGGCCACGATCTGCTCGATGTTCTGGGCCTGATAGTGATGGCCGGTATCGACGAGGACTTTGGCCTGAGGACCGGCGTTGCGGGCCATGAGGAGAGACATGCCCCAATCGGCGATGTCGGTGTGATAGAAGGCCGGCTCGAAGGGTTTGTATTCGACGAGCAGACGCTGGTTGGGTTCCAGGTTGCGATGGGCTTCGATGAGGCCCTCTTCGAACCAGCGGCGGCGATGCCGGATGTTGGCGGTGCCGGGGTAGCTGGAGCCGTCGGCGAACCAGAGGGAAATATCGCGGCTGCCGGTGGCGTTGGCGATTTCGATGCAATCGAGGATGTGCTGGAGGGCGGTGTGGCGGATGGCGGGATCGGGGTTGCCGAGGGAGCCGTGCTTGTAGATCTGGTCCTGGAAGACGTTGGGGTTGATGGCGCCGATTTTGACACCGTAGCGGGTGGCCATGAGCATAACTTCGGGCACGCTGAATTTGCCGTCGGGGAAGTCCCAGAGGACGTGGACGGCGACGGTGGGGCAGCATCCGGTGAAGCGATGCACCTGGCCGGCGTCGCTGAGCTTTTCGGCGGTGGTGGTGGCGGCCGCGGGGTGCTGGAACTTGCCGAAGCGCGTGCCGGTGTTGGCGAAGCCCCAGGAGGGCAGCTCGATGCGGAAGCTATCGAGGGCCGTCCAGATTTTTTGTAGTTGGGCGTCTGCGGGCATGTGGTTTCTCCAAAAGATTGCGAAGTCTGATTATAAACGGGGGCGGGTGGGGTGGAGCGCGGCTGGGGACAAATTGGAAAAGCAGACCCATTTTTGGGTTAGGTCATTTTGTTTGTATTGCTTAGATGGGGATTTGGACTCGGCGCGGGTGGGCGGTTTTGTGCGCTTTTGGGCGGTGGCGGTTCCTTTCGGCGGGCTGGCTGGGGACGCGGGGGCGGGCGGGTTTGGTGGTGGGGTTCGGTCCAGCTGGGTTTGGTTTGGCCGGGGGGTTTGAAAAAGCAGACCCATTTTGTTACCAGGACGCGTATTTTGTTTGACTTAAGGCGAAATCTTTCGCGGCGGAAATGGGCGAATTTGGGCGCTTTTGGGCTACGGATTGGGAGGTGGTATTCGGTTTTCAAGCAGCATAGGGATCCTTACCCACGCTGACGCTACCATCCGGGGCGCGGGGGTTTCGGGTGGGATTTGGGGCAGCGCTTGTGGGGGAAGGAGTTACTACGTGGCGGGCTTGGTTATCGGGGTTGGGCCGACCAAGATGCCCGGCAGATCCGGGGTGCGCGAATGGCAGATGGTCACGGTGGCGTTCGCGTGCAATACGTCGCTGCGGCCTAAAACCACGGCGCGCTTGCCAGCGACGGAAATGCCGTATTGCCGCAACAATTCCACGATGCCGCCGGCGTACAGGGGCGCAGTCCGGGACGCCCGGCCACCAGGTCGCCGATGTTCATGGAATGGGAACCATCCACATCCTTGTGCGGCGCGACCGCCAGCAGCACGCGGCGCGTATCCACCTGTTGGGGCAAAGGCAACTGCACCAGAAATCGCCAAAGGCGATGAGGCGCCAGGGCGGCGCGACTCGTGTATATTGAAGGCGTTGGACTGGCTGCGGCAGGTCACCATGGACGTGAGGACGGCTATTCAGAACGGCGACGCAGAGGCCTTGCGCCGTCTGCTCGGCGAAGATGCAGCGCGCGCCAATGCCCTGGTCCGCTGGGGGAAAGACAATTGCATTCTCACGCATCCGCTGCACTATGTCTCGGACATGCTTTTCGAAGGTGTTCTCAAAAAGGGCACGGAACTGCCGCTAATCGAACTGCTGATTGAGTCCGGTGCAAACCTCGATTTTCAGAACGCCCGTGCGGACGGTAAGCGGGGCGATACACCGCTCATAGGAGCCGCGAGCCTGGCGGCGGAGGAGGTAGGCCTCATGCTGCTGGAAGCGGGAGCGCGGCCGGATCTGCGCGGTATCTTTGGGGAAACGGCACTGCATTGGGCGGCGTTGTTGGGCGAGTATCGACTGGCGGAACGGCTGATCCCAGGATCGGGCGTGAACCTGAAGGACGAAAAATACAATTCATCCCCTTTGGGGTGGGCGGTGCATGGGCGCTATGACCCGCCTGCCGGGAATCAGGGGAGGCACTCCGAGGTCGCTGCTCTTCTGGTCGCGGCGGGAGCAACTGTCGAACCCGAATGGCTGCAATCCGAGCGTGTGCGCGCCGATGCAGCCATGCGCGCCGCCTTGCTTGGCAGGACGGGTTAACGCCGAATGGGATGTATTCGGATAACTGGAGATTTCCGAATGACGTTTCACGCTCCACTACAACCCACGGGAGTTGGCTTAAGCAGGTGGAAATTGAGATTGGTATGTTCACACGCCATGCCTGGGCCGACGGCGCCTACCGGACCTCGAGACCCTGCGCAGAGAATCCCGCGCCCGGAGTCGCCGAGTGAATGCCGTTCGCGCCATCACCCACGTGGCCGTTTGACGGCAGGAATGCTCGCCATGCCTCGGGCCACCGCTGGAGCGTAAGCGTCCATCCCACGGAACTAAATGCGCGCGCTGAGCCCGACAGTCGCCGCTACCGGCTCTCCTCTGCCGCCGCTACCGTGTTTGCCATCAACATGGCAATCGTCAGCGGACCCACGCCGCCGGGCACGGGCGTATAGGCGGCGGCCTTCTCCGCCACATCCAGCGGATGGACGTCTCCCACCAGTACGCTGCCCTTGCGCTGCAACGCCGCTAAGCGATCGGGCGAGCCGCGGAAGATGCGATCGACCTCCGCACGGTCCGTGATGCGATTCATGCCGACGTCGATCACCACCGCGCCGGGCCGGATATAGTCCGCGGTGAGCATGGCGGGCCGGCCCATGGCCGCCACCAGGATCTCGCCTTCGCGGCAGATACCCGGCAGATCGGCCGTGCGCGAATGGCAGATCGTTACAGTGGCATTCGCGTGCAATAGCAGCAGGGCCATGGGCTTGCCCACAATGTCGCTGCGGCCCACCACCACGGCGCGCTTGCCCGCCACGGAAATGCCGTATTGCCGCAACAATTCCATGATGCCGGACGGGGTGCAGGGGCGCGGTCCGGGACGGCCGGCCACCAGGTTGCCGACGTTCATGGGATGGAAACCATCCACATCCTTGTGCGGCACGACCGCCAGCAGCACGCGGCGCGTGTCCACCTGTTGGGGCAGAGGCAACTGCACCAGGATGCCATCGATATCCGTCCGCTGGTTCAGCGTCTCGATGATGGCGAGCAGTTCTTCCGTAGTGACCGTCTCAGGCGGAGTCAGCGTCTGGCCGGCAATGCCGAGTTCGGCGCAGGCTTTCACTTTGTTACGCACGTAGATTTGCGAGCCGGCATCGTGGCCCACCAGCACCACGGCCAGTCCGGGCGGGCGCGAGGCCGCAGCCAGCGCCGCGACGCGCGGGCCGAGTTCGCGCAGGATCTCGTCCCGCACACGATTTCCATCCAGAATTATGGCCATCCAGTCACAATCATACCGGCTGGCGGGCCAGCCACGGGAATGGCGGCACTTGGCGTGCAACACTGAACGGAGATGCGCCTGCGCTATGTAATTCTGACAGCTGTGGCCGTCTGGGCATTGAGCGCTCAGGACGCCACCTTCCGCACCGATAGCCGCCTAGTGGTGTTGAATGTGTCCGTCTTCGACCCACAGGGCAAGGTGGTGCGGGATCTTCCCAAGAGCGCGTTCACGGTTTATGAAAACGGCGAGAAGCAAAACGCGACCACGTTCCGGCAGGAGGATGTGCCCATTTCGCTCGGCCTGATTATCGATAACAGCGCCAGTATGACCGATAAGCGGGATCGGGTGGCCTCGGCCGCGCTGGCCATGGTGAAGGCCTCCAATCCGGCGGACGAAGTCTTCATCATCAACTTCAACGAGCGGGCGGTGTTGGCGCGGGACTTTACGAACAACATCAAGGATCTGGAGAACTCACTGCGTAAATTGGATTCCAAGGGCGAGACGGCCATGCGCGACGCGCTGCTTTTGGGGATCGAACACCTGCGGCACCACGGACGCCGCGATAAGAAGGTGCTGCTGGTGGTGACCGACGGCGAAGACAACAGCAGCGCGGAGACACAACAGCACCTGATTGAAGCGGCCCAAAGCAACGGCGTGATTATTTACGCCATCGGCCTGCTGAGCGCGGAAGAGGCGCAGAGCGCGGCGCGCGCCAGGAAGCAGCTTGAGGAACTGACGGAGCAGACCGGCGGGCGCTCCTGGTTCCCCAGCGATGTCTCGGATATTTCCAACATCACGCCCGACATCGCGCACGAAATCCGCAACCAGTACATCCTGGCCTACACGCCATCGAATCTGGCGGCGGACGGCAGCTATCGCAAGGTGAGGGTAGAAGTGAACATTCCGGGTGTGGTGGTGCGGACCAGATCCGGTTACTACGCGCCGCGCGAGTGAGCCTGGCCGCCCTTACTGAAACTGATAGAAGATGCCGATGGTGGCCTGCGCGAAGCGGTTGTGCTCGGCCGCATAGCCTTTGGCCTCCAGGTTGATTCCGACGTGCGGGTTAATGTAGTACATGCCGCCGGCGCTGGCATTGCCTGCCAGTTCGGTGCGCGCGGTGTGGACGTTTTCCGTCACGCCGAATCCGCTCATGTTGGTGTTGGACCACAGGTGCAAGGCCCCCGCGCCCAGTCCGATGTAGGGTACCCAGTCGCCCTTGCCGGGAAAGCGGATCTTGACGCCACCGTTTACGTCGATCAGGTCCGACCGGTACAAGGCCTTGCCGGTATCGTTGGATCCGTAATTGTACGCGAAGCTGGAGAGCGGCGCATACGCGAAATCGATAAACGGCATGAAGTGTTTGGAGACCGGCGCGGCCACGTTTCCATCCACCGATCCGTGCGCGCCCAGGCCAAAAAGTCCTCCGGCGCCGAGGGTCGCGATGGCCCCGCCGGTATCGGCCTGTTGCGCGCTGGCGCAAGAAATTGCGGCCAGTAACAACGCAATTCCCGCCAGGGCCGGTCTCCATCCTTGTTTATCTGTGTTCATCTGTGGCCAATGTCCTCTTCTTGCACCTTATATACTGCGTACACCCATGTTGACGATGTCATCCACCTGGATGGTTTCCTTCACCACGAATGGCTCGCCGTATTTCGCGCCGATCAGGTTGCCGTAGAAACGGGCGATGGCTCCCAGCCGTTCGCGAATCTCGTGCTCCTGGGGAAACAAGGCCCGGCCCCCGCTCTGGTCGCCGTATTGCGATTGATAACTGAACAGAGCCGCCATGCGGGCTTCGAACTGGGCGCTGACATCCACTACGAAGGACGGCGTCACGTTGGCATAGAGCGAGGAATAGAGTATCTTGTGCGGACGGTGCGGCTCGGAATACTCGTCGAGCTTCTTCAAGCCGGCCAGGAAGCAGGCTTCGTAGCCGAGTTCACTGGCGCGGTAATGGTCGGGATGACGGCCTTCCCAATACGGCAGGATGACCACGCGCGGGCGCAACTCGCGGATCTTGACGGCCAGCGTCATGCGCGCGCCGATGTTGTTCTCCAGGCGGGCGTCCGGAAAACGCAGATTTCCGCGCCAAGCCAGGCGCAGGTGCCGCGCGGCGACTTCGGCCTCCGCGATGCGCTGTTCCGGCGTGCCGCGCGTGCCCATATCGCCGGCGGTGAGATCCAGCGCACCGGCGCGGTAGCCCATTTCCGCCATACGGATCAAGGTGCCGCCGCAGGTCTGTTCGATGTCGTCGGGATGCGCGGCGATGGCCAGAATATCGAGACTCACGCGCGGGCCGCCAGTTTCTTCAGAAATTCACCCATGGTGACTCTATATTTAAAAGCCTTGCGGCCATCGATGGCGATGACGGGCACTTCGTCGTTATACCGATCGCGCCACCGCGGATGCCGGTCGATATCGATCTCTTCGTATTCGAACGGCGCGCGGGCCTGCGCCGCGGTGAGCACCTGCTTGGCCTCGTCGCACAGGCAGCAGCCGGCACGCGTATAGAGTGTCACGCGGCTCATTGCCAGTAATAATCCCGGCGGCGGTTGTAGCGTTCGGTTGTGCCCATGATTTTCACCAGCACCATGCCGGTGATAAACCCTCCCACGTGGGCGAAGAACGCCACGCCGCCACCCTCGGAAAGATGCGTGCGCGCGATGGACCCCAAGCCGCTGAACAACTGAATGACGAACCAATACGCCAGCATGATGGGCGCGGGGATTTCGATGGTGGTGATGAAGAAGAAAACGAACACCAGGGTGAGCACGCGCGCGCGCGGAAACTTGATCAGGTAAGCGCCCATGATTCCGGCGATAGCTCCGCTGGCGCCCACCATGGGGGCGGTGGAATAGGGATTGATCAGGACTTGGGAGAGCGCGGCGGCCATGCCGCACAGCAGGTAGAACAGCAGAAACTTCGCGTGCCCTAGCAGATCCTCCACATTATCGCCGAAGATCCACAGGAACCACATGTTGCCCAGCACGTGCATCCAGCCGCCATGCAGGAACATGGATGTGAACACGGAGCTGAGCCGAAAGTGGTCCGGCACCAGGCCGTAATACTCGATCAGGATGTTAAGCGCGCGCGGGCCCAGGGAGAATTCAAACAGGAACACCACGAGATTGACGGCGATCAGCGCTATCGTGACTACGGGACGGGTATAATTCGGCTGCGTGTCGCGGAGCGGAAACATTTAGTTAGTGGCTGCGGATGCGGGCCGGCATATCCGGATGCGTCCGGCGCGGCGCGTGCCGGATCAACTGCCGCACTTCCTCTACGCCGCGGATACCGCCGCGCGCGCCCATGGCCGTGCAATTGAGGGCCGCCATGGCATTGGAGAAATCCAGTGCGTCAGTCAAATTCATGCCTTGCAAAACAGAATAGCAGAACGCGCCATGAAACACGTCTCCCGCGCCGGTGGTATCCACGCAGTTCACCACGAACGCGGGCGAATAGAGGTAGCGCCCGTTTTCGAGCGCCAGGGCGCCGTGCGCGCCTAGGGTCATGGCGGCGACGCGCATGCCGTACTCTTTCTGGATCACTTCCAGGGCGCGCAGCGGATCGCGCTCGTTGGTCCATTGCGCGGGAAAATCGGAACTGGCGATCAGATAATCCACATACGGTAAGACGCGGTCGAAACCGTGATAGATAGTGTCTACGTCGACAGTCACCGGTATACCGGCGTCATGCGCCAGGCGCGCGGCGTGGGCCACGGCCGGGGTGTCGTGCCCGTCGATGTGCAGCAGGCGCGCGCACAGGATCTGTTCCGGGGTGATCTCGGCCGGATCGATGCGCAGGCAATCCGGTCGGGACCACAGCACGGTGCGCTCGCCGGTGCCGCGGTCGATGATGATGTAGGCCGACTGGTTGGGGCATCCGGCGCGGGTCTGCACGTGGTCGAGATTGATGCCCCACTCCCGCAGGCTGGCGAGCTGGATACGGGCGCGGTCGTCGTCGCCGACGGTTCCGATGTACTTGGTGCGCAGCCCCAGGCGGGCGCATGCCGCCATGGCGCTGGCCACCTGGCCGCCGGGACTGACTATCTCTTCTTCGAAGGGAACCTTGCCGGCGTAGGCCGGGAAACGGGGAACCACCAACAGGGTGTCGGTGGCGTTGAGGCCCACGCCCACCACGTCGAATTGCGGAGTCACGGAACCATTGTAAGGGCGATCAGGCTGACGGCCGGAACGGGCGATTTTCTTCAGGTCTTTTTTGAAACGAGGTGTTTCGGCGATTTCGCGCAGGCACCATCCCAGTCGCGCGCGAGTTGAGCGAGCGATGTCCGGTCAACGCCGCCGCGATCGGCAGCCTCCATCGCAGCCATTGTAACTGCATTCGGCGCCTTTGCTACGAACGGCAGACGATCGGCTTGCTTCTTTGTGGCGGGATCCATACGCGAACGGACGACCGCAAGTCAATTCCGCGCGCCGACTTCGTAGACGTAGATGTAGTGCTTCAACCCGCCGGCTTCGATGGGGACGATGCCCGAGGGCGTCCATCCCTTGATCTCGTAGTCGTTCGAAACCACGCGCGCGCCGGGTTTCAGGTACTTCTCCAGATTCGGGCGCAGCCGCTCATTGGAACTGGTCAGCAGGTACAAAGTCACTACGTCGGCGGGGCTAAGATCCACTTTCAGGAGGTTGCCGTGAATGAGCTTCACCTGGTCGTCCAGGCCCAACGACTTCAGGCGCGCTTGCGTCGACTTACATAGATCGCCGCGCAACTCGACACCCACGGCGCGCGCGTGAAACTTCTGCGCCGCCGTAATAATGATGCGTCCGTCGCCGCTGCCCAGATCGTAAACCAGTTCGCCGGGCTTTACGCGAGCCGCCGACAGCATGCGCTCGACGACTTCCTGCGGGCTGGGGATGTAGGGCGCCAGATTGTCGGGGCTGAACTGCTGGGCAAAAGACGGGTGCCACGCCCAGAAGGCCGTGAGCACCGTCGCGGAAAGTGTGTGGACGCGCATTTTATTACCGGGAGTCGCGGTTCGCCGCGCGCTTGCCTACCTTCAATTTTACAATACGCGTCATGATATCACCCCAGGCGTTCCACAGATCCCGCGGCCGCGCAATGGTGTACTCGACGCCCTTCAGATACCGGACCGCATTTCCGATGGCATCCCGCCAGGGCACCGCTTGCGGGTCCAGGTTGTAATTCATGTAGAAGACCGGATATTCCACGTCGGCCACCTTCTTCAAGGAGTCCTGCGAGACCGCGCTATCCAGCATCACCTTCGGTCCGGCGAAAATCACCGCATCGGTATGCTCCTGGGGGCTCAATTCCTGCGCAAATAGAGTGGCGAGGAAGTCCGATCCGCCGCGCTTCTGGCCCAGCTTCTTGACGTTCACGGTGCCCAGGTTCAGCGTGCGCAATGCCTCTCCCAGCGCCGGGAAATCGATGCGGGACGAGTTTTCCTGCCGGTAGACGACCCGCTGTTCCTGAACGTTAAACGCCACCACGGAGAACTTCTCAATGCGCGGCTCGCGGGAAATGCTGCGCAGGATCCAGATCAGCGCGTTCATGTCCAACGGCTGCAAAGTAGCCGCCGCGGAATCCTGCGGGGCGAAGTTCATAATTACTTTGACGTTGAGAGGCGGCCCCGCCGTTGCAGCATGTGTGCCCCTTTCGATGGGCGGTTCGTCCTTGAACGGCTCCAGCTCGGCGGCGCGCACCGCGGAAGGCTGTATATCGAGGTTTACGGTCTTGTCTCTCGCAGTCAAATTGGCATCGATGTCCCAGAAAGCCGAGCAAACCCGCTCGGTACGGTCCCGCATGAGCCAATCCACATGATATTTGCCCTCGCCGACGTCAAAACTGCCCTGCAGATACGCATCCCCATGCGCGTCTTCTTCGATTTCGGGCACGTTCACGCGCTGCGAAAAAAAGACGGTTTCCTGTCCGGCATCCGCCGGAATGACCCGGAATACCATATTGAGCTGGTTCTGCCTTCCGGCGAGCTCCTTCAAGGGAACGCTAACCTCATAACCGGAGTGGAATTTGAGATCGAAACCCAGCACGGGCTTGACGGACGTGGCGTTGCAGGGGAGGTCTTTACGGGCTTCTTTGGATTCCAAAATCGCGGCGTCGGTATTGAGGAGGTTGACGGAAGCGCCGGGACCGGAGCCTTCAATGAGGGTTTGCCCACGAAGGGCTAGGGCCAACAGCAGCGCGCCAGATCCCACCCGCATCATGAATCCCGGAAGAGACCGATACACGTTTGATCCCATGGTAGGCGCCCGTGCCCCGAACCCTTTTCAGTTTATCCCCGCCAGCGCCCCGTCAGCGCCGATTTCCGTATTATGGCGCATATTTAAGAAAGCGCAACCAAAATCCGGGGCGCTTTTAGTTACAGTACCGCCAGACATCACACTTTCTCCGGCAAACCTGTGCCACAATGCACCAGCGCGCCGGGATTCTCCACCGTGGAGGTGTCCCCCAGTGCCTCGCCCAGATAGGCCTGCCGGATCAAGCGCCGCACCACTTTGCCGCTTTGCGTTTTGGGCAACTCCGGAACGGCGAAAACGGCCCGCGGGCGGAACGTGGGACCCATGCGCCGCGCCACGTGCGCGCCCAGCGCCTCGCTAACATTGGTTAGCGGTTCGGCCGGTTTGAGCACCACGAAGGCCACCACGCTCTCGCCGGTCAGCGCGTCGGGCACGCCGATGACGGCGGCCTCGGAGACCGCAGTGTGCTCGATCAGACATGCCTCCACCTCCGCCGGACCCACCTTGCGTCCGGCGACGTTGAACGTTTCGTCCGCGCGGCCATGCAGAAACCAGCAGCCGTCCGCATCCACGGTGGCCCAATCGCCGTGATACCAGACGCCCGGCCAGCGCGACCAATATGCCTCCAGGTAGCGCGCGGGATCGTTCCACACGCCGCGCGTCATGGAGGGAGCCGGCTTGGTGCAGACCAGGTACCCCAACTGCCCGCGCACGGGCCGGCCTTCGGCATCGAAGACTTCGGTAGCCATGCCGGGCGCAGGTCCGCCGAGCGAACAAGCCTTCAACGGCTGGATGGGCAACGGCGCCAGGAAGCTGCCGATAATCTCCGTGCCGCCTGAAATATTCATAATGGGTAACCGCCCGCCGCCGACACGCTCGAAGAACCAGCGATAAGAGCTCTCGTCCCACGGCTCGCCGGTGGAACCCAGCAAACGCAGCGAACTGAGATCGTACGCATCCGGACCCGCACCGGCTTTTCGCATAAGCAAGCGTATGGCCGTTGGAGAAATGCCGAACGTTTTCACGCCATGGCGCGCGATCATCTGCCAGAAACGGTCGGCCGAAGGATAATCGGGCGCGCCGTCGTAAAGGAGGATGGTCCCGCCAAACAGATGATTGCCGATGATTTCCCACGGACCCATCATCCATCCGATATCCGACACCCACCAGAAGCGATCATCGGGCCGGTGGTCGAAGATCAGATAGATCTCTTTGCCGGTTTGCGCCAGCGCGCCCGAATGCGTGTGGATGGCGCCTTTGGGCCGTCCGGTGGTTCCGGAAGTGTACAGCAGCAGCGCCGGGGTTTCCGCAGCAAGTTGCCGCGTGGCGCATTGGGCGGGCGCGGCGTCAACTATGTCATGCCACCATAAGTCCCGGCCCGCGGTCCAAGGCACGTCGCCGCCCTGGTAGCGCCATACCACCACATGCTCCACGGCGGAACCTTGCGCCAGCGCCTCATCGGCTTTCCCCTTCAGAGCGATCCGGCGTCCGCGCCGCTCCAGGTAATCCGCCGTGATGAGCACGCGCGCGCCCGAATCCCGCAGGCGCACGGCCACCGCGTCATAGCCGAAACCGGAAAACACCGGCACGGCGATCAACCCCAGCTTGAAACAGGCATACAGAATGACGGCAACTTCCGGCACCATCGGCATAAACAATGCCACACGATCGCCGGCAGCCAGTCCCAAGACTTTGAGCGCGTTCGCCAGGCGGCTCGTCTCGCGATGCAGCTCCGCAAAGGTGAGGGTGCGGGTGGCGCCGTTCTCACCCTCCCAGATAATGGCCAGACGATCGCGCCCTGGCCCGATGGCATGACGGTCCAGGCAATTCCAGACGATATTCAGCTTACCGCCGGTGAACCATTGGCTCCATTCCACGCCGCGCGACGCGTCAAGCACCTGGGTATACGCCGCAAACCACTCGATGCCGAGTTCGCGGACCATTTCGTCCCAGAATCGTTCGGGGTTCCGCGCCGACCAGGCTATGAACTCCGGGTAGGCGTCGATCCCGAGCCGCCGCATGAAGCGATGGACATTGGTGGTCTCGATAAAATCCTCGGTGGGTTCCCAGATCCAGCGGCCGGCCATGGGAACCAGCATAGCGCCGCCATCCCACATCGGTGTGAAGCGCGCGATAATTAGGGGCTATGCTGAAAGTTGCCCCGTTGCTGCTGCTCGCCATGACCGCACACGCCGCCGTAAAAATCGAAAAGACCAGCTACAAAGGCTGGCCGAACTGCTACCGCATCACCAATGGAGAAGTCGAACTGATTGTCACCAGCGACATCGGCCCCCGCATCATGCGCTATGGCTTTGTGGGCGGCCCGAACTTCTTCAAGGAGTTTGCCGAGAGCCTCGGGAAGTCGGGCGAGCCGGCTTTCGTCTTGCGCGGCGGCCACCGCATCTGGATGGCGCCGGAAGATGCGGTGCGCACCTACGCTCCGGATAACGGGCCGGTGAAGATTGAAATCAAGGGCGACGTGCTGGAAGCCACCGAGCCCGTGGAACCGCTGACCGGCCTCGAAAAACAGATTGTGGTGAAATTGTCGCCCACGGGGACCTCGGTCGAGGTGCTGCATCGCATCAAGAATACGGGCGTGCACCCGGTGGATATCGCGCCGTGGGCGCTGACCATGATGGCGCAAGGCGGCGTCGGCATCCACGGATTTCCGCCGCGCGGCAAGCATCCCGAAGTGCTATATCCCACCAATCCGCTGGTGATGTGGGCCTTCAGCAATCTATCCGATCATCGCTGGCGCTTCACCAAGAAGTACCTGATGCTGCACCAGGACCCCTCCAACGCCGATCCACAAAAGCTGGGCAGCTTCAATAAGAACACGTGGGCCGCATATTCCTTGAATTCCGAACTGTTCATCAAGCGCTACGACGCGCAGGATACGCCCAAGGAATACCCGGATTTCGGGTGCTCGTTCGAGACCTTTACCAACGCGGATTTCCTGGAAATGGAGACTCTGGGCCCCATGAAGCATCTGCGGACCGGCCAGTCGCTAGAGCACGTGGAGCACTGGACGGCACATAAGAGCGTGCATCTGCGGAACTTCACGGATGCCGAGTTGGATAGCATTGTGCTGCCTTTGGTGAACGCGCGGTAGGGCGCTACTTCTTCTTAGTGGGTTTGGGCTTCAACGTTCGAACATACTGGTAGCCGATCTCAAAATACCTGGCCAGCTCTTTCGTCTTTCCGAGCAAGCTATCGGGCACAGTGACATATTCCTTCTGCACGACGCCATAAGCCACAAAGAGTGTGGTTTTGTATTTTGTCAGGAACTTATCGCGCTCTTCCCGGGGGAGCCGTAGCGCCATGGAGCCGGAAGGATGCAGATAAGAGAACATGTGGCCGTTCAGCGAAGTGTACGGATGCGTGGCGCCCTTCAGTTCGACAGCCGGATTGGTGGCGACCAGCTTTGCGTAGAGCTCCCGTTTATCCGCCGTCATAATTGCGGCCTGTAGATGAGGCCGATCACCGTGCCGACGACCGTCCATTCCACAAAGTACGCCACGCCTTGCTGCAGAGTCAGTTTGAGGCCGATGTTCAGGTTCACATAGTTATGCAGCACGAACGCGCCTAACGCGAAGACTCCGATCAGGGCGCCGAATTGCGCTCCGGTAACGGCCCCCGACCCTCCCCGATAGAGCATCGCGTAAATCACAGCCAGCGCCACTATGGATACGAACATGGCGGCCAGGCCCAGCGGCATGACGGCCTGGATGCCTTCCTGATTCCGGTACACGGCGGGATACTTCAGGAATTCTTCGCGGAGGACGGGGAGAACGCCGAACGCGAGGCCGCCCACCGCGAAGTACGCCACCATGGCACCCAGCGCCGCGAGCAGAATCCGGGTATAGCTCACGAATGGCTCACCAAAGCCTGGCCCGCGAACAACCGATCTAGCTTATCGAACGATTCCAGGGTTCCCTGCGAAACGGTTTTGACGAACATCTCGTCGGGGAAGCCTTCCTGGGTCAGAACCATCTTCGTGCGTTCACCCTCCGCGAAGAATTCGATGACAACCCGCGAAACCAATGGGCCGAAGTCCGCATGATAGGCAATCCTTTCCGGCACGACAATTTCGTCGTATTTACCCGTGAACGAGAATTCGCCTTTTCCGGCGATCTGCATCTTCTGCCGGAAGGAACCGCCGGTCCGAAAATCCATTTCGATTTCGCACTGAGTGGTCTCCTTGCACCCGGACCACTGCTGCAACTTATCCGCTTCCGCCCACCAGCCGAAGACCACCGGGCGCGGCGCATCGAAGACGCGCGTAATTTGCAGCTGTCTGCCGGTGATTTTCACTTCGGATTTCATAGCTTTTTTTCCTTTCGTGGTTGTTCCCGGATCAGTTCGTCAAGGGTATCGAAGCTGAACTCCCAACCCGCCACGCACTGGGCGATCCACTGCTGAGCGTCTTTCAAGCCCGCGGTTTGCGGACGGATCAGGTGCACGCGCCCCTGGCGCCGCCGGTCGATGAGATGCGCGCGCTCCAGCACCCGCAGGTGCCGGGAGATGGCGGGGCGTTAAGCGTGTCAATGCCAAAGGTTTAGATTTTTCGTCCGAGGCAGCTATGCGTCGAGGCGCTTGGCGTAAGCCACCACTTCGCCGGTCTCCACGTAGCGTTTGAGCAGGCGTAGATACATCGCCCAACAGTAGCAGGAGCCGCGATAGTTCTCCGTCTCGCGCGGCCATCCGGTGTGATGAAAGCGCACCCCGGTGACGCCTTGGTTTTCCACGAGCGTAAAGCCCACGCGGGTCCCCACCCAGTCCGCATCGGCGCTGGTGAACCGCAGCTCAAAATCCGTGTCCGGAGCGCAACCCGTAACGATCGCCCGCCAGTTGTATTGCGGACCAAACCAGAGATCGTATTCCGATCCCAAGACCGGCTCACCGGAGCTGCGCTCGGTCCACCAGGTATCCAGACCCGCCGGCGTCGAAATGCCTTGAAACACTTGTTTCGCGGATGCGCGGATGGGGAAATCGTGGAAGATATCGGGCATCTGGATAGTCTAACTAAATGTGGTCCGATCCGGTGCTATCCTGTCAATCATCGGAGGTTCGCAATGACCCGCCTGGCATGCCTTATCGCCGGTCTTACATTCGGCTTGTTGCCCATGGGGGCGCAAACGTCTTTTCCCAAGCGTCTGGTGGCCGATTACGGCTACTGGAGCCGCACCCAAACGCCCCCGTACAGCGCGGCGCAGATCCCCTTTCACCTGCTGACGCACATCAACCACTCGGGTGTCAGCTCCAACGCGGACGGCAGTCTCACGGTGCCCGACGGCTTCCTGGAGCCGGCCCTCATCAGCAACGCGCACGCCGCGGGCGTGAAGGTGATGCTGCTGTTAGGCGGCGATTTCCCGGGCATGGAAGGCAATAGCGGCGCGCTCCGGACCTTACTGGCCAATCTGCAGACGTTCATCACCGCGAACGGGTACGACGGCTTGGATATCGATTGGGAATATCCGGAATCGACGGCCGATACGCAGATGTTCGCTGCGCTCATGTCCGGCTTGCGGAGCACCTTCCCCAGCCCCCGGTATCTGCTGTCCGCGGATGTCCCGCCATGGGGAGGCGGAGGCTACGATGTGCCGGGCCTCGTTTCGACACTCGACTGGTGGAACATCATGATGTATGACTGCGCCGGTCCGTGGACCGACGACGGACAAATGAACTCGCCGATCTTTTCGAATCCCAATAATCCGCAGCCATGGGAGTGCTCGCCGGGCGGCAGCGCCGATCAGGCCGCCACCATCTTCCTGGACGACTACCATGTGCCGGCCGCCAAGCTGAACATGGGCACGCCGTTTTATGGCTACTTTTACACGAATGTGAGCGAGGCTTATGGTCCGTGCAAACCGTGCTACGGCCAGACCGTGCTGGGCGAGAACTACGGAACATTCATCCAATACCTCGTCAACAAGAACGGCTGGACGATGTACTTCGACCAGAAGTCACTGGTGCCCTATTTGCTGCGCTCCGATGGCTCGCCCGGTTTCATCACCTACGACGATCCCTATTCCACTTACATGCGAATCTGGTATTCGGAATACAAGCGGGGCTTGGGAGGCGGCTTCATGTGGGCGCTCGACGAGGATTACGACGGGCACTCGCAGGTCCTGTTGGACGCCATGTATCAGGCCACCTGGAATCAGCCCTACACCGGGCCGCAGCCGTAGAACCGGCTATTTCACTTCTTCGAACGGCGACGGATTCTTCGGCGCTGGGGCCGGCACAACCGCCGGCGCCTCCACCTGATAGCGGGACAGGCGGGGCGGCTGCCATTCCGGCTCCAGCAGCCACGCCTTACGATCCGGATAATACCGCAACAGCTTTTCGTTCTCCGCCGGTCCAAGATCCAGCGCGCGCACCACGCGGGAACGGTCGATATCGGCCGCATTCGTCATCCATTGGCTTAAGCCGTGCCGCGGAGCGTAGCGTACGATGACGAGTTGCTTGCCGGGGGCTTGCGCCAGTTGCCTTTCAACCGCCAAGCGCCCTTCCGGATCGCCGTGGTTGACGAAGTCCCAGCTCTCGTACCGCTCGGTCAGCTCCAGCGCGGGTGACCATCCGGCGGCCAGATGCAGCCCGTACCAGAAGACGAACTGCGCCGCGCACAGCAGGAAAATCAGGCGCGCAGCGGGACGGTTCCAGCGGCCGATACGTTCCAGGGCCGCCACGCCCGCCAGCACGAACAGGCAGGCGCCGGCCGCTATGTAGTGCGGGTAGAAATACGGATAGTAGTTCGTTCCCAGCGCCAGAATCGCAAGCCATAGCAGTACCCACCAGTAGCGCGCCCGCCGCAATGCCAGGCAGAAGACCGGCAGGGCCAGCAGCAGGGGCGCGGCATAAAAGAATCGAACGAAGCGAAGGCGCTGTACCAGCCGCTCCAGGTAAGTTCCCGCACTGTCGTGAATGGAGGATTGCACTTCGTAGAGTGAATGCTGCTCCGGAGTCAACGAGCGATGCGGCGCCGGATTCGATTGAAAGGTAAAAGCCGCCGGCACGCCGTATTGATATTGGCTGAGCCTGTATGGCAGAGTGGTCCACCTGCCGGTAACTTCCCGGTTCTGAAGCAGGCTCAAACCGCCGGCGGGCAGGAGCACAATTGCCGCTAGGCTTGCGATACGCGCCAGTTCGCGCCAACGCCCGCGGAACGTAAGGAGCAGGAAAACGAGCGTGCCCAACAGAACCAGCATCGTCTCGAACGGACGCGTGAGCCACTCGACAGCCAGCCCGAGGCCCAGCAGCGCGGCGTCGCGTAGGCGCGCCCGCCGGCGCAATCGCGGCAGGGCGCCGAAGATCAAACACCCTCCCGCGGCGGCCAGCGATCCACCCCAGTAAGTATTCATCCAATACTGCAAGGGACCGAATTGAAAGGCGGCAAGCAGCCCGCCGACCAGCGCCCCTGTCGGACTCACCCACACGCGCAGCATCCAATAACACAGCCCGCAGAACAGACCCGCGCCCAGCAGCACGCCGGCCCATTGCTGGTGAAAGACCAACTGTCCGAAGGCCAGCGCGATTCCTTGCCCCAGCGGATAGATGGAGCTATAAGATGGCTCCTGCAGCACGAAATTCGTTTCGAAGAACCGCGCCATGGGATGCGGCGGATTGGCCAATCGGAAATGCGCCAGGGTATCCCCCAGCAAGGCGAAACTGAAATCATCGGGAGTTCGCGGCAGCGGCGGCGGGGCTTGGGGCAACAATGCCACGCGCAGAACAATTGGCAGCAGTGTAAGAAGTAGCACACACCAGCGCGTGCGGGCAGCCAAGGCCCGGACTGGGGACTCGAAACGTACGGCTACCAGTAACCCGGCGATAAGAAGGGCGGACCAGGCTAAAACAATCAGATCGGCAGCGCCGAAACCAAAGGGATTGGAGAGCGGCCGCAGGAATCCTCAGGCGGTCCGCGCCAATTGCCGCGGGAGCTTCCAGTCACGCTCCCAAGCCTGTGCCGCCAGGCCGATGACGTGAAATACTTCCCTGGTGCTCAGCGGCTTGGCAAGCACATTATAAGCACCCAGGTTCAACACTTCCGACCAAAGGCGCTCGTCCGCAAACCGGGAGACGACCACTAAAAATGGCGGGCAATCCATACGGGCGAACTGCGCCAGCATGTCCTTCCACGAGCCATCGGGCAAATCGGTCTCGCAGATGACGACCGGGGCCACATTACCGCGCAGGTATTCCATGGCTTCGGTTTGGTTACGGGCGCTGTGGGTTTGCCAATTGGAATGCCGCAGGATGGTACGCAGGTTCAAATGGTCCTCATCGTAAGGACTGACCAGAAGTACCCTGACGGCTTCGGGAACGGCTTGCGTGTCTTCGCTGCTCATGGCCTCGTCTCCTTGGCCTGATGCGCCCGACAACAAGGCGGTCGATTCAGGAATAAGAAAATATTAGCATAATTGCGGAATGTTTTCGCTGTTTTTACGACAAATGCCTGCAATTAGTACTGCTTCAGACACGCGCGGCGGCCCGCGAAGTTTGAGTTATACACGCGCGCACCAGGCCGCCTAATACGGCGATAAATCGGGGCGAGTCATTCAGTCCGGGCAGCATGCGGTAATCCCGAATACCCAAACGGTGGGCCTCCGCGCGATGCTCGATATCGATTTCGTGCAGGGTCTCCACATGATCGGAGACAAACGAGATCGGCACTACCAGCACGCGGCGGCTGCCGGCATCGGCCAGTCGCTTCAGGGTAGCGTGCATGGAAGGCTGCAGCCACTTGGACGCGCCGACCTTGCTCTGATAGCAGAGATGCCGTCGTGCCGGCCAGCCGCCAAGCTGACACACCAGTTCCATGGTGCGTTCGATGTGGCGCTGGTAAGGATCGCCCGCGGCAATTACGGACATCGGCACGCTGTGCGCGCTGAAGACTATATCGACTTCCGCCGGTTCGTCAAAACCGCCGATCGCCTCGTCAATATTCGCCGCGAGTGTCTCGATATATGCGGCATCGTCATAAAAGCTGCCGATTGTCTGCACGCGAGGCTGCCAACCATTCGGATGAAAGCGCCGTTTCCATTCGTTGACGCTGCTTCCGGTGGTGGTGCGCGAATATTGCGGATAGAGCGGCAAAAGGATCAGATCCGCCGGAGCATGCGACTCGATTTCTTGCAGGGCTTCCGCGGTAAATGGATGCCAATAGCGCATGGCTACGACGACGCGCGCGTCGAAATCGCGGCGTAAATCGGCTTCCAGGGCGCGCGCCTGCCGCTCCGTAAATTCGCGGATGGGCGAACGTCCCCCGATTTCGGCATAATGGCGAGCCACGTGACGGGCGCGGGTGGCAGCGATCAGCCGCGCCAGAGGCTGGCGCGCCAGGCGCGCGAACGGGAAGTCGATGATATCCGGATCGCTGAACAGGTTATAGAGAAATGGCTCAATGGCCTCGAGTGAGTCTGGCCCACCAAGCTGAAACAGCACGACCCCCAGTTTGGACATCCCGATTAGCAGAGTTTACCAGAGATTCGACGCGCAATCGTCCGCGCTACGCAGATTACACTAGAAAGGATGCCTCTCCTCCGCCTGTTTCTGCTCGCGAGCATCGCTCTCTCCCTGTTCGCTCAGGCAACGTGCAACAATACGCCGGCCTACACGCCCTGTGAGTTTGTCTTCGATCTCAATCCGCAGGAGGCCGCCGCGCACCCCAATCCGTACGCCGACGTGGAACTGCACGCCGAATTCCGATCGCCGCATTTTCACACCTTCAAACTGCCGGCATTCTGGGATGGCGGCCAACGGCTGCTGATTCGCTTCGCGCCTACCGAAGCGGGCGAGTGGCTCTGGCGCCTCACCAGCAACGTCAAACGCTGGGACGGTGAAAGCGGATCTTTCACCGCGGCGGCTTCCGATGCGCCGGGATTTGTGCGCGTCGCCAACGTGCACCACTGGGCCTGGACCGAGGGCAATCAGCCGCACCTGTGGATGGGGGACACCTTGTATCCCCTGGCAACCCTCGATCCGGCCTTGTTCCAACGCATCGTGGACGCCCGCGCCGCGCAGAAATTCAACCACATGCGGGGCCTGGTGCTGGCCTCGGGCGATCAAACGGCGCGGGCATTTACCTCTCCGGACCGGCCCAATCCCGAGTATTTCCAGCGCCTGGACCAGGCCATTCGCTACATGAACCAGAAGGGTATGGTGGCCGACCTGATCCTGGCCGGTCCGCAAAACCAGCTCTTGCGGCTCTTCCCCGATTGGCAGCAGCGCCAGCGTTACGTCAACTACATCGTGGGACGCTATGCACCATTTAATGTGACTTGGCAGGGCCTGGAAGCGTTTGAAACCTACGACAACGGCCGCGTCCTGATGAAAGAGCTCGGCGCGCTGATCAAGCAGAACGACCCATACGGGCATCCGCGCACCAGCGCCAATACCGCCACATCCGGATCGCTGATGGACGACGGCTGGATGGACTTCGTATCGCATCACACCGGCAACGACCAGGTATGCGCCATCGAGCATCAACTCTTCCCAACTCCCTTCGTGAATTTGAAGTTTGCCGGCGAGGATTCGGGCGCCGGAAAACCGCAACCGGACGACGGCGATAGCGATGCGTTTCGCCATCGTTTGTGGAACGCAGTCATGGATGGCGATTACCCCACTTACTTCAACACCGGAACCGCCGGCGCGGCCAACATCGCCCCCGACCCCCGCTATCTGGATGCGCCCGGCGTCAAAGCTATGACCGTCTGGTACAACCTGTTCGTCAACGCGCGCCACTGGGAGTTGGAGCCTTATTTCGACGTGGATAACGGCCGCGCCGTGGCGCTCGAAGAGGCCGAGTACATCGTCTACGTGGAAAATCCCGGTCCGGTAGAGTTGCTGGTCGAAAATCACAATTACGAAGTGTCCTGGATCGATCCCGCGGATGGCGATGAGATCAAGGACAAGAAGGGCTTTCATGGCGAGCATTTCAATGGCGAGCCGCCGGATCGCTCGCACGACTGGCTGCTGCATGTATCCCGCGAAGGCCACAAGGTAGGCATGCTGAAGTCTTACAAATTTGAATCGCGCCGCATCGCCATGCAGGTGGTGGAGCAGAGCCTGCAAAAGGTGCCGTTCGAAATCGAGCAGCCCGCGCCGATCGAAATTTCCGAATCCAAGCCGCCGGCCTTTGCCGCCAAATTCAAGCGCGAGACGCGCGCCACGCGCAGCATGATGTGGTTGTGGACCGGCGAGACCACCGTGGATGGCGAAGGATACCGCGTCCTCGGCACGGGCGAAAAAGGCACGCTCAGCTTCCCCCCGCACATCGCGGTCAATTATCCGGCCGTGATGGATCTGCGCGTCTACGGCATGAACGCCAACGGCAAAGTCTACAGCCTCGATAAGACTTTTCAACTGAACAAGTGAATCAACTGATTCTGGGCGTGGATACCACGCACGAATTCGGCAGCGTGGCCCTGGTACGCGGCGGCGATGTCGAGGACGAGATTCTGCTGCACTCACCCGAGGGATTCGGCCAGATTCTTTTCGGACGCCTGGCGCAATTACTGGAGCGGCATGGCCGGAACATTGCGGATATCGATTGTTTCGCGGCCGCCTCGGGTCCCGGATCGTTCACCGGCGTGCGCATAGGATTGGCCTGCGTGAAAGGGCTGGCGGCCGCCACGGGCAGGCCGGTAGTGGCGGTTTCGAATCTGGCCGCCATGGCGACTTTCGGAGCGGCGCCTTTGCGCGCCACGGTGCTGGATGCGCGCCGCGGCGAGGTCTACGGCGCGGTATATGACGCCGATGGCGGGATCGTGATGCCCGAAACCGTAATGCCGTTCCCGAAGTGGCTGGCAACGTTGCCCGCCTGCGAAATCGAGTTTGTCGCCACCGATTTTGAACCGTTTGCGCCGGCGCTGGCTGGAACCCGCTTCGCGCAGGCGCTGGTCACTACCGCGCCGCGCGCTCAGGCGGCGGCTATCGCGCGGATCGGAGAAAAGGAACTGGCAGCCGGACGGGCGCGGGACCCCGCCGCCATCGACGCCAACTATGTGCGCCGCTCCGACGCCGAGCTGTTTTGGAAGGAGTATTGATGCAGGCCAAATGGCTGGATTGGGCGCAGCGATTGCAAGGCATCGCGCAGAGCGGCTTGGCCTACGACCCGCACCTGTACGATCGCGAGCGCTATGAAGCCGTGCGCGAGATTGCGGCGCAGATGATGGCCGGCAGCGCGGGCTGCGATATTGCCGCCGTGCGCGATTTGTTCGCATGCCAGACCGGCTACGCCACTCCCAAGGTGGACGTGCGCGCGGCCGTCTTCGGCGACGATCGCATCCTGCTGGTGCGGGAGCGCGAAGACGGCGGCTGGACCCTGCCCGGCGGATGGGCCGATATCGGCGAATCGCCCGCGCAGGCCGCCACGCGCGAAACGCGCGAAGAGTCCGGTTACCAGACGCGCGCTGTCAAGCTCCTGGCGGCATACGACCGCAATTTGCATGGCCATCCCCCCATCGCGTTTCATGCTTATAAGTTGTTCTTCCGCTGCGAGCTGATTGGCGGAGACGCCGCCGTGAGTAACGAAACCTCCGGCGTCAGTTGGTTCGCCGAGGCGGAACTCCCGGAGCTGTCCGTCTCGCGAGTTACAGCCGGGCAGATCCACCGCTTCTTCGAACACTATCGAAATCCGGACTGGCCCACAGATTTCGATTAGTTTGGCGCTGGGCCGCGCAAATTGATCTAAGATATTCCCATGCTCAAACGCGCATGGATACTGTCCGTTTGCCTGCCGGTCCTGTTGCCGGCATCGCTCCTCCGTATCGAAGTTTCCGAGCGAAGCGACGTGCTGGACGGCAAGTCTTTCGCCGCGGGTTCTTACGAACGCATCGTGGGCAAGGCATACTTCGCGGTGGATCCGAACCTGCCCGCCAACCGCATCATCGCGGACATTGCAAAAGCGCCGCGTAACCCGGATGGTCTGGTGGAGTTCTCCGCCGATTTCTACTGCCTGAAGCCGCGTGATCCCGCGCACGGCAATCATGCGGTGCTGTTTGAGGTGTCGAACCGAGGCGGCCGGGGCATGCTGAACGTGTTCGATCTCTCCGGCGCGCCGCGTTCCGGCATGGATGGGGAATTCGGCGACGGCTTCCTGCTCGATCGGGGCTACACGCTGGTCTGGCTAGGGTGGGAGTTCGATGTGCCCCCCGGCCCTGGTTTGCTGCGCCTGTATGCGCCCGTAGCCAAAGGCATCCGTGGATTGGTCCGCGCGGAAATCACCGTGGACCGCCGCGAGGTTCGCCAGTCGCTGGGGGATCGCGCGCAGATCGCTTATCCAGTATCGAATCCGCACGATCCTGGCTTGACCCTTACCATGCGCGATCATGCGGACGGGCCGCGCCGCACCGTCCCGCGCGAAGCCTGGCATATCGAAAGCTCCTCACACGTCGTGATGCCGGCCGGTTTCGAGCCTGGCAGGATTTACGAGCTCGTGTACACGGCGCAAGATCCGCCAATCGTCGGGCTGGGCCCCGCGGCGGTGCGCGATCTGATCTCGTTTTTCAAATACGGTATTCCCGCCGATACAGTGCTCGGCGATCATTTCAGCTTCATCAAACAAGCCTATGGTTTCGGCGTTTCGCAAAGCGGCCGATTTCTGCGCACATTTGTTTATTTCGGCTTCAATCAGGACGAAAAGGGCCGCAAGGTTTTCGACGGTATCCTGGCGCACGTCGCGGGCGCGGGGCGCGGGAGCTTCAACTACCGCTTCGCGCAGCCGTCGCGCGACGGGCATCCGTTTCTGAATACCTTTTATCCGACCGACATCTTCCCCTTCACCGATCTGCCGGAGACCGACCCGGATACGGGGATCACGGATGGCCTGCTGGCGCACGCCACACCGGCTCTGCTGGCGCCCAAGATCTTCTATACGGATACGGCTTACGAATACTATGGACGCGCCGCCTCGTTGATACACACCACCATCGACGGCCAGCATGATGCGCCGCTGCCGCGCAGCACCCGCATCTATTTCCTTGCCGGATGCCAGCACGGCCCCAGCGCGTTCCCCCCAAAGCGCGGCGACGCGCAAAACCTGCCCAATCCCAACAACTGGCGCTGGCCCATGCGGGCCCTGCTGGTGGCGATGGATCAATGGGTGAAAGATGGTGTGGAACCGCCGCCGTCACAATATCCGAAGATGGCTGACGGCAGCCTGACGCCGCTCACTGACGTGCGCTTCCCGAAGATCCCAGGCATCGCGTTCCCTGCCATTATTCAACAGGCCTGGCACGCGGACTACGGCGAAGAGTTCCGCACGGCCGGGATCGCCACCATCGAGCCACCCAAAGTGGGCCGGCCATTTCCCATGCGTCTGCCGCAGGTGGATGCGGATGGTAATGAGACATCCGGCATCCGCATGCCCGCCACTTCCGTGCCGCTGGCGACTTACACCGGCTGGAACTTGCGCTCACCCGAAATCGGCGCGCCGGATGAGCTGTATAGCATGACTGGATCGTTTATCCCCTTCGCGCGCACCGGGGCCGAGCGCGCCAAGTCAGGCGATCCGCGCCTGTCCATCGAGGAGCGTTACAACAGCAAACAGGAGTATCTCGGTAAGGTGCAGACCGCCGCGCAGGAGTTAGTCAAAGAACGCTATCTGCTGAACGCTGACCTTCCGCGGGTGGTGGAACGCGCGTCCGCGGAGTGGGATTTCGTCGCGAAACAGTAGACTGAGTGTATGGCGGATCCATCCGGGAACCAATACGAACCTCGTTGGCCGGTAGCGATGGCGCTCCTTTCGGTGTGCGGGCTCTATTGGGCCATCCCCGAGGCATTGACACCCGGGCCGGGATGGCTGCTCCTGGCTGTGGTGGCTCCACTTTCCGTAGCCGCCACGGCGCTGCAGCGGCTATCCCGATTCGAAGTCGCGCGCGCTATCGGTTACGCGCTTTCCGGCCTGGTGACCGTGGCGTTGATTATGTCGCTCGTGCTGCTGATCGCCGCTCTGCCCGGCCACAAGGAATCGCCGCGCGATCTGTTGCGCTCGGCGGCGGCGTTGTGGATCTCGAACATCTTGGTGTTTGCGGCGTGGTATTGGCGGCTGGATGCGGGCGGACCGCACGCGCGCGAAATGCGCGAAGGGCACACGGAAGGCGCGTTCCTGTTTCCGCAAATGACTCTGGGCGATAGCGGCGTTTTCGCCCACCGACGCGCCGGTGCTTTCGCGATGGGCCAAGTGCATGATGATGGTGCAATCCACCATCTCGTTCACCACCGTGGCGTTGCTGGCGGCGCGGGCGGTGAATATTCTGTAAGATGGACCGTTACGACTGGCCGGCCATGGCCGCCATGGCGGCTTTGCCGCGTTCCTGCGTCTCTTCCGGAGTCAGATCTTCGATGTGCGTGGCGATCGACCATATGAAGCCCTTGGGATCGCGCACCTGGCCGTAGCGGTCGCCCCAGAATTGATCCTGCAGCGGGAAGACTACCTGGCAGCCATGCGCCAGCGCCTGCGCCCAGATGGCATCCGCGTCCGGAACATACAGGTTGAGCCGCAGCGGCCAGAAGCCTTCGGCAATCGGTGGCGCTCCCATTTCCGGGAAGTTATCGTTCAGCATCAGCATGGTGTCGCCGATCTTCACGGTGGCGTGCAGCAGCTTGCCGCCGGGTCCGGGCGAGCGGCTGATCTCGACAGCGTGGAACGCGCCTTTTAGGAAGTCGATGTAATCGGCGCAGCCTGGCACGGTGAGGTGAATCGTCAGTGTGGTGAAGCCGGGAGGGACGGGGTTGGTTGCTTTAGCCATAATTCGGCCATCATACCGCGTTCACTACCGAGAGGTATCGACGCCGGCGCGGGCCGGGGCTAAACTGATGACACGGCCGGCACGACGGAATGACCTGAATCTACGCGCAAAACGTCATAACCCGCTCATATGTGCGATGCTGTTCGTCGCACGGGTGGTAATCGGGATCCCCCCGATCGTCATCAGTCCGTTGAAAAGCCTGCTCTTCGATGAGCGCCTGCCGGACCGCAAGGAAATCCGGATCGTCGATTGCGAGGACCCGAATTGGATGGAACAGCCGGACAAGTTTTCTCGTCGCGGAATCCCACCCGGCGATATTCGGGCCCTTGTGCCGGTTGCAGTGTAAACAGGCCAGGGCCAGATTCTCGAGCTCGGTCCCGCCTCCATGTTGGCGCGCAATGATATGGTCAACGTGGAAATGGGAGAGGATACGCCAAGGCGGGTAGCCGGCAGTATTCGCAGCGTTGCCCAGCGCGCTGCCGAATGCGCCAATGAGATCCGGACTCACGAGCCGGGCTTGTTCCGCGCCTCCCGGCCGAGGGCGACCCTAGCCCTAGATTGCATCACGGCGAGCAGATTTCCGACGTGCAGATAACTATCGAATTCCAGCCCTTCCTCCTCCGTCAATTCGCCGGACTCGGAACGCTCCGCTAGTTGCAGCATCCTCTCCTGATCGGGCGCCGGCAAACCGAACGACAGCACGTACCGAACAACCTCCTGAGAGACCTCGTCTCCACGCGCCTGCATCGCACAAATGGCTGCCTCACTTCTGGAATTGAGAATAAGCGAACCCATAAACGACGCGTTTTCAGAGTACCCGATCTAGCCTATTGCTTGTACACGACCCCCGCCTTCATCACAAACTTCACCTGCTGCAACGTCCGCACATCCGCCAGCGGATCGCCCGCCACCGAGATCACATCCGCCCACTTGCCCGGCTCCAGCGTGCCCGTGCGGTCGGACCAGCCCATCAGATCCGCCGCATTAATCGTCCCCGTCTGTATGGCGGCCAGCGGCGTCAATCCAAGTTGCGTCACATAAACCTCCACCTCGTGCGCGTTCAGCCCGTGCGGATACACGGCCGCGTCCGTGCCCAGCGCCACCTTCACTCCCGCGGCCACGGCCTTCTTCTGGTTTTCCAGCACAGCCGCGCTTACGTCCGTCATCTTCTTTTGGAACATTGCCGGCAAGTGGCCGCTCTCGCGCATCCAGGTAATCAGATACAGCGTCGGCACCAGGTAAGTGCCGTGCTTCTTCAT